>DASXBJ010000114.1:0-23237 GCA_036491755.1 Candidatus Dormiibacterota bacterium
GCACCACGGCAGCTCCGGGTGACCACCGAACGCCGCGTACCAGGGTTGTGGGGCCAGGTCTCGGTGCTCGCGATCGGGCGCCGCTGAAACCACGCTCTCACTTTGTGGAACGGTGGTGGGCGGTGATGGACTTGAACCAACGGCCTCCTCGGTGTAAGCGAGGCGCTCTAGCCAGCTGAGCTAACCGCCCGTTAGCGCGGAAGTCAGTCTACCCAGGCGGGAGGAATCCCAGCGCCGCATTCAGCTGCGTGTCCTTGGCGTAACCGGCCGAGAGCTGCGTCACGTCGAACTCGTCGGTCGGGGTGGCCAGGGTGATGGCCAGGTCGGGCGTCAGGCCCTTGTGGTCGATCGTCTGCCCGTTGGGCAGGAACCACCGCTCCACCGTCAGATGGATGTCCGCCCCGTCACTCAGCACGAAGTCCTGCTGCACCGAACCCTTGCCAAAAGTCACCGTCCCAACCAGCTTGGCGCGCTGGTGTACCTGCAGCGACCCGGAGACGATCTCGGAGGCCGATGCGCTGTTGGCGTCGACCAGCACGACCAGCGGCTCAGTCGGCGCCTTGTGCACCGAGCCCACGGTGTGCTTGTCCACGACCCCGCCCCGGCCATGCGTCTCAAACGTTTCCCCACTCGTCACGAACTGGGTGATCACGTCATCGGCCGCGGAGGTGAAGCCTCCGGGGTTGCCGCGGAGGTCGAGCACGATCCCCGTGGTGCCGGCCAGTCCGGTCGTCAGCGCGCTGGCAAACTCACTCGACGTCTGGGAGCCGAACTGGTAGATCCGGATGTACAGCACGTGGCCGGCGATCATGGCGGACCGCACGGTCGGGAGCTGAATCTCGGCACGAGTGATGGTGAATGTCAACGTCTGGGTGCCCCGGAGAATCGTCATCGTCACTTTGGTCCCATCAGCCCCCTGGATCAGCGCGGTCGCCTGATCGGACGTGATGGCCTTGAGGTCCTTGGTGCCCACTGCTGTGATCTGATCGCCTTTCTGAAGGCCCGCGGTCGCCGCGGGCGACCCCGGCACGGTGGCTGTGATGACGGGGTAGCCCGTGCCAAAGCTGAGATAGATGCCGATTCCCGAATACTTGCCCTGGTAGCTCTGCTGCAAACGCTTGTAGGCCGCGGGGTCGTAGTACGCGGTGAAGGGATCTCCGGCCGCATTGATGGCGTTCACCATTCCCTGCACCGACCCGTGCGACAGCTTGCTCGTGTCGATGTTGCTGTTCACGTACTGGGCCTCGATCAACCGCGCGGCCTCCTGGGCCTCGGTGAGGCTGATGCTGCCGACCGCGCGCTGCCCGATGTAGGGCATGTACTCGGGATATGCCTGGTCCGCGTAAATGCCCGCCACGAAGCCGGCGACCAGGATGAGGAGGACGCCGCCACCCCGCAGCGCGGCGCGGCGATTCATTTCAGCAGACTAGCGAAATGTTGCCGGCCACCTCAGCATCCGAGCCAGATGCAGGGATCCTTGTATACGCCGTTGACCCTGATCTCGAAATGCAGATGCGGGCCTGTCGACCAACCGGTCGAGCCTTCGAAAGCAACGGTCGTGCCGCGTGCCACGACCTGCCCGGACGACAGGCCAGGCGCGTAGGCCGACAGGTGTCCGTAGTAAGTCGAGTAGCCGTTCCCGTTGATCATCACGAGCAGGTTGCCGTATCCGATGCTGCCCGGGTACAGATATGCCACACCGGTGTCCGCGGCCACGAGCTGCGTCCCGTACGGTCCCGCGATGTCGATGCCGGTGTGAATCTTGTGCGGCCACGGGCAGTTCGGGTCGTAGACCTCGAGGTAGAAGCTGGAGCAGCCGAAGCCCTGGCTGATGCAGTCGTGCCCACATGCGGGCTCAGGCCATTCGAACACGCCAGAGCCGCCTCCCGCCTTCGCGGCCGCCGCCTGGTACTGCTGCGCTTCCTGCGCCACCAGCGCATCGATCGCGGCGCGCTCTGCCTGTACCTGCGCGTACTGCACCGAAAGCTGCGCCTCCAGCTTCTGCTCGAACGCCAGGGCGGCCGCTTGCGCGTCAAGGTTCTTCTTCATGTCCGCCTCGGTCGCCTGCTGCTGCTGGAGTAAGGCGGTCACCTGGGCGTGCTGGACTCCCAGTTCATCGTTGGCGATCGTGACCTGTGCGTGCTCGTCCTGCAGGTCGGTCAGCAGCTGCTTGTCCGAGGCAGCGATCTGCTGCGCCCCGATCATGCGATTCATCATCTGGTTGAAGTTCTTTGACGTGAGCACGAGCTCGAGGTAGTTCACCGAACCGTGGCCGTCCACGTACCGCAGACGTTGGTTCAAGAGCTGGTCGCGCACGCTCACAGTGGCCTCCAGGCGCGTCACGCTGGCCTGGCCAAATCGGATCTTGCGGTTCAGATCATCGATCGTCACCTGGGTCTGCGCGATCAGGGCCTGCTGCGCGGCGATCTGGTTCTTCAGGCTGTTGATGAAGGAGTCGATCGCGTTGATCTGCGCCGTCGCGTTGTTGATCTGGGTCTGAATGTTCTGCAGCTGGTACTCGTTGTTGACCTGCTGCCCGATGCCGTTGTTGTAGGCCACGCACGCCTGGTAGACCGCCGGCGGATCGCCCGAATAGCAGTAAAGCGCGGAAACCGTCTTGGTCGCCTGGGGCACCCACAGCATCACAGCGAGAAGAGCCGCCATCGTCAATCGAGCTCGCACGTCAGACCCTGACATAGCGGCGAACGCCGATGTAGCTGCCCAGCGCGCCCAAAAGCGCGCCGCCGAGAAGCAGGTCACGGGCCAGGCTCGACACGAAAGCCGGGTCGTAGGACAGGGGTATGAACGCTATGTCAGCGCGGAATCGGTCAACGGCCGGCTGGTACGCGATGACCAGCAGCATCAGAGCGATCGACGCCGCGATGAGGCCGGTCATGATGCCCTCGAGGATGAACGGCCCCCGGACGAACCATTCCGTGGCGCCCACGAGCTTCATCACCTCGATCTCCTTGCGGCGGTGATACACCGCTGTGCGGATGGTGTTCATCACGATCACCACCGAGACGACGACCAGGATTGCCATCAAGCCGACGCCTGCGTAGCCGAGCCACTGTGACAGCTGCAGCATCCGGTTGACGAAGTCGCCCTGGTAATTGGTCGGATCGGCCGGGTCGACGCCGGGCCAGGTGCGAGCGAGTGAGTCGATCGCCACGACGTCGGTGAGCTTGCCGACATGCACGTCGAGCTTCGCGTCGAGCGGGTTGCCGTCGATCTGCTGCGCGAGCACGACGTTGTTGGGGTCGGCGCGGAACTGCGCCAGCGCCTGGTCCTTCGTGACGAACTGGACGCTCGACACGCGCGGGTCGGTTGCCAGCTGCTGCTGGAAGTCATAGATGCTCTGCAGCGGGGTGTCGTCGGCCACGTTGATCGAGATCTCGCTCACCCTCGCGCGGAAGCCGTCAAGGACCTGCGAGAACGCGTGCCCGATCAAGAGGTTGACACCGGCCAGGACGAGGATCAGCGTGATCGAAAGCACGGCGGCCAGGCTCACGGCCAGGTTCCGCCAGAAGCTCTGCCAGGCGCTACTGAGCGCGAACTTGAGCTTTCTCAACATCTTCGTGGTACCTCGCTGAGCGGTCGTCCCTTGCGATCTGGCCGGCCTCGATCGCGATGACGCGGCGGCGCAGCAAATCGACGATCTCGCGGTTGTGGGTCGCCATCACCACGGTGGCGCCCCGGGCGTTGATGCGTAGGAAAAGCTGCATGATCTCCCAGGCGGTCGCTGGGTCGAGGTTGCCGGTGGGCTCGTCGGCGATGATGAAACGCGGGGCGTGCACGAGCGCGCGAGCGATCGCCACGCGTTGCTGCTCCCCACCGGAGAGATGCGACGGGTACGTTTGCTCCTTGCCGGCCAGCCCCACCGTATCGAGCGCCTCTCCGACCCGCGAATGGACGGAGTGATCGGCCTCGCCGAGCACGCGCAGGGCGAAGGCGACGTTTTCGTACACCGTGAGGTTCGGCAGCAGCTTGAAGTCCTGGAACACGAGGCCGACCTTGCGCCTGTAGTACGGCAGCCTTCCGCGCCTCATGCGGCCGAGCTCGACGCCGTCGACGAAGATCTTGCCTTTGGTCGGCTTCTCCTCTCGGATCAGCAGGCGGACGAGGGTGGACTTGCCCGCACCGGACGGTCCCACGAGGAACAGGAAGTCGCCTTCCGGCACCACGAGGTTGACGTCGCGGAGGGCTTCGGTACCAGTCGGGTACTTCTTCCAGACATGCTGGAAGCTGATGACTGGCCTGGTATCAAAATCCGGTGTTAGAACCATAAGCTGAGTCTCTTGCTGTGACGTTCCGCGCCGGCGGGCGCGCGTGGCTGAGTCGGGCGCAGTATACCCGATGCCGCCGCCTGCTCCAACCCCTTCCCAGAGAGCCAACCGGGGTATCTAACGAGGACTCGATCGAGTCCTTGCTAGGCGGCTGCTCCGTTCTTGCCGAGCCTCCACCGCAGCCAGCTTTCGATGAATGGATCGAGATCGCCGTCGAGCACTGACTGGGCGTTCCCGATCTCCAGGCCCGTCCTGACGTCCTTGACGAGCGTGTACGGCTGAAGCACGTAGTTGCGGATCTGGGAGCCAAACTCGGCCGGCATCACCTGGCCGCGTATCTGGTCGAGGTGAGCTGCGGCCTCCTGCTGCTGCCGTTGGAAGAGGCGGGCCTTCAACACCTTCATCGCCATCTCGCGATTCTTCATCTGCGAACGCTCGTTCTGGCAGGTGACGACGATGCCCGTCGGCAGGTGCGTGATCCGGATCGCCGAGTCGGTCTTGTTGACGTGCTGGCCGCCCGCCCCGGTGGACCGGTATGTGTCGATGCGGAGATCTCCGGGGTTGATCACGACCGCGGCCTCGTCGGACTGCTCCAGCTCCGGCATCACCTCGACCAGCGCGAATGAGGTGTGGCGGCGGTGGTTCTGGTCGAAAGGCGAGATGCGCACCAGGCGGTGCACGCCGTGCTCCGAGCGCAGCAGTCCGTACGCGCGCGGCCCACGCACGATGAACGTGGCGCTCTTCAAGCCGGCCTCCTCACCGGGCGAGGTGTCGAGGATCTCAGTCTCGAAGCGTTTGCGCTCCGCCCACTTGAGATACATGCGCATCAGCATCTCCACCCAGTCCTGGGCCTCCACCCCACCCTGGCCAACCGAAAGGGTGATCACGGCGTTGTTCGTGGCGTACGGATCGGTGAACAGCAGGTCCAGCTCGCGGGCGCGCAGCTCCTGGGCGATCGAGGCGCGCTCCTGTGCGACCTGGTCCTGGAGCTCGGAGTCGCCCGAGGCCAGCTCGTCGAGCTCGATGAGGTCCCTCGCCCGCTTCTCCAACCGCTCCCACGTGCCCAACAGCTGCCGGAGCTCCGCAGACTCGCGCGCCATCTGGCCAGCGTGATTGGGATCGTCCCAGACTCCGGGCTTGACCAGCTCGGCGTCTAGCTCATCGGCTCGCTTGGCTTTCGCCGGCAGGTCAAAGGTGCTCCTTGAGCTGAAGGATCCGTTGCAAAAGCTCTTTGGGGTCCAGCTCAGCGTCCATTACTTCTCCAGATATTCAAGGCGTGGCATGGATGGGCCGGCTCTGCCGGGCCATGACTTCGCGTCCAACATTCAATCCGAGACGTGGCCTGGAGAGGGGGTTTCCCGCAAGGGGGACGCAGTCCCCCATGCGCCTATCGTCCATGGCAGCGTTTGTATTTCTTGCCTGACCCGCACCAGCACGGATCGTTGCGTCCGATCTTAGCCTGGCTCTCAGCCGCAGCGACCCCCACCGGGAGCCCTGGCCTCTGTCTGGGCGCCGCCTGCCGTCCGGCGCCGTTGGCGCCGTCAGGCTCGCCCGGGCCGCTCTCCATGACCTGGCGCACGATCGGCGCCGGTTCCGGCGGCGGCACGTTGCGCTGCACCTGCACGCGGAAGACCCGGGCCACTATCGAGGCCTGGATGCGCTCGCGCAGCTCGTTGAACATCTCGAACGCTTCGTTCTTGTATTCGACGAGCGGGTCTCGCTGGCCGTAAG
This sequence comes from Candidatus Dormiibacterota bacterium, assembly GCA_036491755.1. Classification (GTDB taxonomy): domain Bacteria; phylum Chloroflexota; class Dormibacteria; order Dormibacterales; family Dormibacteraceae; genus DASXBJ01. The sequence continues at coordinate 6,018 of DASXBJ010000114.1, forward strand.
CGCGCAGCCCGATGCCCTCGCGGAAATGCTCCATCTGGGTCAGGTACTCCATCCACTGCCAGTCGATCGTTCGCAGCATCACGTCCCGCTCGACGAGCGGCATGAGGTCAGCGCCCACCTCCTCCACCTTCCGGTCGTAGGTGTCGGAAGCCGCGGCCTGCAGGTATTCGATCAGTCCATCCGGTCCGCCGCGGAGCGCATCCTCCGGGATCTGGGTGCCGGGCTCGATCGGCAGGTATGCGTTCAAGTACTTGACCAGACCTTCGAGGTCCCAGTTCTCCGAGTGCCGGCTCTCGCAGTGCTGGGCGACTCCGTTGGCGATGATCTCGCGCGCGTAGCCAAGGATGTTGCCGCGCGCGTCGGCCCCCTCGAGCACCTTGCGCCGCTCCTCGTAGATGATCTCCCGCTGTTTGTTCATCACGTCGTCGTACTCGACCACGTGCTTACGGGCGTCGAAATGCATGCCCTCGACCTTCTTCTGCGCGCTCGCGATCGAGCGCGCGACCCAGGGATGCTCGATCGGCTCGACCTCCAGCGTGTCCATCAGCCTGCCGATACGGTCCGCCGCCGGCCCGAACACCTTCATCAGGTCGTCTTCGAGCGAGATGAAGAACCGGCTCGAGCCAGGGTCGCCCTGCCGGCCCGCGCGGCCGCGCAGCTGATTGTCGATGCGGCGGCTCTCGTGCCGCTCGGTGCCGATGATATGGAGACCGCCGAGCGCCTGCACTCCTTCTCCGAGCACGATGTCGGTTCCTCGACCTGCCATGTTGGTGGCGATCGTCACTCCGGCCGGCTGGCCGGCTTCCGCGACCACGGCCGCCTCACGCTCGTGCTGCTTGGCGTTGAGCACATTGTGCTTGACGCCCCGCCGCTCGAGCATCTTGGCGAGGCGCTCGGATTTCTCAACCGATACCGTGCCGACCAGGACGGGTCGCTGCGCCTTGTTCATCTCGACGATCTCGTCGATCACCGCTTCGAACTTCGACTTCTCCGTCTTGTAGATGACGTCGGGGCTGTCGTTGCGAACCATGGGGTGGTGCGTCGGGATCACGACCACGTCGAGACCGTAGATCTTGTGAAACTCCTCAGCCTCGGTCAGCGCCGTACCGGTCATTCCCGCGAGCTTCTCGTACTGGCGGAAATAGTTCTGAACCGTGATCGTCGCGATGGTCTTCTGCTCCTGCTGAACCTTGACGCCCTCTTTGGCCTCGACCGCCTGGTGCAAGCCATCCGACCAGCGCCGTCCCGGCATCGTGCGCCCGGTGAACTCGTCGACGATGATCACCTCGCCGTCCTTGACCAGGTACTCCTGATCGCGGTGGAACAGCGCCTTGGCCTTCAGCGCCTGGTTGATCTGGTGCGCCTCGATCACATTCTCGAGGTCGTAGATGTTCCGGATCCCGGTCCAGCGCTCCATCTTGGCGATCCCGGCCTCGGTCAGCGACGCCGACTTGTGCTTGAGGTCCACCTCGTAGTCCTCCTCCTCGCTCAAGCGGGAGGCCCAACGCGCGTACTCGTAGTACTTCTCGGTCGACTCCTCGGACTGCCCGGAGATGATGTGCGGTGTGCGCGCCTCGTCGATGAGGATCGAGTCGACCTCGTCGACGATCGCGTAATTGAGCGTGCGCTGGGCGCACTGCGCGAGGTCGTGCGCCATGTTGTCGCGCAGGTAATCGAAGGCAAGCTCGGAGTTCGTGCAGTACGTGATGTCCGCGGCGTATGCCTCGTGCTTGGTCACGGGGCGCAGGTGCTGCAGCCGCGCGTCGGGGTGTGTTTCATCGAGAAACTCGGGGTCGTAGAGGTAGGTTGCGGAGGTGCCGACGTTGATGCCGACGCTCAGCCCGAGCAGGTGGTAGATCGGCCCCATCCACCCGGCGTCACGCCGCGCCAGGTAGTCGTTGACGGTGACCAGGTGGACGCCCTTGCCCGCAAGGCCGTTGAGGTAAAGCGCCAGGCTGGCCACGAGGGTCTTGCCCTCACCGGTCTTCATCTCGGCGATCTTGCCCTGGTGCAGCACGATGCCGCCGACCATCTGGACGTCGAAGTGGCGCAGCCCGATCGTGCGCCGGCTGGCCTCCCGGCACAGGGCGAACGCCTCGATCAAGAGCTCGTCGAGATCGTGGCCGGCGGTCGCCTTCTCGCGCAGCTCGTCCGACCTCGCGCGCAAGCCGGCGTCGTCGAGCGCCTTGAGGTCGGGTTCCAGGGCGTTGATCGCCGACGCCACCACCAGGTGACGTTTGATCTCCCGCTCGTTCGGGTCGAGAAGCCTGGTCAGAGTCAGCATCGGTCTTAGATCAGGTTACCCGGCCAGGCCGAACTTCGAACCTAGGGTACGACTGGCTCGATCACGGCCACCGAGCCGTCCGCGCGCTTGACTGCGATCTGCATCACACCGGTGTCCTCTTCGAGGAAGACCAGGAACGTCTGGCTGTCCGCCTCGAGCTCCGAGACTGCATCGGAGATCGTCATCGGAAGGACCTTCAACCTGATCCGCTCCGGCTCTTCGGGGCGCGGCTCGCCGTCGGCGTCCGGCTCGGGCGCCCGAATCGGGGACTCCGGCTGCTTGCGGTGGGTGACCTTCTCCTTGTGCTTGACCACCTGCCGGTCGATCTTGTCCAGCGCCAGGTCCAGGGCCGATTGCGCGTCGGCGCCCCGCTCGTGGGCGGACAGGACGGGCGAGCGCTTCCCGTCGAGGTGGACGTTGATGCGGCACACCGTGGTCGAGAGGCCGCTGCGCTTGCGCTCCTCCGAGAAATCCACCTCGGCCTCCGCCACCTTGCTGAAGTGGCGCGCCAGCCGCTCCAGCTTCAGATGCACGTTGTCGCGCACCTCCTGCCCCAGACCGTTGGTACGGTCGTGCAGGACGACCTTCACAACCTGAGTATAGAAGCGTCCCGGCTCGCCCGGCGACGCTCTTGAAGACCCGTTTCTACCGCGTCGCGGGCTTGTATCCGGCAGGCGGCGGGAACAGCGCTGTGATCTCCTTGGGGAGCGGAATACCCTGGGCGAAAATACGCTCCAGGATCTTGGGCCGCAGGCCGGTCGGCTTGAACTCGGCGATCACCTTGCCATCGGCCGTGGCGCCCTTCTGCTCGAGCATGAAGATGTCCTGCATCGTGATGATGTCCTGCTCCATGCCGACGATCTCGGTGATCGCCGTCACCTTGCGCGAGCCGTCACGCAGACGGTTGAGCTGGACGATCAGGTTGATCGCCCCCGCCACCTGCTGGCGGATGGCTCGGATCGGAAGGTCAACGCCGGCCATCAACACCAGCGTCTCAAGGCGGGCCAGCGCGTCGCGTGTGGTGTTGGCGTGCAGGGTGGTCATCGAGCCGTCGTGACCAGTGTTCATGGCCTGGAGCATGTCGAGGGCCTCGCCCGAGCGGCACTCGCCTACGACGATGCGCTCTGGGCGCATACGCAGCGCGTTGATGACGAGACGCTGGATTGTGACCTCTCCCTCGCCGTTGATGTCCTTGGGGCGGGTCTCCAGCCGGCAGACGTGCTCCTGGTGGAGCTGCAGCTCGGCGGCGTCTTCGATCGTGACGATGCGGTCCTCCACCGGGATGAAACCGGAGAGCACGTTGAGGAACGTCGTCTTGCCGGTGCCCGTGCCGCCCGAGATGATGATGTTTGCCTTGGCCAGCACGGCCGCCTTCAAGAAACCAAACCCTGCCTCGTTGCAGGTGCCGAACCGAATGAGGTCTTCGACCTGGAAGGGGTCGCGGGAGAACTTACGGATTGTGAGCAACGGACCGTTCAGCGCGAGCGGCCGGATGACGGCGTTGACTCGAGAGCCGTCGGCCAGTCGCGCGTCACAGAGCGGCTGCCGCTCGTCGATGCGCCGCCCGACAGTCCGCACGATGAACTGGATCACGTTGAGCAGCTGGTCCTCATCGACAAACTTGATGTTCGTCAAGACGACCTTGCCGGCCATCTCCACGTAGACGTGGTCGTTGCCGTTGACCATGATTTCTGTCACGCGATCGTCGCGGATCAGGGGCTCGATCGGCCCTAGCTGCTGGTAGTACTCATCGATGTTGATACCGGGGATCCGGACTGCCATTCGCTAGCCTCCGCTCGCGATTTGATGAACCGAGCGCCAACTATACGTTAACCCTCGCGATTGAGATCCCCATTACGGGACCCGATCCATGGGTACGCAACGCGCTTGCGCATGCGTCAAGAGTGGCGCCGGTGGTGGCGACGTCGTCCACCAGCACGATCGGGCTGCCGTCCAGCGGCGGCCCTGTCCAGGCAAATGCCCCCTGGACGTTGCTCGAGCGCCAGAGGCGGTCGTGGCCGACCTGGGGCGGCGTGGCGCGGGTGCGGACGAGCTTGCCGTCGGGCTCACTCAGCGCGAGGCGCTTGCGCAGCTCCCGCGCCAGAAGCTCCGCCTGGTTGAAGCCTCGCTCTCGCAGGCGCGTCGGATGCAGCGGCACACCCACCGCGAACCGCGCCGCCACGCCCTCCACCGCCAGGCGCTCCGCCATGAGGAGCGCGAGCGGAGCCGCCAGGCGCCGCCAGCCCTGGTATTTGAACCTGTGGATCGCGTCCTCGATCGGTCCCTCATAGGCCGCGGCCGAACGCAGGCGTGCGAGGTTTTTCAGCCTCGACCGGCAGCCGCACTCACTGCGCGCCGACTCGACCTCCACGCCACAGCGCCGGCACAGAGGCTCCTCGAGACGGCGGATCCGAGCCCGGCATCGCGGGCAAAGCCACGTGCCGACGGTTCGGCAGCCGCCGCAGCGCGCAGGCAGCACGAAGCTCAGCGGATCGAAGCGCACACAGCGAGCTTATGACCACGGGTCAATAGCTCTTAACAGGTCAGGTGATGAGGATTTGGTCTCCCCGCTGAAGGTCGATCTCATCGGTCGAGCCGGCCGGGAGCTCGAGCACGCTGTGCGCGCCCCAAACAAACCAGACCACGCCCCACCACGCGGGCAGCTTGCGGTAGACCTTTCTGACTCGTTCGTCACGGTCCAGGAAAACCGCGTCGATCGCAAAGTTCATGAACATCATGTGGATCCCGTTACAGGGCACGATCCACATCCCACTGCCGGGGTCGAGACGCTTGCGGAACATCAGGCCGGCGGTCATGGTGATCAAGTTCGTCGCCATCTCGAGCTCTTGGGCGAGCACTCTTCCCGTCCGCTCATGCACCGCGCTCCGTCCTGCCATGGCGATCGACACTAACCTATCGACGTGGACTTCGACAGCGATGGTGTCCGGCTCCATTTCGAGGTGCACGGACCGGATCACGGCACGCCGATCATGGTCGTCCATGGCTTCGCGTCGAGCTACCGGCTCAACTGGGTGGGCACGCGGTGGCAGGAGACGCTGACGTCGTCAGGGTTTCGGGTCATCGGCCTCGACTGCCGCGGCCATGGGCACAGCGACAAGCCGCACGATCCGGGCGCGTACACCATGGCAACGATGGCGGCCGATGTCGTCCGCCTGCTCGATCACCTGGACATCTCATCGGCGCCCTACCTCGGTTTCTCCATGGGCGCACGGATCGGGCTGCAGGTCGTGCTCGATTCACCAGATCGCGTGCAGCGCGCGGTTCTGGGTGGGCTGGGCCGGACCGGCGTGTTCGAGAGCGCCGGCGCCATCGCGCAGGCGCTGCGCAGCGGCGAGCCGACGGGCGATCCGATCGTGCAGACGTTCTACAAGTTCGCGTCGGCCTCGCCGGCGAATGATCTGCAGGCGCTCGCCGCCTGCATGCAGGGAATGCAGCGTGAGCATTCGCCCGAACGCCTGGCCACGATCCGGACCCCCATCCTTGTCGTGGTCGGCGACCGGGACGACCTGGCCAGCACCGCGCCCGAGCTGATCGAGCTCATTCCCACGGCGCGACTGGCGACCATCCCGGGCCGCGACCACCTGGGCACCGTGCCGGCCAGGGAGTTCAAACGAGCCGCGATCGACTTCCTGACCGCCGAATAAGGCCCTCGGAGGGCCCTCCCTTCCCGTTGCAGGCCCTCCCCCTCCTGCCAACCGCTTTCAGGCTACGTGCCCTGTCAACCCTGCCTGTAAAGGCACCGCTAGTTCCGGCGATTGAACCTCACGCGGTGCTTGGTCCTCTGCATGGCCGCGTCCTTCGGGACGATCGAGATCGTTCCGTCCGACTCGAGCACCGCGAGCTGCACCTCGTTCATGTCGCCTATGCCGTGCTCGCGCATCGCCATCTCGATCTCCTCGCGGTCGATTCCCTCACGGCGCAGCACATCCGGCAGGCACTCGCCATTCCTGACGATGACCGTGGGCGCCGGGGTGAACAGACGCTTGAACCTCGGCATGCTGTCGATCCTGCCCACGAGAAAGTTCATCCCCACCAGCGCGACGATCAGCACCACCCCACCCCCCACCGAGGTGTCCGGCCCGGTGATCGCCGGCTGTAGTGCGTTGGCAACGAGAAGAATGAAAACGAGGTCGTACAGCGTGAACTGGCCCACCTCGCGCTTGCCGAAGAGGCGGAGGGCAACCAGCAGCGCCGCGTAGATGACGACGGCCCGCAGCATGAGCTCCCACCAGGCGACCGTCGGCAGCACGCCGACAGGAAACGTCACACCGGTGGGAAGGGCCAGTAGCGCGCCGGTCATGGGCACGCTCGCATTTCTAGGACCGAGGCTTCATCAGGATCAGAGCGGCGGGGCCGAGCAGCACGATCCACAATGTCGGGAAGATGCAGCCGACCATCGGCAGCATCATCTTCAAGGTTGCCTGCGCGGCCTTCTCCTGCGCGCGCTGGCGCCGCTTGCGCCGCATCTCGTCCGCCTGGATGCGCAGGATCTTGCCGATGCCGGTGCCGAACTGCTCCGACTGAATCACGGCCTGGATGAAGTTGTGGAGGTCGTCGACGCCGCTGCTCCGGCCCATCTCGTCCATCGCTTCCATGCGCGGGCGGCCAAGGCTGACCTCGCGCAGCACCTTGGCGAACTCTTCGGACAGCGCGTTCTTGTACTTGTCCGTGACGCGCGCCAGCGCGGCGTCGAAGCCAAGGCCCGCGTCGACCGCGATGACCAGCAGGTCCATCGCGTCCGGCAGGCCCTTCTGGATCTCGGTCCTGCGGGCGTCGACCTTCTGCTTGAGCCATAGGACAGGCAGGTAGTAGCCGAGGATTGTGCCGGCGACCAGCGAGATGACCAGGTAGAGCGGGCTTGCGAGCAGCAGGCCAAGCAGCAGCCCGATGGCGGCCATCACGGCCGCGGCCACGATGCGCACGGCTGCGAAGTCTTCCGGTGTGAGGTTGCCCGGCCGGCCCGCGAGGTCCAGCCTGTTCATGAGGTCCTGCCGCGCCTTCTGAGGTGTCGAGCGCGACAGCAGGGAGCCAAGCCTTTCGATCGACGGGCGCAGGAACCGCTCGCTGAACGGCCGCTGCAGCTCGACCTCCTCGAGGGTAAGCTGCTTTTCGCCGCCCCCGTAGACGGAGAGGCGCTGCTGCACCATCTCCGCCGTGTTGGTGGAGGGTGTGCGTGCGAGGCCGATGAAGATCAGCATCACGCCGCCGGCGCAGACGAGAGCGAGAAGAATGGTGGTGCTCATCAGTTCATACCTCGATAGCCACGACGCGGCGGATGATCAGGTTGCCGATGAAGATCATGAACACGCCGATCGCGATGAGCACCCAGCCGATGAACTGCTCGAACATGGGGCGGAAATATGTCGGGGTGACGAAGTACATGAAGAGCGCGAGCACCAGCGGCAGGAACGTGATGAGGGTGCCCGACGCTCGAGCCTGGGCGGTCAGGGTGGCTATCTCGCCCTTGATCCGGACGCGTTCGCGAATCGTGTACGCGATGTTGTCCAGGATCTCAGCCAGGTTGCCACCCACCGTTCGGTGGATGGAGTAAGCCGTGGCGACCAGGTCGAAGTCCTGGCTCGCGATTCGCTTGGTGATGTTCTGCAGGGCCTCGTCGGGCGAGCCGCCGAGGTTCATCTCGCGGACAGCCCTCGCGAACTCGTCCGCGATCGGAGGCACCGCGTTCTTGGCGACTGTGTCGATCGCCTGAGCGAACGAGTAGCCGGCTTTCAATGCGTTCGAGAGCAGCGTCAGCGTGTCACCGAGCTGGGCGTCGAACGCCCGGAGCCTCTTGTTGATGCGGTAGCGAACATAGAAGCCCGGGATCAGGTAGCCGACAAAGCCGAATACGACCATCTGGATCAGGCCGCCCAGCGGGAGGCCGAACCGGATCAGGGAGATCAGCACGAACAGAACCGTGGTGCCGATCTGGATCATGAAGAACTCCGAGGTGCGGAGCTTGAGGTCCGCGCGCTGCAGTTGCTCCTGAACCGACGGCTTGCCTTTCTTGGCGTTGCCGCGGCCGACACGGTCGGCGGCGGGCTGGAAAAGGCGGTTGAGGGATTCGCGCATCCCGGTCGACGGCGGCAAGGTCTCGGCGCCCGCCGTCGTCACTCCGTAGGCGGCGAGGCGTGCCTGGAAGTCTTCGGAGCCACCTGCGGAGCGCCGCATCTGGCTGATGCCGAGGAACAGGAGAAAAACGCCTGCGAAGGCGATCAGCCCGAATACCAGGGGAAAGGACATCTGGACCTCCTAAACGGTCAGTAGAGCTTATCCGGCGACGGCTGCTTGACTGGGGCGAAAAGCGATTCCGAAAGGTCCTCGCCCTCGGCGCGGAGATGCTCCATTCGAAACGGGACCACACCCGTGGCGGTGTGATAGCCGACGGCCTTGCCTTCGGCGTTGACGCCGACCTGCTTGAACGTGAAGAGCTCCTGGAATTGCACGTCCCCGTCCTTCATGCCGAGGATCTCGGCGACGCTGACAATACGCCGCACGCCGCCACGAAGGCGCGACTGCTGCACGATCAGGTGGATCGCGGCGCCGATTGTTTCGCGGATGGCCCGGGACGGCAGGTCCTGGCCTGCCTGCAGGACCAGAGTCTCCAACCGCACGAGGGCCTCGTGGGGGTTGTTGGCGTGGAGCGTCGACATCGAGCCATCGTGACCGGTGTTCATGGCCTGGAGCATGTCCAGCGCTTCGCCGCCACGGCACTCACCGACGATGATCCTGTCGGGTCGCATACGCAGACAGCTCTTGACCAGCTCCCTGATGGGCACCGCCCCCTTGCCTTCGACGTTGGGCGGGCGCGACTCGAGCTGGATCCAGTGCGGCTGCTGCAGCTGCAGCTCCGCCGCGTCCTCACAGGTGATCAGTCGCTCCGACTCCGGGATGAACGTCGAGAGGATGTTGAGTAGGGTGGTCTTGCCGGAGCCGGTGCCGCCGGAGACCAGGATGTTCATGCGCGCCCTCACGCAGGAGCGCAGGAAGGTCATGATCTCGGGGCTTGACGAGTGGAACCGGTTGACCACGTCCGCGGGGCCCCACTTCTCTTTGGCGAACTTTCGAATCGTCAGGCATGGGCCCTTGAGGGCGATCGGCGGGATCACGACGTTGACACGCGAGCCGTCCTTGAGACGTGCGTCGCAGATGGGCGTCGACTCGTCCACGCGGCGCCCGACCAGGCTCACGATTCGGTCGATGACCTGACGCATCTGCCTTTCGGACTCGAAGGTCACCGCGGACAGGGTCGGCTCGCCCGCCCGCTCCACATAGATCTGTTTGGGGTGGTTGGCCATGATTTCAGTGATGTTCGGGTCGGCGAGCAGAGCCTCGAGCGGGCCGAGGCCGAGGACGTCGTCGAGGACTGAGTCGACAAGGCGCTCCTTGTCGGTCTTGGTCATCGTCATCGCCGTGCTCCGGAAGTACTCCTCGGCGAGCTCGACGATCTTTTCCCGGACGCCGGGCTTGTTGCTGGAGTCGATCTGGTCCGCGAACTTCTCGATCAGCCTGGCGTGGATTTGAACCTTGGCGGCGGTGAATGCCGGGGTGACCTCGGCGCCGCTCGCGGCCGCGCGCTGCTGCAGGTTCTGGGCAGGTGGCGGAGCGGTGACCGCCGCGTTGTTGGCCGAAGACGGAATGGCGGTCGCAGGCGCATAGGTGGCCGCCGCGCCGGGCAGCGTGGCAGTGGCGGGGCCGTTCGACGCCGGCCCCGCCGGGGGAACCGTCTGGTTCTGCTTGACCCTGTCGAGTAATCCCATTTGCGCTACCGCAACCCCTTAGAGGGCGCTGAAGTGATACCTGGCCTCGACCTCTTTCTGGCTGACGCCCTGGGCCGAGATGACGGTCGGGCAGGTGGGGTCAGGCGTGCTCGGCGGCTGCGCCAGGTAGTCCTTGAAAGACTCGAGCGTGTACTTCATGCCGGTGGTGTTATTCAGGAACCAGGTGAAAAACTCGGCGTCACACTGCGTGAGCTCGATGGTGAGGCTCGAGGTCACGCCGCTTTGAGTTTGCGTTCCGCCGACCGTGGCCGCGCCTCCCGCCGGCTGCACGTTGGCCGCCGCCGGACCGAGGCCGATGATGTGGATGTTCGTGAAGACTGTCTTGGTTATGACCTTGGGCACACCAACCGTGGAGCCAGTCTGGGTGTTGATCAGGGTCGATGTGAGCGACGTGATGACCGTGATGTAGTCACCCACGCTGATGTGACCCGCGACGCCCTGCTGCTCGCCGGTCGGAATGGTCAACGCGACGTAGCCGCTGGCCAGCGGAAGATAAGCGGGCGCCGAGCCGGTCGGCACGAGGTTGATGTCTCGGGCCAGCATGTCCGCTGTGATGACCGAACCTTTGCTGATCTGGATCTCGGCGATCAGACCTTTCACGTCACTCGGGTTGGTGTAGGTGTTGTTGGAGCTGGTGAAGGCGCCCGAAACCTTGGCGGTCTCGAGGTCGTCGGTTGTGATGGTGTGTCGCAGCGGGATGGCCTGCTTGGCCACCACCACAGTCGTCGTCGCGGCTCCGCCTACGCCTCCGCCACCCAACGTATTGCCGAGCAGGAAGACTCCACCGAAAGCCAGAACAGCGAGTAGCAAGCCGACGATGATGAATAGTCGACCACCGCCTGGACGGGGTCTTGCTGGAGCTTGTGCGACGGCCAAATCTAAGTCACCTCCGATGATCGTTCTGTCGAGAGTGCCGCAATTGTACCCACGGGAACCGCGATCGGCCCCCCGCTTCCGGAAACAAGAGAGCCCCGAGTCGGGGCTCTCTTTTTGAAGGTGCTACTACGTTTGGTTCTCGTTAGCCGAGAGCGGCTACGACGTTCGAGAACACGTTCTTGATCTGGTTGCCCATCGTAAGAAGGATGACGATGACCACGATAGAAACGAGGACGAGGATCAGAGCGTACTCAACCATGCCCTGGCCTTCCTGACGGGTCGTAAGGCTCCGAAGCTTCATGTAAAGGTTCAACATCTGCGATTCACCTCCTTTTTCCTGGACTACAGGTTTCTGTACTGCTTGACGGCGCCGGGGCCCGATACTTGCGGCCTTTGGCGCCAATCGCGGCGCGGATACTACGCGGACGGCCCCGGGCTGGTCAATTCATTAAACAAAACGGCTGCGAGGGCCAACCGGGTCGTTCCACTTGATACCGTTTGGCCCCGAATGGCTCCTTCCGGCGTCGCTGAGCACGTGAACCGGGGCTCTGGCGCGTACTGGCGGGACCTGCTCCTGAGCCGCCTCCTCCCCGCTCTGTTCTTCAGCATCTTCCTCGCCCGGCAGCTCCTGTTCCTCAGTGGTGGGCTGCGATCGGTCAAGCAGCCGAGCGACTATCTCTTCGTCGCCCAGCAGGCGCTCGCCCTGGCCTACTTCACGATGCTTGTCGTCCTCTACACGACCCGCCTGCCGCAGCGCGGCACCGACCACCGCATGACTGTTGTCTTCATCGCCTTCACCGGGACCTTCTCGGCCATCGGGGCGAGCTTTCTGCCCGGCGGCGTCAGGCGAGAGGGCCTGGTGCTGATCGGCGACATCATCGCCACGGCTGGTTTGGCCTACTCCGTCTGGGGCCTGGCTTACCTGCGCCGATCGTTCTCGATCATCCCCGAAGCCCGCCGCCTGGTCACCGGCGGCCCCTACTCGCTGAGCCGCCATCCCGTCTACCTGGGCGAGATCGCCACCGCGGTCGGGGTCAACCTCGCCACCGCCGGCTGGCTGGGGGCCCTGGCCGTCCTTTACTTCATCGGCTGCGAGCTGCTGCGAATTCGCTGGGAGGAGGGCGTGCTCAGCAAGGCCTTTCCGGACGACTACCCCGGCTATGCGCGGCGAGTGTCGCGTTACTTTCCCAATCCGCTGAAGGCTGCGAGGTAGTGGCGCCGCGGCGGCTGGTCGAGCGCCTGAGCGCGCGAACGCTGCTCGTTGGCGGGGTGCTGATCGTCATCCTCTCCCTGTTCATCTCCGGCGAGCAGGACCCCGACTTCTGGTGGCACCTCCGGATCGGGCGCTGGATGGTCGACAACGGACGTCTACCGGCGACGGACATCTTCACCTTCACGGTGCCGAACCACGTCTGGACCGATCACGAGTACCTCACCGAGATCCTGATGTGGCTGACCTACAGCACCTTCGGGATCACCGTCCTATGCATCGCATTCGGACTCATCACCTGGGCCGGCTTCTGGCTCATGTACCGACAGGTGCGCAAGCAGCCGTTCGTCATCGTGGGGACCGGCCTGGCGATCGGGGCTATCGCGGGATCTCCGATCTGGGGTCCGCGCGCGCAGATGATCACGTTCGCCCTCAGCTGCCTGCAGCTCTACTGGCTGCAGGGATACCTCAGCGGACGCAGCCGCGCCCTCACCTATTTCCCGCTCGTGATGATCCTATGGGCCAACCTGCATGGCGGGTGGGTGATCGGTTTCGTATGGCTCGGCGTCGCCCTCATTGCGGAGGTTGTCGGCTGGGCCTGGGATCGCTCCAACCCGGCGCACCGCATGCATGTGCGCTTCCTGCTCATCATCACGGCGGCTTCCGCCGTCGCGGTGGCCGCCACGCCACATTTCCTCAGCCTGTACCCGTACCCGTTTCAGACCGAGGGCAGCATCGCCCAGCAGAAGCTCATCGTCGAATGGTTCTCGCCGGACTTCCACCAGGTCTACCTGCGGCCGTTCGAGGCGATGTTCTTCCTGCTCATCGCGGGGTTTGCCTTCCGGCGCCCGACCCTGTACGAGTTCCTGCTCACCCTTCTGGCCCTGGGCCTGGCGCTGCAGTCCGTGCGCAACGTGGCCCTGTTCGTCGCCGCCACCACACCGGTGCTGATCAACACGTATTCGGAGATCTGGAAGGAGGTCGCGCAGTCGCGAAAGTGGACCCTGACCCTGCCTCCACGACCGCTCTTCGCCGCCATCACCGCGATCATGCTGCTGGTCATTGCAGGCACGACCGCGCTCCACATCTCGGGCTCGATCAGCCCGTCGGCGCAGCGCAACCTCGACGCGACCACCTACCCCGTCGCCGCCGCCGACTGGCTCGCCGCGCATCCCGAGGTTGGGACGCGGATGTACAACCAGTACGGCTGGGGCGGATATCTCGCCGACCGGTTCTATCCCGAAGCCAACCGCAGGGTGTTCATCTTCGGCGAGGCAGCTCTCATGGGAGACCCGCTGCTGAACGAGTACGAGGACGTGCAGACCCTTCGCCCCGACTGGCAGCAGGTGCTGGACAGCTCGAAGGTCGACTACATCGTCTACAACAGGGGCGAGGCCCTGGCCAACGTGCTCGCGACGGAACCTGGCTGGAAGCTCGTCTACGAGGATTCAGTCGCGGTGATCTTTGTCAGGACGGCATCCCTCTCCTCTTAGGGGGCGCTGGGCCCTGAACCCGCAGACACCCTCCAGATTTTGAAGTTCGGCGTGTCGTAGGCCGGCACGCCCAGGCTCGCCGGGGGCGGCGTTGGGAGGTCTGCCGTCCACACGACGTACCGGATCTGGTTTTCCTGGATGAACTGAGCGAGGTCAGCCTTGCCCGTGAGCACGTTCAAGGCGATCTGGGTCTTCTTCAGGTAGTCGAAGGTCTCGTCGTAGTGACCGACATACACGGTGTCGGGGCTGTAGGCCGGTACGTACAGCCCGACCCCCGGCATGCAGAGGACGCGCCCCTGGGGCTGCGCGCCCAGCCAGGTCAGCCCGGAGTACTCGGCGGAGGTGACGGTGTACTGGCCGTGCGCCGCCACCGCCAGCGGCGCCAGCACCAGGAACGCGCTGCCGATCGCGGCGAAGGCGACGTACGAGAAGGGAATCAGCCTGCGGGCGCGCGCACTCCGCAACCTGGGCACGATCTCCTCGAACATGCCCCGCGCCGCAAGCACCACGAGCGGCAAATACAGCCCGTCCAGGAAGCGGCGGCGCAGATCGCCCGCGGGATTCGGGAGGTAAAGGATCGCGGCGAGCAAGGCGATCCAGCCGACCAGGAAGAGGTCCTCCCGAGTCCGGCGCCGTAGTGCGCCAGGCAGGCCGACTGCGGCCAGGAGAAGCTGGGGCGCGATGGCGAAGAACAGGCTGATCGTCTCAGGGGGCAGCGCGTTCTTGGAGTGAAAAGTCCAGCGCTGCACCTCCGGGTTGCCGATGAACGCCACATACGAATAAAGGATGTAGGGCGCGGGGATCGCGAACGCCAGCGCCGCCACGACCCATCCTCGACGCGGCGCTGGCCTCAGAACCAGGGCCACGGCGGTCGCCCCGCCCATCAGGATCGGCATCTGCGGGTGGATCGAGGCCTGGCCGAGCCAGGCCGCCCCCGCCACGACCGCCAGGACGAGACTTCCGCGCTCGATCGCCTTCAAGGTGCAGGCGACCCCAACGGCGGCGAAGACGCCGGACCACGCGAAGTGGGGCAGCGCAAGCACGGAGTAGAAGGCGGTCAGCTCCGGCATGCGCCAGTCGAGCGTGTCGGTCTGGTGGCCGAAGATGACCGGCTGGCCCAGGGCCTGGATGACGTAGCCCATGCCCAGGCCGACGGCGCAAAAGAAGAAGGCGAACTTCTGGGCCGAGCGGTCGGCGATGAAGTGCCGGATGAAGAGCCAGGCGCCGCCCATCAAGGCGAAGGCGGCGCCGACGCGCGCGAGGTGGAACACGACGATGAGCGGCAGGTTCAGCAGCGCCGCCAGGTGGCCGAGGACGATCCAGAACAGGAACAGGTAGGCGGCGGGGCTCGACTCGGTGGTGTAGCGGTTCTGCCACGCCCACGACCCCTCCCACCCCTGCCGCATCTTGGCCAGATACGTGTTGGCGTCGTCGCCGAGGTAGAAAAAGCCCATGAAGACGTGGCCCGGTTGCTGCACCGCGTACGCGAACAGATAGGGAACGGCCGTCACGATCGCGAGGGCGAGCCCGGTGAGGAGCGGGATGCGCCATTCGGCCATCCGCATCTGCCAACCGACCTCCCTCTCCCTGGCCGGCTCCCCGAAGGGGACAGGGAACGCAGCCTCCTTCATCTGCTTCTGCTCAGGCGGAGGACCGTCCACAGAGCGCGGCGGATCTCACCCTGCGAGACCTTGGAAGCTCCGGCGACGCGGTCCTCGAAACGGATCGGCACCTCGACGATCGGGTAGCCGAGGCGCTTGGTTCGATGCACCATCTCGATCTGGAAGGAGTATCCCTGAGAGACCACCTCGTCGAGCCCGATCTGCGCCAGCAGATCTCGCGTGTAGCAGCGGTAACCCGAGGTGCAGTCATGGGTGCGCAGGCCAAGCAGCACCCGGCAGTACACGTTGGCGGCCCAGGAGAGAACCCAGCGATGGGCGGGCCAGCCCACGATCTCGCCACCGCGGATGTAGCGCGAGCCGATGGCCAATCCGCCGCATCCACGCGCCGCGGCGACTATGGCCTCGAGGTCCTGAGGGCGGTGCGATCCGTCCGCGTCCATCTCGACGAACAGCGCGGAGCCTTCAGCAAGCCCGACTCGAAAGGCATCCTCATACGCGCTGCCGAGACCAAGCTTGCGCTCGCGATGGAGCACTCGGACGCCCGGGTCCGCCGCCGCCAGCCTGTCGGCGAGATCACCGGTCCCGTCCGGCGAGGCGTCGTCGACGATGAGGACGTCGGGGCCCAGGCGCCGCACGCCGGCCACCACCTGCTCGAGGTTGGAAAGCTCGTTGTATGTCGGCAGGACGACCAGCACGTCGGTGGGCGCGGAGGTGCGCGGCGCCAGTCGCGACGCTCCGCTCACGCTTGGAACCTGACCCGGAGAACGTGCTTGAACATGTCGTACGAGCTGCGCCAGGCGCTGACCGTCGTCGGCGCGGAGTTGCGCCATACCACCGGGACCTCGGCAATCTTCACCCCCAGCTTGCGAGCGCGATACAGCACCTCCGGGTCGTAGCCGAACCCGTCGGTGCTGAGCCGGGCGAACGCATCCCTGGCGATATCGGCTCGAAAGAGCTTGAAGCCGCACTGGGTATCCCAAATGCCTGGAAGCAGCACGGCCTGGACCAGGATGTTGAAGGCCTTGCCCATCAGAACGCGGTACACCGGCTGTGAGACCTCGACGCGAGACCCCTTCACCGCGCGGCTGGCGATCGCCACGCCGGCTCCGGAGTCGATGGCTCTCTGGAGCGAAGCAAGCTCTTCGATCGGCGTCGAAAGGTCGGCGTCGGTGACCAGGACCTCGGCCCCCACCGCGGCCGCGACCCCCACGGCCAGGGCGCGACCCTTGCCGCGGTTCTGCGGCAGCGACTCGACACGCACGGCTGGATGATGGGCGGCGGCCTCGTCCATGATCCGCCGGGTGCCGTCGGCGCTGCCATCGTCGACCAGGATCAGCTCGTACGACGTCCCACTGCCGTCCAGGTATCGCACGATCTGCTCGATCGTGCGCGGCAGCCTCCGCTCTTCGTTGTAGCAGGGGACGACGACGCTGAGGGCCGGGATGCCGCTAGCCACGGCTCGCCATCCTACTTGGGTGAGAGCAACACCCTGGCCGCGTAAGCCGGGAGGACCGCCATGCGCCGGATCCGCCAGGGCTGGCGAATGAGCCGGTGCAACCACTCGAGGCCGGCGCGGCGCATCCAGGCGGGAGCCCGAGGGACGCGGCCGGTCAGATAATCAAACGCACCGCCGACGCCGATGGCGACCGCAACATCCAGCTGGTCCTTGAGGCGGTCAATCCAGAGCTCCTGCTTCGGCGCCCCGAACGCGACCAGCAGCACCCGGGTCCCGTGTTCGCCGATGACCGTGAGCGTCTCGGCGTCCGCAGCCGGGTCGGGCGAGCCGGAGTAGGACCCCACGCGGAGCTTCGGGTGGCTCGAGCGCAGGTCGGCGGCGAGCTCGTGGGCGACGCCCGGCGCGGCGCCGAGCAGGAACAGCCCGAAGTCGCGCCTCTCGCACATCGCCGCGATTTGGGGCACCATGTCGGTACCC
>DASXBJ010000115.1:0-14754 GCA_036491755.1 Candidatus Dormiibacterota bacterium
TCGTTCGCCGACGCGTGGTACTTGACGAGGGCGATGAGGATCGCGGTATCCATCCGATCCGATCATAAAAGAGCGCCTCAGCTCGTGATGAACAGCGTGTGCCAGGCCGCCTCGACAAGATCCGGCGTGAGCTGCGGCCGCACGCCGCGCGCGGACGAGACATCGACCAGCCGCTCGAGCAGGTCGCGCGGGTGGTTGCCGCGCAACGGCCGGCCGCTGTAGAGGCTGGAGATCATCTCGAGCGCGTTCGGGTCGGGAGGGATGGTGAGCCGGTCGCGTTCGCGCTCGAAGATCCGGCACCACATCTCCCACGTCGGGTCAGGCATGAAGACTTTGTAGGCGAGGCGCCGCAGGTACGCCTCGTCGAGCAGCTCGGCCGGCTTCAGGTTGGTCGACAGCGCGACCTGGGCGCGGAACGGGATCTCGACCTTGCGCCCGCTCGACGACAGGTTCATGTAATCCGTGTCCTGCTCGAGGGGCACGAGCAGGCGGTCGAGGATCTGCTTGGGCGAAACGCGCTGCCGCCCAAGGTCGTCGATCAGCAACACGCCGCCGTTCGCCTTCACCTGCAAGGGCGCGGCGTAGGTGCGGCTGCCCTCCTCCCACGTGGGGTCGAACATCTCGAGCTGGAACTCGCCGCCCACCTGGACGAGCGGCCGCGACACGCGCCGCCAGCGCCGGTCCGCGGGCTGCCTGGTCTCCAGGCGGTGCACCGCGCCGTCGAAGATCGTCATCACCTCGCCGCCACCGATGTCAAGGGCGACCGGGATGACGATGGGACCTCCGAGCAGGCTCGGGATGCGCCGGGCCAAGGTCGTCTTGCCGTTGCCGGGAGCCCCGTAGATGAAGATCGAGGATCGGGAGTTGACCGCAGCCCGCACCGCTTCGGTCACGCCGGGCGCCAGCTCGATGCCGCTCAGCGCGAGGTTGACCTTGACCAGGTCGAGGGTGCCCGGCTTGGCGGCCTCCGCCAAGACCGCTTTGTACTCCTGCATCGACACCGGCGCCGGGCCGGCGTAGCGCGTTCCCACGTCGCCGATCTGGGCGCTGCGCGTGCGCCCCTGGTTGGTTATGGCGTAAGCCATGCGTTCGGGCAGAGGCCGGCCCAGCCACGGACCCTGCTCGGCCGCCAGGCCGAGAGCGTCCAGGAAGTTGGAGCCGGTCAGCGACTTGAGGATCGGCTCGACGGCCGAGAAGGGCAGCGCCAGGTGCTCGCTGAACTCGAAGCCCGTCACGCGGGTCGCGGTGGCGGCCAGCCGCAGCACCATGCCCTCGATGAGCGTGCGGTTGATCTCCGGCGGCGGAGGGGGCTCGATCTCGTGGTTGCTGGTCGGCACGGCCGAGGGCACAGGCTGTGGCTCGTCGACGTGCTCCAGGATCGCCGAGAACAGCTTCTTGCCAAACCGGGCGCGGTCGGCATGGTCGGGCGGCTCGCCCTCGCGCCGCCGGCTGATCCAGTCCGGCACCTCTTTGAACACCACGGTGTTGCCGATGAGGAGCTGCACGGTGTCGGGCTCGTCGGTGGCGACGCGGACGGCGATCCGGATCAGGTAGCCCTGGCTCTTCAGGGCGGCCCAGCTTCGCTCCCATGCCACCTCGCTGCGGCCGGACCAGGTCTGCCGCACGGTGCGGTCGCGAGCCAGCGTGATGTCCTTGCGGTTCTGGTATCGCCGGCGCACCAGCTCGGTGACGTCCTTGTCGATGTCCTCCGCGACCAGCGCGGCGAGGGGCAGCGCCCGATCGTCGACGGCCGGCCGGTTCTTGATCTCGAAGATGGTGTTCGCGGTGGGCGCGAGCGCCCGGATAACGCTGGCATGGCGCGGGCAGAAGGGGGTGCGCTCGATGAACTGGATGTGCCGGCGGCACCACCAGCTCTTGCACTCGCGCCCGGTCAGGTCCTTGTACGCGCACGCCCATCCACGGCGCTCCTGGCAGTCGCTGTAGGTGCAGACCCCGGCCGGCTTGTGGCCGTCGGTACGAGGGGGGAGAGCTTGCGGCCGCTCGACCTCTTCCTCGACCGCGATCTCGTTGGAGATGGCCTCCACCGGGGGCTGCTGCACTCCCGGTTTTGGCATGTAGTGGAACGCGCCGGAGAACTCCTCGCAGGTCTGGAACCGCTGGCTGCGATCCTTGGCCGTCGCCTTCCAGATGATCTCCATGATCGGCGAGGGGATCGCGGTCGACGCGCGCGGCCGGTCGAACACCTGGGAGTGCAGGACGGCAGGGAGGGCGCCGGTGAACGGCGGCTCGCCGTGCAGCAGCTCATAGAGGATCATGCCCAGCGAGTAGATGTCGGCGGTGGCGTCCACGGGTTCGCCCTTGACCTGCTCGGGCGCCATGTAGGCCGGCGTGCCGACCATGCTCCCGGTCGCCGTCAGCCGGTGCTTGTCGTCGATCAGCTTCGAGATGCCGAAGTCGAGGATCTTGGTCTTGCCTCGGTTGGAGATGAGGATGTTGTCCGGCTTCAGGTCGCGATGCACGATCTGGAAGTCGTGCGCCACGCCGACCGCCGACAGCAGCTGCTGGATCAGGTCAACCGACACGTCGACGCTGAACCGCCCGTACTCGTCGAGCCACGATCGCATCGACCTTCCCTCGACCCACTCCATGACGATGAACAGGACGGGCCCGTCTTCGTCGAAGTCGTAAACACGCACGATGCCCGGGTGGTTGAGGCCCGCCACCGTCGCCGCCTCGCGGTGGAACCGCTGCCGGAAGCTGGCGTCGCTCGAGTACTGCTCGGCCAGCACCTTGATCGCGACCGGTATCTCGAGCCGGGGGTGGGTCGAGCGGTAGACGACGCCCATCGCACCGCGCCCGAGCTCGGCTTCGATTGGATAACGCCCTAGCTGTGTCGTGCTCACCTTTTGATCTTCGGGCTTGTCAGTATGCCGGACAGGACACGGCTAACTGCCCGTTTGACCCGCCGTTTCGGCACACCTCGGATCCACCCGGCAGGGCCCAGAGTGAGTGGGTTATGCCCCCTGTTACGTGAATACGGTCAGGGGCAGATAGAAGGAGACCCCGAAGTTGGGCTGGTCCACGATCTGGCTGATCCGCAGGTCGCCGGCCAAGCTGCAAAGGATGTAGGCGTCCTCGCGGCTCAGGCCGTGGTCGGCGACGAGCCACTTGATCGTGTCCCGTACCGAGTTGCGGGCGTTCTCCATCAGGTCCGGTCCCAGCGCGCACACCGCGTGGTAGCCCGCCGCGTCGCTGCGTGGCTGCAGAGGCGCCGCTGGGGTCACGAAGTGGTAGCTCCAGGGTCGCAAGGCCCCGCCCTTGACGACGTTGAACCGGAGGGAGAATGTCATCGGGCATTCGATGCCGGTAACGCAGACTTCGCCGTCTCCCTGCGCCGCATGGCAGTCGCCGGCGGAGAACAGCGCTCCGGGCACGTAGACAGGCAGGTAGAGCTTCGTCCCCGCGGTCAGATGGCGGGTGTCGATGTTGCCGGCGCCCTTGGTCGGCGGAAGGACGTCGTGCGGGCCGGGCTCGTCGGTGGCGACGCCCATCGTCCCGCAGAACGGAACGATCGGGATGTGGATGTCGTGGCGAAGCTCGGCCGAGGTCCGCGCCCCGAGCTCGAAGTAGCGGACGTAGGGGTCAGGGAAGTCGCTGGACAGAAGACCCAAACCGGGCAGCAGCGCCGCCCAGCCCCAGTCTCCGGGCTTCAGCTCGAGGATCTCCACCTCGAGCACATCTCCGGGCTCGGCTCCGTGGACGAAGACAGGGCCGCCGAGCGGATAGAGACGGTTGAAGTCGAGCGCCCCCAGCTTGGCGGCCGGGTCGCCGTTGTTGAGCTGGCCCGCCGTGACCTCGTTGGTGTCGAAATGCACGATGTCGCCGGGCTCGATCTCAGCTGCGGGCGGGTTTGAGTTGTCCCACTTGAAATGAAATTTGTCGCGTCCGATCACGTGCTCTTTCACGCCAGCCTTGGCCATCACTGCCTCCCAGCCGTCGCTGCTGACTCTTCGATCGGGACGGCTCCGGCTCGAAGCACTTTCTTGTCGAACTTGCCGACCGAGGTCTTCGGCACCTCGTCGATGAACCTTATCTCGTCGGGCAGCCACCACTTCGCCACCTTGCCCTTCAGGAACTCGATGACCTCGTCCTGGGTGACCTTGCCTTTGAACTCGGGCTTCGGTACGGCGAACGCCACCGGACGCTCGTCCCATTTCGGGTGCGGGACGCCGATCACCGCCGCTTCCATGATCTTGGGGTGAGCCATGATCGCGTTCTCGAGCTCGACGGATGAGATCCACTCGCCGCCGGACTTGATCACGTGCTTGGTCCGATCGACGATCACGATGTAGCCCTCGGGCGTCATCTTCGCGACGTCGCCGGTGCGGAACCAGCCGTCCTCGGTCAGCTTGTCCGGGTCGTGGCCGTTGTTGTAGCCACGAGCGATCCACGGCCCACGCACCTGGATCTCGCCAAAGGCCACGCCGTCCCAGGGCAGCTCTTCGCCGCTGGCGGGGTCCATGATCCGGAGCTCGACCGCCGCCGCCGGGCGGCCCTGGTACAGGCGAGTGAGCAGCTCGTCCTCGGGCTTGGTCCCGGAGCGCAGGCGCCCAACGCTGCCCAGAGGCGATGTCTCGGTCATGCCCCAGGCGTGGAGAATGCGGAGGCCGAAGCCGTCCATCGTCTCCATCAAGGCTTGCGGGACAGCAGATCCGCCGCAGACGACGGTCTTGACCTTCGGCAGGCGCTTCCCCGTCTCCTTGAGGTAGCCGGCGAGGGCGATCCAGACTGTGGGCACGCCGGCGAGGAAGGTCACGTCTTCCTGCTCGCTGAGCTCGACGAGCGATTTGGGGTCTGACGAAAAACGGCCACCAAAGACCATCTTCGAACCGGCCATCCCGGAGCCATAGGGAAGCCCCCAGCTGTTGGCGTGGAACATCGGCACGACGGGAAGAACGACGTCACTTTCGGTCAGTCCTAGGCTGTCGCCCTGCAGCGTGCCCATCGTGTGGAGGAACTGGGACCGGTGCGAATACACGACGCCCTTGGGGTTGCCGGTGGTGCCGGACGTGTAGCACATGGCCGCCGCCATCCGCTCCGAGAGCTTCGGCCAGGGATAGCTCTCGCTCTCAGCCGCCAGCAGAGTCTCGTAGTCCAGGAGCTCCTCCAGCCCGTTGTCCGCGGCAAACGTCGCTGGCGCGCCCTCGGCCATGACCACGATGTGCTCGATGGTCGGGATCTTGCCCAGCAGGGGCTTCAAGAGGGGCAAAAGTGACTGATCAGCAAATAAAACCTTGTCTTCCGCGTCATTGATGATGAATTCGAGATGCTGAGGGAACAGGCGGAGATTCAAGGTGTGCAGCACGGCGCCCATGCACGGGACCGCGTAATAGAGCTCGAGATGCCGGTTGTTGTTCCAGGCGAGCGTCGCGACGCGATCGCCGGGTTTGACTCCCAGCCGCTTCAGCGCGCCGGCCAGGCGGTTGATGCGCGGCACCATCTCGCCATTGGTGGTGCGGTGGACCCCGTCGTCGCGCTTGGTCACGACCTCTTTATCCGGGTGCAGTCGCTCGAGCCTCCAGAGCAGGTGCTGAAGACTGAGCTCGTAGTCCTGCATCAAGCCTTCCACGGCCGACACCTCCAGCTTTCTTTCTGCGAAGGCAGGTCTTAAAACGCCGATGGTAAACCCGCCGGGCGTAGGATGCACACCCATGCTTTCCCGAGGTCGGGCTGACCTCCACATGCACACGACGGTGAGCGACGGCTGGCCAACTCCCCAAGATCTGGTCGATCATGCGCGCCATTCGGGCCTGGATGTGATCGCGGTGACCGACCACGATTCGATCGATGGCGCGCTGAGGGCAGCCGAGCACGCGGCCAAGCGATCGAGGCTCCATGTCATCGTCGGCGAGGAGGTCTCGAGCCGCGACGGCCACATCGTCGGCCTGTTTCTAGAGCAAAGGATCCGACCGGGAATGACGGCCGCGGCGACTGTGCATGCGATCCACGACCAGGGCGGCATCGCCGTCGCGGTGCATCCCTTCTGGCGCACCGAGCGACGCGCCAGGACCGGGCCGGTACACGGAGTCGGCTGGCTGGCTGCCGAGCTGGACTTCGACGCCATCGAAGTCGAGAACGGGACGCCGGGCTTCTATGTCTTCAACCAGTTCGCGCATCGCCTGCAGGTGGGGCTCGGAGCAGCCGAGGTCGGTGGCTCCGATGCGCACATCCTCGACGCCGTCGGTCGCGCGTTCACCGAGTTTCCGGGCAGGTCCCCGGAGGCTTTGCGCAAAGCGATCGAGGCAGGCAAGACGGTCGCCAAGCGCAAGCGCTACCAGGCCGTCGGCCTGATGCGCTACGCGGCGTGGGGCCTGAACCACCAGCGATACGCAGTAGGCTGACCCGGCACCCGACCCGCCTCGTCAGCGACCTACCATGAGTGCGGCCGCCCGCTTAGCTCAATGGATAGAGCGCCTGACTTCGGATCAGGAGGTTGCGAGTTCGAGTCTTGCAGCGGGTACCAGATTCAGACGTGGGAGCCGGCGGTTGTGACCTGGGCGGACGCCACCGCTGCGCCGACGGCGACGCCCGCCGTCTGGCGGACCAGCTCTTCGGGAGCGACCATCTCCTCGATCATCCGATCGAGGCGGTCGGCATCCTCGTGAATCTCGGCGGCGAGGCGTCGCATGTCATCGCGGTCGAGCCTGTCGACGTCGCGAATCACGACGCTGAAATGGCGGATCTTGACCAGAGCCGCCTTGAACTCCTGTGTAACCGTCGTGTGGGCCCCTTCGATGTCGGTCAGCATCTCCAGGAATTCCTTGCGCTCGAGGATCATGTTGACGGTCAGGAGCACGGCTAGCGAGCCGGTCATCGACGCCATGAAGACGTCCACTCCTTTGTCGGAGAACGCCGAGTACAGGTCGCCCGCCGACGCGGTGAGCAGCGTCATCCATGGCAGGGCCAGTTGCCAGAGGTCGAGAGGGGCTTGCTTCTTGCTCGCAGCTTTCATCGGCGCGTCGGGGTAGATCGCCGCCAGGGCGATCAGGAGGAAGCCGAAGAACCACCCGGTGTCGATCACGTTGCCGACCGACCCGAACGCGCCCTGCGCGGTGAGGAAGGCAAAGGCGCTGTCGGAGATTGAGTAGGAGGCGATTCCGATGAGCAGCAGGGCCATCCTTCCCTTCTGCTGGCCCGACGCGCGCCGGATCGCGAGGATCAGGACCGTGCCGACGAGAATGTCGCCGACGGGGTACGCGAGGTCAAGGAGCTTGGTCGACGATGACGACTGATACACGGTCCGTAGACCGAAACCCCAGGCAGTCGAGGTCAACGCTATGGCGACGATCAATCCGTCGAACCACACCCTCCAACCGGCAGACGTGGCTCTCGCGTCGCTCCAGAACGCGCGAATGCCTCCGATCGCAAACGGCACAGCTGCCAGGAATCCGACGTCGGCGAATGACGGGTAAGGAGTCGGCACCCCGAGGATGACCTCATAGACCGACCACACAATCTCGCCCGCCGACCACAGTCCGGCTGAGATACCCAGCAGCGCCCAGCCCAACCTGTTGCGGCCGGTTGCTCGGTACGCGGCCCACGCGCAGGCGGCCGACGCGATCGCCGCCGCGGCAGCTTCGCCAAAGTCGTCGACTGCGGTCACGCCTTTCGCTCCGATCAGGACAAACCGGATGTTCAGCGCGTAGGCGATCGACGCAACCACGACCACGGCGGCCACGATGACGAACGTCTTCCAGCGCTTGTCCAAACTGGTCCAGCCGCTCATCGACGAGCGAAGTTAAGCAGCCCTCGAGAGAAATTCATCCCTGATATCGGTTATCTGATCATCTTCGGGCTGGTCACCTATGCCCTGGCGACGGTCTTTTGGAGCTGCACGGCATCAGGCGGGCTGACGGACCCGGCCTCCGCGTAAAATCAACCGGCTCAGCTGGGCGGCTGGCGGAACTGGTAGACGCGCACGTTTGAGGGGCGTGTGGGGTAACCCATCCGGGTTCGAGTCCCGGGTCGCCCACCACCTGTGGTTTACGGCTGTGAGGTTTGTTGGATCGTCGAACGAGGCTGGCGGACCTGCGCCCTGGGCCACTCCTGCCCTCACACTTAGCGCGTGTCCGAGGACAGGCAGCTCGACCCCGCAACCGAGTTCAAGGAGCTCTACGACCGCGAGTACCGCTCCGTCTACCGTGCCATCCGCGCGGTGGTGCTGGACGGCGCTGCGGCAGAGGACCTGACCCAGGAGACTTTCGTCCGCGCCTACCGTGCCCGTCACCGCTACACGCCGACAGCCCCGCCCGGCGCCTGGCTGCGGCGCATTGGCATCAACCTCGCGATCTCATATCTGCGCCGCCAGAAGCTCTCCCGTTTTCTGCCCGCACGCCTGTACACGCCGCCCGACCGCCGGGACTACGACCGGGCAGAGGCGCGGGACGTCGTGGGCAAGGCGATGATCGCCCTGAGTCCGAAGCTGCGCGCCGCCGTGGTCCTCCATTACTACGAGGGCCTGACCCGCGAGGAGATCGCGCTGGTGCTCGGCGTACCGGCCGGCACGGTGGCCTCCCGGATCGCCAAAGCGGTGGCGATCATGAGAAAGACGATGGCGAGCGACCAGGAATCGGACACCACGCGTTCGAGTAGTGAAGGTGCCCTACGTGGAAGATAACGCCACACTGGGAGGGTCTGACACGCCCTCCGAAACTGAGCTCAGCCGGATGATCCGGTCCGAAGTGGACTCGTGGTCTCCGGGCCGAGGACCGGACTGGTCGGACGTCCTGATCCGGATCGCGGGTTCAGGCCCGCCGCCATGGGTCATCTACTCCGCGGCGAGTGCGGCCCTCGTCCTCATCCTTGTCACGGCCTTCGTCGTCGGCTCGTGGCTGCAGCTCGGCTCGCTGGCCCCGCAGCCGGTCACCTTCCATCACTAGGGGCGTCTAGAAAAGGACGACCTCTTCGGCCATCCCTCTCTCGCGCGCTGCCGCCAGCACGACGGAGCCGGCGGCGAGGTCCCAAAGGGCAAGCCCATGCGACTCGAAGAGCGTGATGCCTCGCTCCGAGGGCGGGCTCCACTTGCCTGCGAGCACCGCGCCGAGCTCGACGGCTCTTTCCCAATCGAACTTGCCGGCCTCGTGCGCATTGATCAGGTCGCCGCTCTCCAGGCGCGCGGCCGCGAGCTGGTCGACCACGACGGTCTGGGCGCGCGCCACCAGGGCGGGCGGGATCTCGGCCTTGTTGCGGAAGTTCGAGCCGGCCGCGACGACCATGGCGTGAGGTTCCACCCAGGACTCGTCGATCACAGGCGACGAGCTGGTGGTGATCGTGATCACGAGGTCGGCGCCCCGCACAGCTTCCTCCGCGCTCGCCGCGGCGAGCGTTTTGACCTCGAGTGCATCTCCCTGCTCGCGGGCGAATGCGGAGCGGCGATCGTGATCACGGCTGAAGACGCGCAGCTCTTTGATGTCCAACACGCGTGAGATGGCGAGGGCCTGGGTCGACGCCTGCCAACCGGTGCCGATCAGCCCCACGGTGACAGGGCCCTTCGGGCCGAGCGCCCGCACGGCGACCGCAGTCGCCGCGCCCGTGCGGTAGCTGCCCATGAAATCAGCCTCGATGAGCGCCTGCAGCGTGCCGTCGAGCGCGAAGATCACGACGAGGAACCGCACCTTGCCGTCCGCCACCGTGTAGGCCTTGACGCCGGTGCACCTGCCACCCGGGTAGGAGCCGAACATCACGTTCAACAATCCGCCAGGGGCGAAGGCGCGCCGGCGGGGCTCGTTCTGCGCTGTGCCCTCGCCCAGCTCCTTCATCGCGGACTCCACAGCCGCGATCACCTCGTCCATCTCGATCAGCTCCTGGACGTCGGCTTCGCGCAGGATCAATGCCACGGCAGGGAGAATAGCGGCCTATGGCACCCGCGCAGCTGAATGTGGGACTAATCGGCCTGGGCACCGTCGGCTCCCAGGTCGCCGGCCGCATGCTGTCCTGGGCCCCGCAGCTGTCGCGCCGGGCGGGGGTCGAGCTATGCCTCCGCAGGGTGCTGGTCCGTGACCTTGACAAGCAGCGCTCGATCGAGATCTCGGCGGACCTTTTGTCCACGGAACCGGCAGCGATCCTCGACGACCCGGAGATCGAGGTCGTGATCGAGGTGGCCGGCGGCGACGAGCCGATGCGCTCCTACCTGGAGCGAGCCATCCAGGCGGGCAAGCACGTCATCACCGCGAACAAGGTGGTGATGGCCAAGCACGGCCCCGAGCTGCTCGACCAGGCGGCCGAAAAGAACGTCGACGTCTACTTCGAGGCCGCCGTCGGCGGCGGCATCCCCCTCATCAGCGCCTTCCGCACCGACCTGCAGGCGAACCGCATCGAGCGCGTGTCGGCAGTGATCAACGGCACCACGAACTACGTCCTCGGCCGCATGGCATCCGCCGGCCTCTCCCTGCGCGAGGCGGTTGCCGAAGCCCAGGTCGCGGGATACGCCGAGGCCGATCCAACCGATGACATCGGCGGCTTCGACGCCGCCTACAAGCTGGCCATCCTGGGTTCGATCGCTTACGAGATCAAGGTGCGGCCGGATGAGATCTACCGCGAGGGCATCGAGGGCATCGAGCCGGTCGACTTTCGTTACGCGCGGGAGCTCGGCTACGCCATCAAGCTCATCGCGCACACGCAGCGTCACCCCGGCCGAGTCGAGGCGCGCGTTCATCCGGCGATGGTGCCCCTCGACCACCCGCTGGCGCGCGTGGAGGGCGCCGAGAACGCCGTCTTCGTCGAGGGCGACCTCGTGGGACAGGTGTTGCTCGTCGGGCAGGGCGCCGGCGGCGGGCCCACGGCCTCAGCGGTGGTCGGGGACCTCATCGACCTCGCCCGCTCGATCCGCCGAGGCGTGCAGAGCCGGCCGTCGTTCAGCTTCGACGACCGCATTGGCGTGGTGCCGATGGGCGAGATCACGACGCGGGCCTACTACCGGATCCGGGTCGAGGACCGTCCCGGCGTGGTGGCGGCCATCGGCCAGGTCTTCGCCGAGGAAGGTGTGAGCATCTCGAGCTTCATTCAAAAGGACGCGTGGTCGCAAGACCACACCGCGGAGCTCGTCGTGACCACCCATCCAGCCCAGGACGCGAGCCTCCAGAAGGCCCGCGACCGCATGGCGAGACTCGAGACTGTGCGTGCGGTCTCCTCTTTCCTGCGCGTCTTTTAGCGGAGGCTCACGAGGCTTTGGGCGTGATCGCCCGGTACCGCGAGCACCTGCCGGTGGGTCCGGCGACACCCGAGGTGGACCTCAACGAGGGATCGACGCCCCTTGTGCCAAGCCTCAACATCGGACGCGCCCTCGGCCTCAAGCATCTCTATTTCAAGTACGAGGGCCTGAACCCGACAGGCTCGTTCAAGGATCGCGGCATGGTGGTGGCGGTCGCGAAAGCGCTGGAGGCCGGCAGTCGGGTCTTCATGTGCGCGTCGACCGGAAACACGTCGGCATCGATGGCCGCCTACGCGGCGCGCACCGGCGCGCGCGCGATCGTGGTCGTGCCCTCGGGCGAGATCGCTCTCAACAAGCTTTCCCAGGCGCTGATGTACGGCGCCAAGGTGATCGCGCTCAAGGGCAACTTCGACGTGGCCCTCGAGGTGGTCCGCGACCTGACCAATCGCTATCCCGTGGCGCTGATGAACTCGGTCAACCCACATCGGATTCAGGGCCAGAAGACGGCAGCGTTCGAGATCGTCGACGCCCTCGGCGATGCGCCCGACTACGTCGTGCTTCCGGTCGGCAACGCGGGCAACATCACCGCGTACTGGAAGGGTTTTCGCGAGTACCAGGCAGCGGGTCGCAGCACGCGTCTGCCGCGGATGGTCGGAGCGCAGGCCGCGGGAGCGGCGCCCATCGTCAACGGACGTCCCGTGGCGGAGCCGCGCACCGTCGCGTCGGCGATCCGCATCGGCAATCCCGCTTCGTGGGAGGGGGCCACCACCGCCCGCGACGAGTCCGGGGGGATGATCGCCGCGGTCACCGACATGGAGATCCTGTCTGCCCAGATCACGCTGGCCAACAGCGAGGGACTGTTCGCCGAGCCGGCCTCTGCCGCTCCGTTGGCCCTGCTGTTCCAGCTCGTGCGCGAAGGCAAGATCGACAAGGACTCGACAACCGTGGTGGTGCTCACCGGTTCGGGCTTAAAGGATCCTGACGCCGCGCTGAAGAATGTCGAACCGCCCATCGAACTTGACGGCGATGCGCGCACACTCGCTAAGGTCTTGAAGCTGTGAGTCGGAATGAGGTCGGCTAGATGAGGATCAAGGTGCCGGCCTCGATCGCCAACATCGGGCCTGGCTTCGACTGCATGGCGATGGCGATCGACCTGTGGCTCGAGGTCGAGGCGACCGAGGCCGAGAGGCCGTCCTGGGCCTTCGAGGGCGAGGGCGCCGACTATCTCGCGGCGCATGACAACCCGTTCACGCGCCTGAAGATGAAAGGGAGGGTCCGCAGCGACATCCCGATGGGCGTCGGGCTCGGCAGCAGCGCGGCGGCCCGGCTCGCCGCCTCCGCCCTGAGCAGCCCGTGGGACGTCAAGAGCCATGTGATCGACGCCGGCGCCGACGAGGGCCACCTCGACAACGTTGCCGCGTCGGCGTCGGGTGGCATGCGCATCGTCGGCGAGCACATCGACGAGAGGTTGCCCAACCCAGGCTGGGGCCTCGCCCTGTTCATCGCTCACCAGCCGCTGCCGACCGAGAAGGCGCGAGCGGTGCTGCCGGACTCGGTGACCATCGAGACGGCGTCGTTCAATGCGGCGAGGACCGCCCTGCTCGTACGCGCGATCCTGTCCAAGCGGCCGTCGTTGTTGGGCGAGGCGTTGCGTGATCGACTGCACCAGCCGCACCGGCTGCACCTCTATCCGTGGACGGAAGAGGTCATCCACGTCGCGGAGGCCGCCGGAGCGTACGGCGCGGCAATCTGCGGCGCCGGGCCGAGTGTGTTCGCATTCACCGCGGTCGCCAATGCCGCACGCGTTGCGAAGGCGATGGAGGATTCGCATCCGCTGCGCGGCCGCGGGCTGGTCACGCGCATCTCAGACAAGGGCATGTTCCGGACGCTGTGATCGTCCAGAAGTACGGCGGTACCTCGGTGGGGACCGCCGCACGCATCCGGCGGGTCAGCCGCCGCATCGCCCAGACGGTCGCCGAAGGCCACAAGGTCGTCGTGGTCGTGTCCGCGATGGGACACACTACCGACCGCTTGATCGCGCTGGCCGAGAGCGTGAATCCGGAGCCGCCCGCGCGCGAGCTCGACATGCTCGTCGCCAACGGCGAGACGATCACCGCGCCGTTGGTGGCGATGTGCCTGGAAGGCATAGGAGTGCCGGCCGTCTCGCTGTCGGGATTGCAGGCCGGGGTGCGCACCAGCGCCCATCACTCGCGCGCCCGCATCCGCGACATCAAGCCCGACCGCATCCTGGAGGCCCTGAATCAGGGCAAGGTCGCGGTGATCGCGGGCTTCCAGGGCGTCACCGACGACATGGAGGTGACGACGCTCGGCCGCGGCGGATCGGACACGACGGCGGTGGCGCTGGCGGCCGCGCTGAACGCCGAGTCTTGTGAGATCTACACCGACGTCGACGGCATCTTCACCGCCGACCCGCGCGTGGTCAAGACGGCGCGCAAGCTGACTTACATCCGGTACGACGAGATGCTGGAGCTCGCCGCTGTGGGCGCGCGCGTCATGCATCCGCGCGCGGTGGAGATCGGCGAGCTGTATGGCGTGCCGATCCACGTCCGATCGAGCTTCCACAACGGCGTCGGTACCATGATCGTCGCCCAGGTGCCGATGGAAGAAAGACAGAGAGTGCGCGGAATCGCGCAGGAGACCAACGTCGCGAAGATCACCGTGGTCGGCGTGCCGGACCGACCCGGCATCGCAGCGGCCATCTTCGAGCCGCTCGGCGCGGCGGGCATCTCGGTCGACGTCATCGTGCAGAACATAGGCCGCTCCGGCCACACCGATCTCACGTTTTCCGTAGCCGAATCCGACCTCAGAGCCGCCGAAAAGCTGGTCAAGGCGTCAGCCAGGGCGATTCACGCCAAGAACGTGGTCTCCGCCGGGGCCGTCGCGAAACTCTCGATCGTCGGCACCGGAATGCTCGGCGCGCCAGGCATCGCGAGCCGCATGTTCCGGGCCCTGGCCGACGCAGGGGTGAACATCGAGATGATCAGCACATCGGAGATCCGCATCACGTGCCTCGTCGCGCGCGACCAGGTCGACAAAGGCGTGCGCGTGCTCCACAAAGCGTTCGAGCTGGAAACCGAGTAGTTGCCGGTCAACGTCGCCATCGTCGGGCCGGCGGGCGCCGGCAAGACGACCCTGTTCAACGCTCTCACTGCCGGCCGAGGGGCGGACGGGGTGGGCATGGTCGACGTGCCGGATGAGCGCCTGCAGCGATTGGCGGATGCCGTCCATCCCATCAAGACGACGGCCGCCCAGGTCCGTGTCGAGGACACGCCACCCGGCAGCCGTGCGCAGCGCGTGGCATTCGCGCGCCAGGCCGATGTCCTGGTCAAGATCGCGCGCTGCTTCGGGCCGAACCCCGATCCCGCGGCCGAGCTCGAGGAGTTCGCCCTCGACCTGGTGCTCGCCGACCTCGCCTCGGTCGAGAAGCGGCTCGACGTCGTGGCCAAGGAGGCGCGTGCCGGCAAGAAGGACGCGCAGAGCGAAACCGATGTCCTCAACGCGGCCAAGGCTCACCTCGATGCGGGCAAGCAGCTGCGCACTCTCCAGCTCGAGCCCGACCAGCG
>DASXBJ010000116.1:0-9110 GCA_036491755.1 Candidatus Dormiibacterota bacterium
GTGGCTCGGCGCATCGGGGAAACGTCATCACCGGCCCGAGTTTAAATGGGGAAGTGCTGGTTTACGCCCCTCTCCCTAGCCCTCTGCCTAGCCCTCTCCCCGAGGCGTCCCTGCGGGTCTACGCCCCTCTCCCTAGCCCTCTCCCCGAGGGGGAGAGGGGAATTGCTGATCTACGTCCCCCTCCCCGGCTCGATCAGATCCGGATCTTGGTTCCGGCGGGGTCGTATAGGGGTTCTTTCATTACTCGGGCTGGGACCCACTTGCCGAAGATGTCGACTTCGAGTGTGGCGGCGTCGCCTATGTACGCGGGGATGTATGCGTAGGCGATGGACCTGCCCACTGTGTAGCCATACCCCCCGCTGGTCACGCGACCGACGACCTGGTCGTCGAGTCGGACCGGCTCCGAGCCGAGCGCAATCAAGCGCGGGTCGGTCAGCACCAGGCAGGCGAGCTTGCTCTCCGCGGGTTTCTGGCGCTTGGCCACGAGCGCCGAGCGTCCGATGAAGTTGCCCTTGTCGAGCTTGACGCAGAACCCCAGGCCGGCCTGGTACGGGTCGGACTCGGGGCCGATGTCGGCGCCCCAGACCCGGTAACCCTTCTCCAGCCGGAGCGAGTCCACCGCCTTGTAGCCTCCCGCGACCAGGCCTTTGTCGCGCCCGGACTCCCAGATGGTGTCCCAGAGACGCCTGGCGAACTCAGACGGGCAGTACAGCTCCCAACCCAGCTCGCCCACATAGGTGACGCGCAAAGCAAGGCACGGCACCAGACCGACGGCGATCTGCCGAGACGTCATGTATGGAAAGGCGGCGTTGCTGAGGTCGGTTGTCGTGAGCGGCTGAAGAATGTCGCGCGCGCGCGGGCCCCACAGGCCGACGCATGAGTGCGCCGAGGTGACGTCCTCGACATAGACGGATCCGTCGTCCGGCGCATGGTCACGCACCCACGACAGGTCGTGCTGCCCGAACGCCGTCCCGGTGACGATGCGGAATCGGTCATCGGCCAGGCGGGTGACGGTGAAGTCGCACTCGATCCCGCCGCCCTCGTTGAGCATCTGGGTGTAGGTGACATCGCCAACCCCTCGCGCGACACGGTTGTCGGTGAGGCTCTCGAGGAACTCGGCGGCCCGCCGACCCCTGACCTCGATCTTCGCGAATGACGTGAAATCGAACACCGCGGCCGCCTCCCGGCAGGCCTCGTGCTCGACCCCGATCGCCGGCGACCACAGCCGCCCCGCCCAACCATGGGGCCGGAGCGACCGGTCGCCGCGCGACCCGTTCGGCTCGAACCAGTTGACGCGCTCCCAGCCTGACTTCTCGCCGAAGGCAGCGCCCAGGTCGCGAAGGCGCGAGTAGATGGGGGAGAGTCGCAGCGGCCGGCCGGCCGAGCGCTCGTGGCCCGGGTACTTGACGTCGTAGTAGGTGGCGTACACCTCGCGCGTCCGCTCGAGGGTATATTCGCGGCTCATGTAGTGGCGGCCGAAGCGCCGCGAGTCCATCTCCCAGGTGTCAAGGCTGGGCCGGCCGTCCACGATCCACTCCGCGAGCAGGCGTCCCATGCCGCCCGCGCCCGCCAGCCCGTGGGCGCAGAAGCCGGCCGCCACCCAGAAGCCATGCACCTCGCTCGGGCCAAGGATGAACTCCCCATCCGGGGTGAATGCCTCTGGCCCGTTGACCAGGCGTACAACCTCCGCGTCTTTGATCGACGGCGTGCGAATGACGGCGTTGGTCATCAACGGCTCGAACCTGTCCCAGTCCGGCTCGAGCAGCCGCCCGTTGAAGTCGGGCGGTATTCCGTCCAGGCTCCAGGGCGCGGGGTCGCGCTCGTAGCCGCCCATGATCAAGCCGCCCGATTCGGGCCGGTAGTAGACCAGCAGCGACGGGTCGCGCATCGTCGGCATGTCGGTGGGGAGGCCTGCCGGCTTGGTGATGAGGTACTCGTGCGCCATCGCGACCAGCGGCACGGTGACGCCGGCCATGCGGCCGATTTCGGGCGCGAACATTCCGCCGGCATTGATCACCAGGTCGGTTGCAATGTCCCCCTTGTCGGTCAGAACCCGGCGGACCTGTCCATGCCCCACGTCGATTCCCGTGACGCGGGTGTCCTCGCAGATCTCGGCGCCGCGGCGACGGGCGCCTTCGATCAGCGCGAATGTCAGCTGGCTCGGGTCGATGTAACCGTCGGTCGGCAGAAAAGCGGCACCGAGCACGCCCTGGGCTGACATCGGAGGGAACATGCGCTGAGCCGCATCCGCGGACACCAGCTCCAGCGGCAGCCCGAACGTCTTCGCCCAGGCCGCTTGGCGCGTGAGCTCCTCCATACGCTCCGGGCTGGAGGCCAGGCGCAGCGAGCCGACCTCGTGCCACCCGGTCTCCATTCCGACTTCGTAACCCAGGTTCCGGTAGAGATCGACCGAGTTCATCATCATGCGGGTCAAGCTCAGTGAGCCGCGGAGCTGGCCCACCAGCCCGGCCGAGTGAAATGTCGAGCCGCTCGTGACGCGCGAGCGCTCGACGAGCATGGTGTCGGTCCAGCCGAGGCGTGTCAGCCAGTAGAGGATCGATGCGCCGCCCACTCCACCGCCGATGACGACTGCGCGAGCGTTTGGCCTCACTGCTTGTTTACGCCCCTCTCCCTAGCCCTCTCCCCGAGGGGGAGAGGGGAACTGCCTAGTTGAGCCCCTCACCCTAGCCTGTCCCCGAGGGGGAGAGGGGAATTCTGCGTGAGCCCCTCACCCTAGCCTGTCCCCGAGGGGGAGAGGGGGGATTTCTGTTTCCGCCCCTCTCCCTAGCCCTCTCCCCGATGGGGAGAGGGGAGCTAGACGGCGGGGGCTTCGGCCGGCAGGATCGCCTTGGTCTCGGGGGCGTTTCGCTGGGCGATTACGTAGTAGATCACGCCGACCAGGAGGATCTGGCCGAGGGTGAACTCGTACACCGGGATGCTGCCAAGGGTGCCGCTGATGGTTATGTTCGGGAGGGTGCTCAGCGGCGGGTTCTGACCTCCGACCGCGGCGTTTCGCGGCCACAGGAAGTTGATCTCCATCGCGACACCCCACACCAGGGCGAGGATGTTGACGATGGTGCCCCACTGTCCGAGCTTGAACGGCGCTGACTCCGCCGGCCAGCCGCGGAACCGGGCCAGGAGGATCGCGAAGTTGCCGAGGATGTACGAGAGGTAGATCATCCCGGTGGCGCCGATGGCGATGATGCCCGCGCCGGCGTAGTAGATGAGCGGGAGACCGGCAAGAACGCCGATCACGATGCAGGTCCCGATCGGAGTGTGCAGCGTGGTGCTCACCCTGTTGAAGTACGAACCACCTGGCAGCTTGCCGTCACGAGCCATGCCGAACGCCAGCCGGATGGTCGATGTCTGGATGGCGAGGCAGCACACGTAGATGGCGGCGACGACCACCAGGAGATAAAGGTTGGCCGCCCAGCCGGGGAAGTTCGCCTGGATGATCGTGATGAGCGGGAACGGATCCTTGCCGGCGTTGATGTCGGCGATGAACTTGTTCAGGTCACCAGGGATGGCGAGGATCACTGCAATCAGAAAGATCGCGCCGATGACGGCCGCGCCGATGATCGCCGCCAGGACGGCGCGCGGCGCTTCCCGACGTGGATTCTTGGTTTCCTCGGCGAGCGTGCTCGCGGTGTCGAAGCCATAGATCACGAACAGAGACATGAACATGGCGGCCAGGAAAACTCCCGCCTGGTTGCTGAAACCGGAACCGAGGTAGCTGAAATCGGTGAAGCTGGAAAACGACTGGTGATGGTAGAAAAGGAGAAGGATCAGGGCGAAGACCACCATGCCGAGGATCTCGAACACGACCCCGGTGTTGTTGACGATCGCAACGATCCTCACCCCGAAGATGCTCAGAAGGGTTGTGCTGAGCAGGACGAGGGCCGCCACGTTGCGTTCCGCGTCAAGCGTGGTGGGGATGTTCATGCCGAGGTTGTTGAGCAGGGGGATCAACACCAGTGGCACCGTTGCCACCACCGCCGCAACCGTCAACACGCCGGCGAAAAGGTAGATCCAGCCGCTGAACCAGGCGTAGGTCCGATTCGACAGGTACTTGGTCCACTGGTACACGGATCCCGCCACCGGGAAGTGAGAGCTGACTTCGGCGAAGTTGAGGCCCACCAGAAGCTGCCCCACGACGACGATCGGCCAGCTCCAGAAGAACGCCGGACCGGCCAGGCTGATACCGAGGATGAACAGCGTGAAGATGCCGGTCGACGGTGAGATGTAAGAAAAAGCAACGGCGAAGCTGGAGTAGACGCCAAGCGCCCGCCTCAGCTCTTGCGGGTATCCAAACCTCGCAAGGTCGCGAACGTCGGCATGGTGGCTCTGGTCGTCCACTGTTCCCCTCCCCTTGACGAAACAGGCGGCTTGATTGCGCCGGAACCTATCACCCAGGGTCGCGGGCGTCAACGAGTGCCTGCCGGTGCAAGCGGTTACCGGCCGGCGGCGCCGTGGCCGCCGGCCGGTGCTGGACTACATCTCGACGATGGGACGGACCTCGACTGCTCCGACCGAAGCCGCCGGGCACTGGGCGGCGGCGGCCACCGCCTCGTCAATGTCCTTGGCCTCGATGACATAGAAACCGATGACCTGGTCCCCGGCGTGGGCGAACGGCCCCGCGTCGGCTTTGGTGGCCCCGCTGCGGACCCTGACGGTCTTGCCGGTGCGCGACGGCATCACCGGGTCGCCCGACTTGAAATGGCCCTTCCCCGACAGCTCCTCGTAGTACTTGTTGTAGGCGTCGTTCTGGGCGTCGAAGGCGGAGCTGCCCGGAGCGGGCATCTTCGCCTCGTCGGCATACAAGAGATAGAGGTACTTCACGACTGCTCCTTTTCAATTGGCCACCCAGGGTGGCGGTAATCGTCGAGCGCTAGACGGGCTTCGCCTGGGCGAGAACCTGCTCGCGGGTCACACCCTGCATGTGGTGCACCTCGCTGGCGTGCTTCTTGACCCCATCGACGAGGACGTCCTCGTCATCGGTCTCGAGAACCCATCCGCACTCACACTCGACTCGCTTCTTCATTGCCATGTCTCCTTAGCTGTTCCGGACCAGCGCTAGCATCATCGCCCGAGGGCTTTGGCGAATCTTTGGCAACCATCGGCACCCTGAGGATTTACCTGACTGGCGAGGTCCAGGCGGAACTTGGTGACCGCCTGCTCCGCGAGTCTAAGCTCGGCGGGCCGCAGGGCCGGTTCGTGCTGGCGTATCTCATCACCGAGCGCAAGCGGGCGGTGGCGCAGTCGGAGCTGGCGGAAGCGTTGTGGTCCGGTTCTCCGCCTAGCTCATGGACCCTGGCCCTGAGCGCCATCGTCAGCAAGCTTCGCTCGCGCCTGGGCGCCCTCGGTCTCGACCGGACGCGCATCATCGGCCACGCATTCGGCTGCTACCAGTTCACCGCGCCGGCCGGCACATGGATCGACGTTGAAGCGGCGCTCGCCGCGGTCGACGCCGCGGAGGGCGCGCTGATCGCCGGTTCACCCGGGTCGGCGTATGGCTCTTCCTTGATCGCGACCACCGTCCTTCGCCGGCCGTTTCTCGCC
Organism: Candidatus Dormiibacterota bacterium; assembly: GCA_036491755.1. GTDB lineage: Bacteria > Chloroflexota > Dormibacteria > Dormibacterales > Dormibacteraceae > DASXBJ01. The sequence goes on from DASXBJ010000116.1 coordinate 5,560, forward strand.
GGAGACGAAAGCGCGTGGGCCGACAGGCGGCGTGCCGAGCTCGCCTCGGTCCTGGTCCGGGCGCTGGACTGCCGCGTCGAGGCGCTCCTGGCCAACGCCGAATTCGAGCTGGCCCTGACGCACGCTCGTGAGGCCGTCGCGCTGGAGCCGTATCGAGAGTCCGGCTACCGCCGCCTGATGCGCGTGCATCGTGGGATGGGCGATCGGGCGCAGGCCGTCCGCGTCTATGGCGAGCTGCGCGCGCTGCTGGAGCGGGAGCTGGGCGTGCAGCCCTCGCAGGAGACCGAGGACGTCTACCGCGAGATCGCCGGCTGACGCTCGGCCATGAGGTTCCGGCCGGCCGAGCCGAGCCAGGCGCCGGTCAGGCCGAGCAGCAAGCCGACCACGAGCGTGAGTACGACCGGGATCAGTCTCTGGTTTCCGAAGCCCATGATCGCGGCCAGGCTCGAGGCGGCCAGGCCCAGGCCGTACCTGAGGTGCGCCGCCCCGAGCATCGCGCCCCACGAGGCCAATCCGGCGATGGCCCCGATGGGGAGGGCGAATCGCGAGCGAGGCTCGGCGACGCCGATCGCGAGGCCGACGATGAAGGGCGCCCACCACGCGCCGAGATACACGCCGCCCAAGGCCAGAAGGACGCCGGCGACGAAGACGGCGGCCACCCTCATGGCTGGAGGCCCCATCGCACGGCGCCATTCGCGGAGCTCGCCTGTTCCGCGGTGAGCATGGGCGCGTACAGGCCGTTCCACCACGCGTTGACGCGGTTGGCATACCAGGCCGACGCCGGGTTCTCGCTCTGGCCGCCGGGGTAGATCGCGTTGAAGCTTCGGGCTCCCCAGTCGACGACCATCCGCCAGCTTGGGCCACTCGTGCTTGGATTGCCCGCGGCGGCGAGCGGGGTGTTGGCGTCACCCGGCGCGGCCCTGGGGCCGTAGTTCAGACCGCTGATCTGGGCGAGGTTCTCAAGGACGCGTGTGTGCACCCGGCCCCACGTCCAGGTGCTCGCGTCTGAGCCAAGCCTCCTGGTCAGGCCCGTGACGGTGGTGCTGAATGCGGAGCGCATCACGTCGACCGCTGTGCGCTGGCCGGTGCCCGGCGAGCTGAAGGCCCGGTTCCTGGTGTCGCTCAGCGTCCAGGTCTCGAGGTCTTGGCCGAGCGCGTCGTTGACCTCCGTGCGGTCGATCTTGACCGCGCGCGACTTCCACCATGGATCGAACGTTCCGCTGAGGTAGGACTGCCAGAAGCTCGACCAGACGGAAGCCGCGGCGGAATTGGTGTCCATCCGGTAGTCCCAGCCCTGGAGCAGGTCGCGGGCCGCCGATTCGGTGGCCGTCAGTGTCTGGCCGGCGAGGGCTTGCAGCAGGACCGGCACGATCTCCGACGCCAGGAAATCGCGGGTGTCGGCCTGCAGTCCCATCATGTCGGCTGCGCTGAGCTTGCCCCCGTTGGCCGCGTCTTCGCTCAGGACCAGGTGGATCTCGTTGGCCCGGTAGCCGGGGTCGAAGAAGTTGGACGCGCTGCCGATGTAGTACGGGTAGTCGCTGGTCACCTGGCGCTGGTTGGCCGACCAGATGATGCCGCTTGGCGGGTTGTAGACCTGCGGGATCTGGTCGAAGGGGATCGTGCCGGTGACGTCGTACTCGCCGGTGCCTGGCATCGGCAGCCAGGGCTGGCCCTTGGTGACCAGGGGGAAATATCCGGCGGAGATGAGCCCGATGTTGCCCTTGTCGTCGGCGTAGACGAAGTTGTGCGTCGGCGAGTGCCAGTCGCGCAGCGCGTCGCGAAAGCCCTGCCAGCCGGACGCCTGGCCTATCCGCAGCAGCACCCCCAGGTCCTGCGACGGCAGGTTGCCGGCCCACCACACCGAGGTCGTCTGGCCGCGCTCGGTGATCACCGGCCCGTGCACGCTCACCTTCACCGTGAGGTGCTCGGTTGGGCCGCCCAGGACCGGGATGTCGTAGCCGACCGTCTTGTACGTCTGCCAGGCGCCGTTCCAGTAGTACTGGTTGGGGTGGGCCTTGTCCTCCTTCTCCTCGTAGAAGAAGGTCTGCTGGTTCTGGGCGTCGGTGAGGCTCCACGCGATGTGCTGGTTGTGCCCGATGAGGATGATCGGAGTGCCCGGGATGCTCACACCGCTCGCGTGGTAGCCGGGCGAGTCCATGGTCAGCTGGAACCAGATCGCCGGCAGCGTCATGTGCAGGTGCGGGTCGCCCGCCAGCAGGGCCCCGCCGCTCGCGCTCTTGAACCCCGCGACCGCCCAGTTGTTGCTGGCGCCGCCGGTCGCGACGAGGCCTGCCGGCAGGGCCGTGAGCCGCGAGTAGAGATCGGCCGCCGCCGCGGCTTCGGCATCGGTCACCTGGCGCATGGCCTCGATCGGCGCGGTGGCCGCCGGTGCATAGGGTCCGGGGTCGTAAGGCGACTGCGAGTTGGGCGGCAGTACGGGGAACCATTCCGAGGCGAGGTCGGCGCCCAAAGACTTGTCGAGCTGCGCGATGACCAATGGGGTGTCGGTGAAGTTGAGCGTTTGCGTCATGTCGCCCTTGACGATCAGGGAATCAATCGGCGTCCACGGCTGCGGCTGGTAGCCGAGCAACGTGAACATCGCGTCGAGCTGGTGGGTGGACTCGGCTTCGGTGATGCGGTCGTTGACGCCCTGCGAGTAGGCGAGCGCGGCCAGGCGCGATGGGTCGTCCGCCGCGATCTGGCTCCACTCCAGCTGGGCGGTTCGCAGCAGTCCGAGCTGGAGCTCGAAGCGGTCGCGGTCGATAGCCGCCTTGCCGACCACCTCCGACAGCCGGCCCTCGCCCTGGCGCCGGAGGAGGTCCATCTGAAACAGGCGGAAGCGCGCGTGGACGTACCCGGTCGCGAGGAAGAGATCGTGGTCGGTCTGGGCGACGATGTGCGCCGTGCCGTCGCTCTCCAGGCTGACCTGGACCGGCTGCTGGAGCCCGGCCAGGTGGAGGGTCTCGTTGTGAACCTGGGCCGCGCCGGCCATCGTCCAGGCGCCCGTGACCGGGTTGAACGCGGGGCCGAGGGCCGGCAGAGGCCCGGCGCCGAAGAACGCGGCGTAGAGGACCGCGGCCGATGCGAGGAGGGCCAGGGCGGCGTTGACCGATCGCCCGCTGGGTCGCGGCCACCTGTTTCGGCGAGTGATGAACGCGGGGCCGCGTGGCGCCTCGGCCTGCTCTTTGCGGATGCGCGCCTCGACGGCGGGGTCAACGGTCACAGCCGGGAATTCTGCGCCACCCCGCGGGGAGTCAAACGCTTGGAGCGCAGGCCGCCTCTACAGCGTCAGCCATCAGGGCCGCTGCGTCGTCATCCGACATCCCTTCACCTGCCAAACGCCGCCAGGTCCAGAAGTCGAGAGCCAGCGACACAGACGCGCGTACGCGTTGGGCCGAGCCGGGGCCCGACCCAAACCCCGCAGCGAGCGCGTCGCCCAGGCCGGCGATATGGTGGTCCACGCGAATCCTCATGGCCGAGTCAAGGGCGGGCATGAGGAGGCGGTCGCGCTGCAGGTGCTCGTTCATCCTGGCGTGGGTGCGGTACCACCG
>DASXBJ010000117.1:0-40489 GCA_036491755.1 Candidatus Dormiibacterota bacterium
AGCGGCGGCATGCGCAGGATGCGCAGGGTCTGCTCGCCTTCCAGCCAGTCGCTCAGCCCGGGCCCGTCCTGCAGGCCGAAGAACTCGTCCGACGAGGTCTCGAGGTCGCACTCGAGCAGGACGGTCGGCTCACCCGTGTCCGCCGCGATGGCGGTCGCGATTCCGAGCGCTATGGTCGTCTTGCCCTCGCCCTGCAGGGCGCTGGTGACGCCTAGCACGCGGTTCGGTCCCGGGAACGAAACCGACAGATAGGCCTGCCGGCACCGGTCGATGAACCATGGCGGGAGCAGCACCGGACGTGCGTGCTCGCGTGGCGGGGACGCGAACCCGGGCGCGACCGGACGCGGGTGGAGGGTGGCCTCGATCACTCCGGCCAGCTGGTTCGGCTCGTGCTTGATGTCTCTAGCCATCGCTCGCACCTGTCAGCGCGAGGTCGGGGATCGTGACCACGACCGGGATACGGATGAACGTCTCGAGGTCACGCGCTTCGCGTACCGTCCGGTCGGTCCACGCCATGAAGAAGAGCATCCCGAGCGCGATCGCGAGGCCGATGGCGGCCGCGATCAGCATCTGCTTCTTCGGCAGCGCGTTGAGCCGGCCGCCGACGGTGTGCGGCGCATCGATCACCTTCAGCACGGTCTCGTCGGTCTGGCTGACCGCGGCGTTCGTCAGCCTGATGTTGTCGAGCTTCTGCTGGAGGTCCGCCACCTTGAGGAGGTCGTTGTCGACGTTGCGCGTCAGCAGGTCGAACTGCGGAATGGTGGCGGTGTCGGTGGCTCGGACGTTCGGGTGTGCGGCGAGGTAATCGGCGAGCGCATTCTGGTCGGTGGTCAGCTTCGCCTGCGCGTCCGTGAGCTGCCCCGTGTAGAAATCGGTGGCGACCTTCGCCTGCGAGCTCTGCTGGTCGGCCAGCCACTGGCGGTAGATGTCCTCTGTCGCCGCCAGCACGTTGGTGCAGACGGGCTGCCGCGGGCAGATGTAGTTCAGGCTCACGAGGTGAGAGCCGGTGGCCGTGATGACCATGTCGGTGGCGGCGGTCGACATCACCGAGTTGCGCTCGCTGCTGTCGTGGAAGGTGTTCATGGCGTCCAGCTTCGAGCGGAGCGTGTTGCTGAACGCGTCGGTGCCGCGCAGCTGGTCCAGTGCGTCAACCGTGTTCTGCGCCGGCGTCAAGTACTGGTTCCAGCCCTGGACCGATGGCGATATATCGATGTAAGCCGGGGTGTCGACCCACAGCGCGCTGGCCGCCGTCTCGTGCGGGAACAGGAAGACGCAGGCCCCCGCGAGCGCGCCGGGCAGGATGAAGAGCAGGATCAGGAACCTGAGCCGGTGGCGGAAAAGGATTTCGACGTACTTGACCATCCGCCAGCCCATCGTATGAAGCAATCCACGGCACCGCATGAGGCGGCCGTCCTGATCTGGCTGGGACAAACCGGGCTGGTGCCGAGCGGGGGCTCGACCTGTCGTCCAGTGATCCCATCCAGCCGGCGTGGTCGCGGTGCCGGGACAATGCACGGCTCCGCCTGGGACATCTGAGAAGGGCGGTGCCAGACCGGCTCTGGAGCCCAAGGCTCCGACGCTCTATTTTGAGCAGGTGCTGAACATCGACGAGGCGTTCGAGCGGCTCGTCGAGCTGCAGGCGTCGGACCTCCTGCTCAGCTGCGGCAGCCCGGCCCGCATTCGCAAGGATGGCCGCCTGGAGCTGCTGGACCCCAGCGCGGCGCCGCTCACCCCGGCCGAGACCGAGCGGCTGATCCGCGAGATCCTGGCCCCCGATGAATGGAAGACCCTTCAGAAGCGCCGGCAGGTCGACTTCGTTCTCACCTGGCGCGACAAGGCACGCATCCGCGCCAACGCCTACTTCCAGCGGGATTCACTGGCGGCGGCGTTCAGGCTGCTCCCCCTGGAGATCCCGGGATTCGAGCTCCTCGGGATGCCCGAGTCGGTCCACAGGCTGCTGGAAAGGCACCAGGGCCTGATCCTGGTCACTGGCCCGACCGGCTCGGGCAAGTCGACGACACTCGCCGCCATGGTCGATTACCTCAACAAGACGCGGCCGTATCACATCATCACGTTCGAGGACCCGATCGAGTACATCCACAGGCACCGTCTGGCCATCGTCGACCAGCGCCAGGTGGGGGACGACACGCCCAGCTTCGCCGAAGGTCTCCGCGGAGTTTTCCGGGAGGACCCGGATGTGGTGCTGATCGGGGAGATGCGCGACCTGGACACCATGTCGGCCGCGCTGACAATCGCTGAGACCGGCCACCTCGTCTTCGCCACGCTCCACACGAACGACGCGCCGCAGGCGATCAACCGCATCGTCGACAGCTTCACGGGCCCCCAGCAGCAGCAGATTCGCGTGCAGCTCGCGGCCTCCCTCGCCGGCGTGATCTACCAGCAGCTGATCCCGGCGATTGGAGGCGGCCGCGTGGCGGCGTTCGAGGTGCTGGTGGCCAACGTCGCGGTGCGCTCGATGATCAAGGAAGGCAAGACGGACCAGATTCGCAGCATCCTGCAGACCGGCTTGCGCGAAGGCAGTCAGACCCTCGAGCGCTCGCTGAACGGGCTGTTGCGCTCAGGCATGGTCACGGAGCGAGATGCTCAGGCGCACTCCCTGTATCCCAAGGACATCCACGCCTAGACGCGACTATCCGAGCGGTTCGGCGCTCCGCGCGCGATCGCCACCGCCCCGAAAGCCGCGACCGCCGCCAGGCCCACGATCGCCCCCGGCCACAGGCCAAGCCAGCCGATACCCGCCACCATGCAGCCACCGCAGATCGCCTCGACCAGAGGCGCCGCCGCGCCGATCGGAGCTCCGCACGTGGCGCACCGGCCGCGCCGCAGCAGGTAGCCCGCGACCGGCAAGAGGTCGATGACGTTGAGCTGGCGGTCGCAGGCGCGGCAGTGAGAGCGCGGCCGGATCACCGATTCGCCGCGGGGCACTCGATCGGCGGCCATGTTGACGAAGCTCCCGAGGACCAGACCTACGAACACCAGATACCCGGTGACCAGCAGTGCTATCAGTGCCAAATCATCTCCACCAAACTCCATAGAGACGAGAAAGGCGCCGCGATGCGGCGCCCTTCTTTCCCTTTCCCCTCTTCTGAACGCCGAGCGTTACGGCTGTCCCGCCAGCGAACACCCACTCAGGGTGCCTCCTGAGGAGTTCGTCGCGACGCCGATGATCCGGCCCGCGGAGTTCCATTCGTAGTAGTAGACGGTCGTCCCGTTCCGCGTGTAGTTCGGCTGGGACTGGGACGGAGCGTCGGTCCACAGGGAGATCGAAAGGTTGGTCTGCATGTTGTTGGTGTACGCGCTCTGCGCGGTGATGGTGGAGACGTTGTTGTTGGCCATGTAAGCGTCGATCGCCGCCTGCACCGTCTTGTACTCCTGATTGCACGATTCGACGCTCGCGTGTGAGGTGAGCCCGACCAGGCTTAGAGTCACGATGCCGGCCAGGATGCCGAGGATCGTCACCACGACCAGGAGTTCGATCAGCGTGAATCCCCTCTGGCCTTTGCGGCCACGAAGATTCGCGTTGACCCAGCCGTAGAAACCTTGCATCACATTGCTCCTCTTAAGCGGGCCCGTCATCGCCTTCCCCAAAAGTGCTCATGGCCGGCCGCGGTTTTGACTTCCATCACCGTAGGTGCCTTCCTGCGCAAGGTGAATAGAGGGAGTGGCTCATGCTCTGGGCGGCTGTCCCTACCCGGTCTGGGCACGCCGCGTGAGCCGGCTAGCGAAGTCCCGGCTGCAGCACCGCCAGGGCGGCCAGGCCGAGCAATACGGGGGTCAGGAACGAGAGGCAACCCCTCCGCGGCATGCCCAGGCGGGGCTTGGTCTCAGCGATCAGATTGAGATCGGCCAGCGGCCGCCGGCGTTCGACACGCTGGACGGCGCGGCGCTTCACGGGCTCCTCCTCATGATCAGCCCGAGGCACGCCAGGTAGGTCGCGTGCCGCACCTCTCGAGGCACCCGTGGCGGCGCGGCCAGGGGCTGGACGGGCTGCTGCACCAGGTTCGCCAGAGTCGTGAGCACCTGACCGGGCAGCACCTGCTCACCGGCGACGAGTACCGGTGAGGCCGGCCCGAAGTCCCCGTGCTGGCGCCTCCGGTAAAAGCGGAGCATGGAGCGCAGGGGGGCGGCCAGCGCCGGCGCGATGTCCCCCTCGCCCATCGAGGAGGTGAGCTCGAAGCTGTGCCACACCTGGGGCACGTGGTGGTCGATCAAGACGACCTCGGCGGGGCTGGCCGAAAGGTCCAGAACGATGCACGATGGCTCGCTGACAGCCCTCGCGATGCTCGCCGACTTGAGCTCGACCACCAGGGGCTCGAGCCCGGCCATCCGCACGGCGTCGGCAACGTTCTTGACCAGGGCGCGGTCCCAGGCCGCCGCGTACACCACGCGGCCGGCACCATCGCTGGGCACGTCGACCCAGCGCGTGGACATCCGCTCGGGGTCGAGAGGCAATTCGTGCGTCACCGCCGCACCGACGTCCTTGTCCGTGACACCGGCCGGCAGGTGCAGCACCCTGAATGACGCCAGCGAGTCGCTGGCGGCGATCATCGCCCTTGTCTCCGTGATCTCGGTTCGGGCCAGCAGCTGGCGGAGGGCCTGCGCCACGGCTTCCGGCTCCTTGACCTTGCCGGCCGCCGACGCCCCGGCCGGAAGGCCGCCCGACCCGCACCGCATCGGGCCTCCCATGGTTCCGTCGAGCACTCGAATCAAGCTTCCAGAGAGGTCGATCGCGAGGCGGGACGTGGCAGGCGGCACGGGTCAGGGGGAATAGTACGACCAGCCCTGGATGTGAACGGTCTGTGGGCTGCCCGACTCGCCGACCTCCAGGCTGGTCCACAGCCGCGGATTCTGCCCGGAGCAGGCAGGCGGCGCGGTCGAAAGACAGGCTGTCAGGACTGCGTCGCGCGCGTCCATGCCGACCATGTATGCGGGACCGGCCGTCGACGCGACGTACGCGCAGAGCTCGTTGGCACAGGCGCCGACCTGGGCGCCGCTGCCGATCGCGCCGCCAGAGCCCCCGTACTTCGCGACCACGCTCATCGTGGACTCGCCGGCGGGTTGCTGCGCCTCGTAGAGGTATCCGTCGTCCGCGCCGAAGAACCACTCGCCGACACCGTCCGACTGTGGTGTCGTCGAGATGCCCGCACCCACGCTTGGCAGCGTCGCGAGCGTTTTGAGCGAAGCGTCGAGGAGGTACAGCGCCCCGTTTTTACCGCCGACGCCGATCACGTTGGACGCTCCAGGGCAGTGGCACCAGGTGGGCGCGTCCGAGATGCTGGTTCCGATGCTGCCGCTGGCCGCCACCGACATGCTGTAGTCGGACCCGATCTGCACCAGGGCGACCGTGCCGCCTGCGAACGTCACCGCCAGCCGCGCCGGGAGAGTGGTCCCGTCGACGGCGAGCCCTCGCGCGCTCGCGGCCGGGAGCGCGAGGCTGGCCATCTCTGTCAGCGCCGGTCCGCCCCTGCCGCTGCTGTAGAGGTACTCGACCAGGCGGCTCGCGGCGCTGTCGCCCACAACGACGTAAATGGCGTCGGTGTTCGTCTTCTTGCCAGGAGGACCCGGAAAGACGACGGGAGCGGCCAGGACACCGTCGTCGCCGTCAGTTGTGGGAGCGCCCGCCAGAAAGGCGCACGACCCATCATCGGTCGCGTCGTACGCATACATGTTTCCGACCGAATCGCCGAAGTAGACGACGTTTGAGAAGTTCCGCCCTTCGGCCGGGGTGGAGACGACGGGGTGGGAGGCCGGCATGTAGCAGTTCAACCTTGGTAGCGCAAGGTGGCTGGGGCTGGACAGCAGCGCCACGCAGGGCTGGGAAGAACTGCAGCCAGGCGCGCTCGAGGTCGGGTTATTGACGGGCACCGTGATCGACACTGCGGGCGGTTCGCTCGGGTCCGTGAATGCTGCCGGCGGCGCCGTGACGCTCCCGCCAAGCGCGATCGTCCACCCGCTGGTGCTGCCGAACGCGAAGTCGTGGACGGTCCCTCCGGTGTCCCCGACGATGTAATCGTTCCAGCCCGACGGCAGGACCGCGTGGGTGCCGTCAACGGCAAAGGGGGTCGAGGAGGACGAGAGCGGGCTGAACCGCGTCTCACCCTGGCGGACCGTGGGCCAGCAGCTGACGTACGACCCCACGGCGGTGAAGCCGTTCAGGCTCACGGTGCCTGGGGAGATGCAACCGGTGGCGATCGGTGTGCTGCCCAGCTGCTGCATAGCCAGCTCAATCGCCGAGTTGACTGTCGCCTCCGTCGCCACGCGGGTGACGAGGTTGCGGGAGAGCAGGAAGTTGGTGCTCAGCTCCGTCATCAACCCGCCCGAGATGATGGCCAGAAACGCTGTGATGATCAGCACGCCGCTGAGTACGCTGCCCCGCTGCGAGCGCCTCCGGTCCTTCAGCAGCGCTTGCACCGATCTCACGGGTTCAACCTCGGGTAGAAGAGGAGGGTCTGCGACTCGCTGTAGTTGGAAACCGTCACCTTGAGCCTCACCACCACAACCGGTGACGCCCCGCTCGAGTCGACGTACCAGGAGAAGGCGCTGACGTCGGTCGCCGCGTGGATGGCGGGGTTAGCGCCCACCTTGCGGTCGAGAAAGAAGTTGGTGCTGTCCCACGTGTACGTGACAGAGCTCGCCGAAGGCGCGGGCGAGACGGAGTTGCTCACCCCGACACCGGCGAGCGTGATCGGCTGCGTGGTGCACGCCGTGCTCGAGGAGTCGCCGCACGTGGCAGTGTCCGGCACTCCGCTGCCGGCGAAGTCGTCATATGCGAAGAATTCGAAGCTGCGCAGCTGGCCGCTCGCCTCGACGCGGCTCGACGCTATGTCGGCGGCCCGCACCGACGTGAGGACGACCGACGTCAACGCGGCCATCAGGATCGCGCCGATCGCCACTGAGATGACGACCTCGATGAGCGTGTATCCGGCCTGGCTCCGGCGTGCGTCCGGCGCCATCAACGGTTCGCCTTGTAAACGGACACAGGTGACCCGACGGCGTTGCCATCGGCGAGGGCCCGGATCGTCACCTTCCACACCTGGACCGCTGGAGCCGACGGCAGCGGCGCCCAGCTCACGTCGGCGCGCAGGGTGTACGGCCCGGCCGGGCACGAGCCCTGGTAGCCGCCCGCCGCAGAGGGAGTGGTGGGGTCCTCGGTCGCGAAGCATTCCGAATACGGGCTCGCAGCCGCGTTGTAGACGCTGGCGCCGACCTTGTCCATCTCGTACTGCGTAATGGCTTCGACCGCGGTGTTGCGCTTGGCGATGGTGGCATCGAGAAGGCCGGTGCTGAACGTGCCCACGATGAGCACCAGGGCCAGGCTGATGATCATGAGGCTGACCAAAAGCTCGACCAGGGTGGTGCCGGCCTGCGCCCGGCGGCGATCCTTGACGCTCGGCATCAGCGAACCTGTTGCAGCAGGCCGTACATCGGAAGAATGACCGATATGGCGACGAAGCCGACCGCGCCGCCCACCGCGATTACGAGGCTGGGCTCCATGAGCGCGATCATGTTGCGGACCTTGTAGTCCATCTCCTCGGACAGGAAGTCGGCGATCTGCTCAAGGCTCGAGTCGAGGGTTCCGGTCTCCTCGCCGACCCGGATCATGCGGATCATCATCGGGGCGAAAAGCCCGGTGGCCGCGAGCGGTTCGGAGAACCCGTCGCCGGTCAGCATTCGCTCCTTGACAGACTCCAGCCCGCGCCGGAAGCTCACGTTCTCCGCGGAGGCGATGGCGACCTCGAACGTCTGGCTGATCGGTATGCCCGCCTTCAGCATCGTCGACAGGGTGCGGGTGAAGCGCTCGATGATGCTGTAGACGACGATGGGGCCGATGATGGGCAACTTCACCAGCGTGTAGTCCCACATCACCTTGCCCGGACGGCTGCTCATGAGGACCGTCAGGGAGACGGCTGCCACGAACAGCCCGACCACGATCTCGAAGCGCCACTTCTGCGCAAAGATGCCCACGCCGAGCAGGATCCTGGTCGGCAGCGGAAGCTGGGAATGGAACTCATGGAAGATCGACACGAAGTTGGGCAGCACGAAGACGATCAGGACGGTGCACACCGCGACCGCGAGCAGCAGGATCACGGCCGGGTAGACCATCGCACTGCGCAGCTTCTTCATCGCCGAGTCCTGGCGCTGGAGGTAGCCGGCCACCTGGATCAGGACGCGGTCGAGCGTCCCGCTGTATTCGGCGGCGCGGACCATGTCGACATAGAGCTGGTTGAAGACGATCGGGTGGTGGGCGATGGATGTCGAGAAGGCCTCGCCGGTCTCGAGGTCCTGGCAGATGTCCTCGAGCGCGGCCCTGAAGGCACCGGAGTTGGTCGCCCCGTGCAGGAGCTTGATCGCATCGGTGATCGGCACTCCCACTTTTATGAAGGTCGCGAGCTGGCGCGAGAAGAGGATCAGCTCCGACGTCCTGACCCGGAAGAAGGTCGGAAACTGCCGGTAGATCCAGCGCCATCCGTTCCGCGCCGGGCGCACGGAGACGACCCGGAAACCGCGGTCGGCCAACCTCATGTGGACGTCCGACGCGGATGTCCCCGCCGCTACCCGCTCCTCGAGCTTGCCCGCCGGTGAATAGGCGCGAACTGCGAACTTGCCGATGGCGCTTCTCCTCAGGTCAGATGATGTAGACGCTGCGCATGACCTCGGCCACCGTCGTCACGCCGCCGGTGATCTTGGCCCAGGCGTCAGCCTTCAGGGGAACCATGCCGCCCGAGGTGGCCGCGGCCATGATCTCCGCGTGGCTGGCCTTGCCGATGACCAGGCGCTTGAGGTCGTCGGACATCGTGAGCACTTCAAACACTCCAAGCCGGTCGTAGTAACCGGTACCGTTGCACCGGCTGCAACCCTCGCCGCGATAGAGCTGTTTCGGGGCCGGCATGCCGAGCGAGGCGCCGAACTCAATCTCTTCATCCGTGGGCTCGTACGCGATCTTGCAGCCATCGCATGTCTTGCGTACGAGGCGCTGGGCCACGATCGCGATCACCGAGGACGCGATCAGGAAGCCCTCGATGCCCATATCGGTGAACCGCAGCAGGGCGCCCACGGCGTCGGTCGCGTGGAGCGACGACATCACGAGGTGGCCGGTCAGGGCTGACTGGACGGCGATCTCCGCCGTCTCGCGGTCGCGAATCTCGCCCACCAGGATGATGTCGGGATCCTGACGAAGGATCGCACGCAGGCCGTTGGCGAAGCTGATGTCGGCCAGCTTGTTGATCTGGCTCTGGTTGATGTTCTCGAACTGGTATTCGACCGGGTCCTCGATCGTCATGATGTTCCGGACCTGACGGTCGAGCTCGTGGATCGAGGCGTAGAGCGTCGTGGTCTTGCCACTGCCGGTTGGCCCAGACACGATCATCATCCCGTAGGGCGAATGGAGCATGCGGTGATATTCCTGATAGGCGGTGCGTGAGAAACCGAGCTGCGGCAGAGTTATCAGCGAGCGCCCGCGATCGAGCAGCCGCAGGACGAGCTTCTCGCCCCAGATCGTCTCGATGGTCGCGACGCGAACGTCGAGCTCCCGCCCATCGACGTTCACGCTGATCTGACCGTCCTGGGCACGCCTACGCTCGACGATATTCATGCCGGCCATGATCTTCACGCGCGAGGCGAGCGCGGCTCCCGTGGCGGTGGGCAGGTGCGCCATGTCCTGGAGCACCCCGTCGACTCTAAACCGGATCCGAAGGTGCCCCTTCTGCGGCTCGATGTGGATGTCGGACGCCCTGTCGCGAAGCCCCTGGGTGATCAGCAGGTTGACGATCTCCACCGCCGGGGAGTTCGAGGTCACGCTCGCCAGCTCGAGAGTCATCACTCGGTCGAACTGGAGCTGCGGCCGTGAGTCCTTCAGTGTCTGCGCAGCCTCGCGCAGTCGCGGGTGCATGTTGTGGACGCGGGTGAGCTTCTGCAGGATGTCCGACGGCCCGGCGACGTAAGGCGTGATGGGAAGCCCCGTGATCAGGCGGAGGTCGTTGAGCAGATCCAGGTTGCTCGGGTCGCTCATGGCGACCGCGAGATGCCCGTTGTCGCGGCGGATGGGGAGTACGAGGTTGCGGCGGGCAAAATCCTCGGGCACGAGGCGCGCTATGTCGGCGTCGATTTCTCCGTGCTTCAGGTCGGCAACCGGCGTTTCGAAATGCGCGCTCAGAGCGAGCGTCAGGTGGTCCTCTTGGATTGCGCCTTGGTTGACCAGCAGCGTACCGAGCGGCGCGCGCGACGTCGACTGCGCCTGAAGCGCCCGCTCGAGCTGCTCCATCGTGATCAGGCCTTCGCTCACGAGTACCTGACCCAGGCGCTGGCCGGGCTGCACCGACGTGGTCCGAATGTCGTCCACCGCCTCGATTGCCACGGCCACATGTTGCCTACTCCCGGCGCCATTGGTAATGGGGATTTGCCCATCGTCGTGGGCTAGTTGTCCCGGTTTGGCGTCGCTCTGATCCCGTGTCATTGACGTTGGATGACCGTTGGCTTCATGGTCCAGGCCCCTGCTGGTCCCCGCCAAAAGCGGTTCTAGATCCCTGTCAAGCCCATCCGCGCGGCCCAGAGCATGGCCTCGGTCCGCCCGTGTAGGTCGAGCTTACGGTAGATCTTCGCCAGGTGGTTGCGGACCGTCTTGTGACTTATTCCGCGACTCGCGGCGATCGTAGGTATCGACTGCGCCTGGCCGATCATCGCGAGGATCTCCAGCTCCGTCGGCGAGAGCTGGGTTCCATTGCGGCCGGACTCATGCAGAATCGGAGCCTTGAATCTTTCGACCAGCTGGTCCATGAGTCCTGACCCGATGGCGCGGTGGCCGGAGAGTACCGCGCGCACGCCGACCAGGAATTCATCGAGGGCTGCGCTCTTCGTGAAAACGCCCGCCACGTTCGTCGTGAGAGCCGCGGCCAGCTGCAACTTGTCGCCCTCTTCACCAAGCAGGATGACCGGCACTCGCGGATCCTCGCCCGCCAGCGCGCGCACGAATTCGACGCCCGGCATCGGCTCGGCGCGAAGCTCGCAGAACACCAGGTCCACAGCGCCCGACCTGACCATCTCCAGGCCGGCGTCAGACCTCTCGCACGTGTGCACATGCGCTGACAGCGGCGGAGCTCCCAGGAGACTGCCGAGCGCAGCCTGGAAGAGCGGCTGGCGGTCGATGATGAGAGTCTGGACCCGCGCAGTCGCTGTCGGCTGCCGGAGGGCAGACTGAGCCGGCGCGGGAATGACAACCACGTTCCGAACTCTATTGGCGACAGCTTTCGAGGGTAATGGGATCGTAGTACTAGGGCCCGAGACACGGCCGTTCGGATTCCGGGACTGCGCAGGGATGGCGTAGGCGGCGCGAATCCCGCCGCCGCCAGAACGTCGCATGTCACTGGCGGGCTTGGGACATGCTTTGAGAATCCAATGACCTAAGGGGCCGCGTCCGCTGAAAACGCGGATGCCACCGTGCCGATTCCCCTCCGTCCTCCTTCGGGAATCACAGCGCATAGCTATTCGTGCATGGAGGATGGAGGAGCCAGATTTCGCGGCCGGCCCACCGGCGCCGGCTGCTTGCGATCTTGAAACCAGGCGGCGCGGCTGCACACGGACGTTCGATGCCCGAGGGCTCGAGCCGCATGTTCCGGCGATCCGGGACATTTGTCTTATTGGAAACGAAGATGGCTCGTGGCACGATCCGCCGGTGATGGGGGAGAAAAATAACGTTGGGCCACGTTGGCCACTGATCAGCTCGCCGCGCGTTTTCTACTCGGTTTTCTTGCCGCTTGGCGCGGGGGCGAACCTGGTTCTCGGCCTGGTCGTGCTTCGGGGTCTCAACCCGAACAGCGACATCGGCTGGCTGCAGTTAGGCAGCGGCGCGTTCTGCTGCATGGTCGCGGGCTGGCTTGCCGCCGCCGCGTGGTCGAGGTTCTATTGGAACCGAAACCTGGCGCGCCAAGTGGTGGTCTGGCGCCGCATCGCCGACGCCATCTTCGGCTGGCTCGAGGAGGCGCCGCCATCAGCAGAGGCGCTGTACAAGCTGAAGTCGTCGCTCGACGAGGTCGTTCCTAGCGCCATCAGGCAATAGCCTCGCCGACCTCACCGTAGCTGTGCGGCGTTGTCATCTCTGATGAACGCCGTGCTCGGTCAGAACAATGCCGTTGGCGTGAGCCCGTGGGCTGTATCCTTCGCATTCGACGATCGCGACTGGCATGTCGCGAAGATCGGGAGGGGGCTCGCCTGATTCGCCTTGGCATCGTCGACGATCACCCGGTGTTCCGGCTTGGCCTGATTCGCACTCTCGAGCGCGAGACCGACCTCCTCGTCGCCTGGGAGCTGGGGGCGGTGACCGGGCTCGAGCCGACGATGGAAATGTCCCCGGTCGACGTTGTCCTGATGGACCTCAACCTCGGCCCCAACCAGGACGCACTGACGGCGACCACTGGAATCCGTGAGAAATACAAGAACGTCAAGGTGATCGTCATCTCGGCGTCGCTCGACTGGGAGGCCGCGAACGCCGCGCGCGCCGCCGGCGCCAGCGCGTTCCTTCCCAAGGACCTCGAGATCGCTGACATGGTGGCCGCCATCCGCGGCCTGTCGTCGCCGAATTTCGGCCGCTGGGCTTTCACCGACATGCTGGAGGTCAGGGGCAACCACACCGGAGTCACCTCATTACGTCGAGGGCTTAGCCGGCGCGAACAGCAGGTGCTGGCGGAGCTTCGCCGCGGACGTACCAACAAGGAGATCGCGGCCCGTCTGGGCGTCTCGATCACGACGATCAACAAGCACGTGCAGCAGGTCCTCAAGAAGCTGCATGTGCGCACGCGCGCGCAGGCGGTCGCCATGGTCGACGCCGAAGCGCATGGCGGCCTGTTCCTACATAACGGCACCGATCGTTAAGCGTGGCACGCCACCCGTTACTTAACGATAAATGGTCATTTCTGACCATTGACCCCCGAGTCCCTGGGGCATTAGCCTCATAACCAGTCGTTGACCGGGGCAACCGGGGGGGTGAGTGCCCTGGGGAAAGCGGCGAAGTCCCGCCGGGCTCCGCTCCTGGACCAGGATTCATAGGTATTTCAACTTGGGAGTGGGAGCACAGTGGGTACGCCGCCGATGCCGCGCGGGGTTCGTTCGAAGAACCGCCAGGCGGCGATGGAGCAGGAGATGAGGCGCATGATGGCGCGCGAGCTCCACGACCGGGTTGCCCAAACGCTGACCGCGATGCTGGTCGACGTCGAAAACTTCAAGACGCAGCAGGTCGGCTGGGACGACGTGCTCCGTGAGATGGATTCGATTCAGAGCGCCACGCGGCAGGTCCTCTCCAGCCTTCGCCAGCTGCTTCACGACCTGAGGGGTGAGAACCCGGCGGGCGACAGTTTCGTCCTCGCCGTCAGGACGCTCCTCACGCGGTTCGCAGAGGCCACCGGCATCGAGTGCGAATTCGACGTGCAGCCGGGCTGGCCTGAGGATCTGACACCGGGAGCATCGTTGAACCTATTCCGCATCGTCGAAGAGTCTCTCGCCAACGTGCGCATGTACAGTGGGGCCCGCAACCTCAAGGTGAGCCTCGAGGCGCACCGCGAAGACCAGCTCGCCTTGGTGATCGACGACGACGGTCGCGGGGTGGACACCAAGCACTCCCGGCCGGGACTCGGCACCGTGGGAATGAAGGAGCGGGCCCTGTTCCTTGGCGGGCAGCTCCGGATCGTCAGCGAAGTCGGGGACGGCACCACAGTGCTGGCAGTCTTTCCAAAGGAGCTCCTTGTGCCGGCCGCGCAGCCGGAAGCGGCGCTCGAATTGATCCCGCAAGGAGCGTGAACATGATCTCGACCCCAATCGCAGCGAGGGCCGCAAGAGTCCTTGTAGTTGACGACCAGACGCTTTTCCGGATGGGACTGACCAGCCTGCTGTCGGAGGACGCCCGGGTGGACGTGGTCGGCCAGGCGGTCGACGGTGCCGACGCCCTCAAGCAGGCGGTCAAGTTCAAGCCCGACGTGGTCCTGATGGACATCAAGATGCCGAACATCGACGGGATCGAGGCGACGCGCCAGATCCTCGAGGCCGTGCCCGGCGTGAAGGTGCTGATCCTCACCACGTTCGAGACCGACAGCCAGGTGATCCAGGCCCTTAAGGCCGGCGCCAGCGGGTACGTTTTGAAGGATTCTTCGGCTGCCGCGATCGTCAGCAGCATCGTCGCAGTGATGGCCGGCGAGCGGGTGATGGCCAGCGCCGTCGCCAACCGCGTTCTCGAGATGCTCACCGGTACGACCACCCCGAAGGAGTTCTACGACGGCCTCACAAACCGCGAGATCGAGATCCTGAAGCTGCTCGCCAACGGCATGGCGAACAAGCAGATCGCCTACCGCCTCAAGATCAGCGAGAAGACGGTCAGGAACCACGTGAGCAACACGTACGAGAAGCTCGGGATCTATGACCGGTCCCAGGCCGTCCTGTACGCGGTGCGCAAGGGACTCGTCGAGGTCTAGGATCCTGTCCGGTTCTCTATCCAGAGGGTAGAGGTGGCGCGGCCAAGCTATGGTGCGCGCCGACCGGGTTGCTGGGTCCACGCTGAGCGGACTGCACTCACATCCCTGCATGGCCGTCTGACTACACTCCTCTTCGAGCAGTGACGGTAAGGGAAGGCTGGAAAGGCCGCTTCTACGAGGACTTCGAGATCGGCGACGTCTACGAGCACCCGTTGGGCCGCACCATCACCACGGCCGACAACATCTGGTTCACGCTTCTCACCCAGAACACCGCGCCTGTGCATTTCGACCACCACTACGCGAGTCAGACCGAGTTTGGCAAACCGCTCGTCAACAGCTGCCTCACCCTGTCCCTGGTCACGGGGCAAAGCGTCACGGACATCTCCCAGAACGTCATGGCCAACCTGGGCTGGGACGAGGTGCGCCTGCCCAAACCGGTCTTTGAGGGCGACACCGTCTATTCGCGCTCCGAGGTGCTCGAAAAGCGCGAATCGAAGTCGCGGCCGAACGTCGGCGTCGTCACCGTGCGCACGACCGGCTTCAACCAGGAAGGCGAAGAGGTCATCTCCTTCCGGCGCACCCTGCTCGTCTACCGCCGAGGCAAGGCGCCGGCCATCGCCAGGCTGCGGGCACGGAGCTAGAGATTGGATTTCGAGCTCTCCCCACACCAGGTCGAGTTTCGCGACCTCATGCGCGATTTCGCCCGTCGCAGCATCAGCCCCGTGGCGCGCGAGTCCGAGCTCGCCGGCCGCTATCCCACCGAGATCGTCGAGGAGATGAAGGCGATGGGCCTGTTCGGGATGCTGATTCCCGAGGCCTACGGCGGAATTGGAATCGACGCCGTCTCGTACGCGATCGTCTTCGAGGAGATCTCGAAGGCGTGGATGGGGGTGGCCGGGATACTGGGCTCACACTCGCTGTCGACCTGGATGGTGGCCACGCACGGCACCGAGGAGCAGCGCGCCCGCTGGCTTCCTGAGTGGGCGACCGGGCACAAACGCACAGGCATCGCGCTCACGGAGCCGGCGGCCGGCAGCGACCTGCAGGGCATCAAGACGGTCGCCCGGCGCGACGGCGACCACTACGTCGTGAACGGCGCCAAGACGTGGATAACGAATGCTCGCCACGCCGACCCGCTCCCGGTCCTCGTCAAGACCGACCCTGACGCGCAGCCCCGCCACAAGGGCATGAGCATCCTGCTCGTGGAACAGGGCACGCCGGGTTTCACGGTGGGCAAAGACCTCGGCAAGCTGGGTTACAAGGGCCCGGAGTCGTCAGAGGTCTTCTTCGACGATTGCGCGGTGCCGGTCGAGAACGTCCTCGGCGGTGAAGAGGGTCATGGGCTGCAGCAGGCGCTGTCGGCGCTCGAGTTCGGCCGCGTCAACATCGCCGGCCGCGCGGTGGGCGTGGCGCAGGCCTGCCTCGATCGATCGCTCGACTACGCGCGGGAGCGTCAGGCCTTCGGCCGCCCGATCGCCGAGTTCCAGGCCATCCAGCTCAAGCTGGCGGACATGGCGACCGAGGTGCAGGCCGCCCGCCTGCTCACGTGGTGGGCCGCATCCGCGCTCGACTCCGGACGGCGGGCGGACATGGAAACGGGCATGGCCAAGCTGTATGCGTCCGAGATCTGCATCACCGCCGCGATGGAGGCGATGAGGATTCACGGCGGGTACGGCTACTCGACCGAGTACGAGATCGAGCGCTTCTATCGCGACGCGCCGCTCATGGCCATCGGCGAAGGCACCAACGACATCCTTCGCACCGTGATCGCGCGCCAGCTGGTGCGCGGGCAGCATGCCTGACCTGACGCGCCCCATCCGCAGCTGGCTCTTCGCGCCGGGCCACGATCGCAAGCTCCTGGCCAAGGTTTTTGCCGTCGGAGCGGACGTCGCGCTGCTCGACCTCGAGGATGCGGTTCCACCGGAGCGGAAAGCTCAGGCGCGGCAGATGGTGGCGGAGGTCGCGGCCTCCAACCCCTGCTGGGTCCGAGTCAACCGGCCGGGCACCGAGGAGTGCGCGCTCGACCTGGACGCGCTGCGCGGTTTGGTGGCCGGCTTCCGCCTGCCCAAGGTTGAGGCGGCGAGCGACGTTCAGTGGGCCGCGGAGCGGGCGCCAGGGGTCGCGCTGGACTGCACCATCGAGTCGGCGCGCGGCGTGGCCAATGTCCAGGAGATCGCCTCCTCTCCTGCGTGCGCGTTGCTTTCGTACGGCGGCATCGACCTGGCGGTCGATCTCCGCATCACCGGCGGCGAGCAGGAACTGCTCTACGCGCGCTCCGCGATCGTCATCGCGGCCCGGGCCGCGGGCAAGCCGCCGCCCAGCGACGGCATCCATCCGCGGCTCAACGACGAGGAAGGCCTGCGGATCGAGTCGCATGCCGCCCGCCGGCTCGGCTTCTTCGGCAAGTCGGCGATCCATCCCCGCCAGGTGCCGATCATCAACAGCGTCTTCACCACCTCACCGGCGGAGCTTGCCTGGGCCGATCGGGTGCTGGCCGCATTCGAGGCTTCGGGGGGCGGCCCGACCAAGCTGGAGGACGGAGAGTTCGTCGACCGCCCGGTCGCCGAAAGAGCCCGCCAGATCAGAGGTTTGATCTGAGCCGAGGTCAACGGCTCGAGAGCACGCCGGCGTCGTCCCAGCCATGCCATCCGACGGGGCGGATCCACGCGTTGACTCGCTTTTGCGTCCGCGATCCGAACGGCTCGCCCGTATACCGGCGCGCCAAGCGGTCGATCCCGGCAAGGTCGGAGTCGTCGGCGATCGACTCGACCAGTCCATAGAGGCTCACGTGCCTGTACCAGTCCTGGTCAAAAAAGGTCAATGAGACCTTCGGGTTGAGTCGCATCCACTTCAACCGGCTGCGGATCTCGTGCATGTTGACCAGGATCCGGCCTTCGTCCCAGTCGTACCAGGTCGCCACGGTCATCGGAAAACCGTCGGGGCGGATGCTTGCGATGACCGCCGCGTTCGGCTCCTGGAGGAACTCCACGACCTGAGGCGGGAGCTCGAGCGCCTTCACCGGACCAGATTAGTGATTCTCCCTTTCGCCCTGGGCTTTTGACAGGATGGCGGCGTGCCCGACTGGACATATCACCCCCTACGCCGTCCCATGGAGCTTGCGCTGGGGAGGCGCAGGGCGTTGCGGCTGGCGCTGGCCGTGGTCGCGGGCCTGGCGCGTGTCCCCGGCGGCAAGGCGATCCTCGCGGGTTTCGGCAACACCCAGCCGCCAGAGTCGGCACGTGTCAGGGTTGCCGGCGTCCTTTGCGCCGCACCCGCCGGAGCGAGCGTGAGCGTTGCCAAAGCAGGCGACTCGCTGCGCGCCATGCCGCCGCTTGGCGCGGGATTGATCGAGGTCGGCCCCGTGAATCGGAAGAGTGCCCCGAGGCTTGCAGCCGCCCTGCGCGCCCGAACGTGCCCGGCGGTCCTCCGGGTGCGCGGCAATGACGCGATCGCCGTCGCCTCCGACCTGGCCCCTCTGGTGAGCGCGATCGTGCTCGACCTCGACGGATCCGATCCGGCCACCCTGGCGGGCCTTGGCGCCGTGATTGGCCGGCCGGTGCTGGCGGGCGTGACAGTCCGCGATTCGGGGGCGGCTCCGCCCGGCTTCGGGTTGGTGCTGCGGGACGGCGGGGTCGAGGACGTCAAGCGGTTGAAGGACCGTCATCCAGAGATCGTCGTGACCACGTCCAACCCGTCAATCGACCTTGCGGCGGATCTTGTCGCGGCCGGCGCACGCGCCGTGCTCGCGACCCAAGACGGGCTGGTCGCCGCCGGGCCTGCCTGGTTTCATCGCGCGACCATCGCAATTCTCGAGGGAGCCGGCAGCCTCAACCCAGACGCGAGCAGCACGCCGCGCTTGGCCTGGCTGGCGGGCGTCGGCCTTGGTCTGGGGATGATCGCGGGTGGCGTTGGCGCGGCGGCCGTCGCCCTCGGTCCGGTTCTGCTGCCGTATGACGCGAGCTACCTGCGGCTGGACCCGTCCACCCTCGGCCGCCTCAACCCCGAGTTGATCCACTTCCTGCAGCACGACCGCATCACCCTGGCGGGCACGATGGTGGCGCTCGGCATTCTCTACACGAGCCTCAGCTGGTCGGGAATCCGGCAGGGTCGCGTATGGGCCAGGAATGCCCTCCTGGCCTCGGGCGTGGTGGGCTTTCCCACGCTCTTCTACTTCTTCGGGTTTCATTACGTCGAGCCCGTCCACGTCGCCCTGGCGGTTGTGCTCCTGCCGCTTTTCGTGCTTGCCGTCTGGCGCCGCCCGTCGCTCCGATTCGAGTTGCCGGACCGGGATGAGAGACCCCGCGAGCGCCATCTCGCCCTCATCGGTCAGCTGGTGATGGTCGCGGTTGGGATCGGTTTCATCCTCGGCGGAGCGACCATCTCATACGTTGGCCTCACATCCGTGTTCGTGCCCAGCGACCTCGACTTCATGCGCACCTCGGCCGGCTCGCTGGCCGGCGCCAACGGCCGCCTTCTCGGGTTCATCGCCCACGACCGGGCGGGGTTCGGCGGCGCCCTTGTCTCGACCGGCGTGGCCGTTCTCCTGCTGGGCGCGTGGGGCTGGCATCGCGGCGAGCGGTGGGTCTGGTGGACCATTGCCGCGGCGGGCCTGGCGGGGTTTGGGGCGGCGATCGCGATCCACGTCTGGGTCGGCTACACGGATTTCTTTCACCTCGCTCCCGTGTACGCCGGCAGCCTGCTCACCGTGATCTCGCTGGCGCTCGCACGCCCCTACTTCTTGAGGCGGACCTAGCTCACCTCTTGCGGGCCGGCATTTCCCAGCGTTCTCTAAGCCGCTGTCTCTAACCTCGATATGGAGTGAGCGGGTCAGCATCCGACATCACAGAATCAGCCGCGCCCACCCGCACCCAGGCGGTCTGGTCGCGCGCGGACGCCGTCTACCTCCTGTTCCTGGCCAACGCCGCGATCATCGGCGGGCTGTGGTGGGCGAGCTCCGGATTCGAGATCACGCGCAGCGCGAGCGACGCTTTCAACGGGCTAGGACGCATCACCGGCCTGATCGGCACGTACCTGGTGCTCTGCCAGCTGCTGCTCATGGCCCGCACGGCCTGGCTGGAGGTCGCGCTCGGCTTTGAAAAGATGGCCGTGCTCCATAAATGGAACGGCTATCTCGCGATCGGCCTGCTCCTCGCGCACGCGGTGTTCCAGACGCTCGGATACCAGCTTGGTGATGGGAAGAACGTCGCCTCCCAGCTGGCCGATTTCCTGGCCAACTACCAGGGCCTCCTGGGCGCCACGGTGGCCCTGGGTCTTTTCGCTGCGGTGGTGGTCGTATCGATCACGATCGCCCGGCGCCATCTCTCCTACGAGACCTGGTACTACGTCCACCTCTACAGCTACCTGGCGGTCGCCCTCGCCTTCAGCCACCAGCTCGCGACCGGGGTGGACTTCGCCGGCAATCCTGTGTTCGTCTTCTACTGGTGCCTGCTCTACGTGTTCGTGATCGGCCTGCTCCTGGTGCATCGGGTCGTGAAGCCGCTGATCACCTACGAGCGCCATCGGTTTCATGTCCAGTCGATCCATAAGGAGGCGCGTGGCGTCTTCTCCGTCTACATCGCGGGACGCGACCTCGACCGGTTCCAGGCCCAGGCCGGCCAGTTCGCGATGTGGCGCTTTCTGGATCGGTCGAGGTGGTGGCAGTCCCATCCCTTTTCGATCTCGGCCATCCCCGACGGCCGGCGCCTCCGCATCACGGTGAAGAACATCGGCGATTTCACGAGCGGCGTCCACGGCCTCAAGCCCGGCACGCCGGTGCTGGTCGAGGGTCCGTTCGGCAAGTTCACCGAGCGGCCCGCGATACGAAAGGTGCTGCTGATCGCCGGCGGCATCGGGATCACGCCGGTCCGCCCGCTCGCGGAGGAGATGGCCATGGACGGCTTCGACGTCCGGGTGCTTTATCGAGCTCACGGACCAGGCGACCTGGTGTTCAAGCAGGAGCTCGACGCCCTGGTCGAGCGCCATGGTGTCCGGCTCGACTATCTTCTAACGGAGGACGGCAGCCGTAAGCCGAAGGACTCCTGGTTTCGAGCGGACACGCTTGCGCGCCTGGTGCCCGAGATCAAGCAGCGCGCAGTTTACGTTTGCGGTCCCGCCGCCATGACGCGGGCAGTGGTCTCGAGTCTCCATTCACTGGGCGTCCCGCCCGCACAAATTCGCACGGAGGCATTTCGACTCTCATGAAGCGAGCGGCAATTGTGACGGGCGCGGCGATGGTGGGCGTCGCGTGGATCGTCAGCTACAAGGTCACCCCACATCCTGTCGGCCTTGCGTCCGGCCTGCCCGCACAGTCGCCCGCGAGCAGCGCCGCCTCGCCGAGTCCCACCGACTCGACAGGCACTCCCGCGCCGTCCCCGACCCCAAGCCCCTCGGGAGCCAGTGGGACGTTCACGGGCGCGGACTTCCCCAACCGTTTTGGAGACGTCCAGGTGCGGTTGGTGATCACCAACGGCAAGATCTCGGACGTCCAGGCGATCCAGCTGCCGCAGGACCGCCAGGAGTCCGCGTACATCAGCCAGGTCGCCGGACCGATGCTCCGCGACGAGGTCCTGCAGGCCCAGAGCGCTCGTATCGACATCATCAGCGGCGCGACGTACACCAGCCAGTCGTACGCGCAGTCCACCGAGTCGGCGCTGCAGCAGGCGCACCTGGGCTGATGGTCACGTCCGCCGCGGTGCGTCGCGTCGAGGATGTGATGGGCATGCCGGTGACGGTTCACGTCGCCGACCCGCTGGTCACCGCCGCCGCGCTCGGTGAGGTGTTCGACGACTTCGCCCTGCTCGATCGTGTGTTCAGCCCGTTCCGGCCGGATAGCGCGGTCAGCCGGATCAACCGCGGCGAGCTCAGCCCCGACGGCGGCGGAACGCTCGTGCAGCTGGTCCTGCAGCTGTGCCGGATGCACGAGGCGGCCACGGACGGTTACTTCTCAGCCTGGGCCGGCGGCCGCCTCGACCCGTCAGGCCTGGTCAAGGGGTGGGCGATCGATCGCGCGTGCTCCATCCTCGAGCGCCACGGCCATGCCAACTTTTTCGTCGACGCCGGCGGCGACGTGCAGACGCGAGGCTTGAGCGAGCACGGCGAGCCGTGGCGAATCGGCATCCGCCACCCGGTGCAGCGCGACAAGGTCGTCCGTGTCGTGCTGGCGAGCGGCCGGGCGGTGGCCACCTCGGGCATCTACGAGAAGGGCGACCACATCCTCGACCCGCACACGGGCGTTCCCCCATCCGGCCTGCTCAGCCTGACCGTCACCGGCCCGGACATCCTCCAGGCCGACGTCTTCGCCACGGCCGCCTTCGCCATGGGACATGTGGGACTCGACTTCATCGAGGGGCTGCCGGGCTATGAGGCATTCGCCATCGACCGCGATCTCCGCGGCAGCAGGACGCGTGGCTTCGACGCGCTGTGCGCCGCCGTCGAGGGCTCGGTCTAGCGGTCTAGCCTGCGGCCGGCGGATTGCCGCCGCCCCCGCCGAAGCCGCCGCCGCCCCGGCCTCCACCGCCAAATCCCGACGTGCAGGTGCCCGAAGGCCCGGCCGGCGTGATGGTCAGCGAGGTGGCTTGCACGGTGCCGGAGCTGTCCTTCGCCCCGCTCGCGCGCAGGCACTGCCCGGTTTGGAGGTCGGCCGGCGTGACGGCAAAGCTCCTGGTCACGGTTGCCGTCGACGGGATGGTGACGACCTGGCTCGCGCCGGCGACGTTGAGGACGGTGATCGAGGTCCCGGCTGCGGCGGTGACCTCACCGCTCACGGCCGCCCGGTTGGCCAGGCCGCTCGGGGTTGGCCTGGGAGAGGCGCCCGGGCGCGGTGTTCCCGGTGCTCCCGGGTTGGAGCCAACGATGGCGGCGCAACCGCTCGCCGGCTTCGGCGCCACCCTTACGGTGTTGGCGGTGATGCTGCCCGTCGCGTCCTTCTGGCCGGTGGCCACGATGCACGTTCCCACCGCGATGTCGGCCAGGGCGGCAGTCGAGGTCTTGGTGATGGGTGTGGACGCTGAGTAGGAGACCGTGGTGTCTCCGTTGGGGCCGGTGATGATCAGCGTCTGCCCATTGATCTGGACCAGCTGGCCCGATGCGCCATTGCGAAACGCGCCGCCGGCGCCGGCGCTTGGCGAGGGGGACGAGGTGGCTGCGCTGGCAGGGCCGCCGCACGCCGCGACCAGCAATGCGGCCGCGAAGACCACCAGCGGTTGGAGATGGTTCATGTGTTCCTCCTGGAACGTGGTGTCATTGCGATCTGAGAGCCTCGATCGGCGCCAGCCTGGCCGCCCGCAGCGCCGGGTACACGCCGAACACCAGGCCGACCGCCACGGCGACGGCGACCGCGATGAGGACGGGCGGGGGCGTGATCGTGACGGCGATGTTGGCGGCGCGCGGCACGATGTAGCCGGCCGCCAGGCCGGTGGCGACTCCGAGCAGCCCGCCGACCGCGGTCAGCACGCCGGCCTCGATGACGAACTGCCGGAACAGGTCGCCCGGCGTCGCGCCGAGGGCTTTGCGCAGGCCGATCTCGCCCGTGCGCTCGGTGACCGAGACCAGCATGATGTTCATCACCCCAATCCCGCCGACGAGCAATGAGATCGCCGCCACGCTGGCGAGCAGGATGGTCAAGGTCTGCGTCACCGCTGTGGCTGTGCTCAGAACCTGCGTCTGCGACGTGATGGAGAAATCGGCTTGCGACGAATTGGTGATGTGATGCGTCTGGAGCAGGATCTGGTCCGCCTCGAGGTAGGCCGAGCCGATCGTCGAGCTGCTCGTCGCGCTCAACAGGATTCTCTGCACCGAGCCGGCGCCGCCGACCAGCTCGTCCTGCGCGGTGGTGATGGGGACCACGGCCAGGTCGTCCTGGTTGCCGAAGCCCTGGCTGCCGGTCGAGGCCAGGATTCCGATCACCTGGAACGGAATCCCTTTCACGGTGACCAGGTCGCCAACAGACGCGCCAAGGTCGGACGCCGTCGTCGAGCCGAGCACGATCACCTGCTCTCTTGTGCTCACGTCCGAGGGTTTGATGAAGGTGCCGGCGGCGATGGTGCGAGCGTTCGCGACCAGCCAGTCGGTCGTGGTGCCGGAAACCGTCGTGCTCCAGTTGTTCGACGAGTCGATGACCGATTCCCGGGCCTGAACGACGGGCGCGACGGCCAGGATGTCGGGCGCATTCTGGTGGTCGGCCAGCCCGGTGACATCGGACATCGTCAGCGTGTTCGCGCTGCCGCCGCCTCCGAACACGCCGCCGCTGACCGAGCTGCCGGGCGAGATCGTGAGCAGGTTCGTGCCCAGCGCCGAGATGCGCGCCGTCACGCTGTCCGAAGAAGCCTGGCCGATGCCCACCGTGGCGATGACCGCGGCGACGCCGAACAGGATGCCGAGAGTGGTGAGCACGGAGCGCAGGCGGTGGCCGTAAAGGCTGCGCAGGCCGGTCTGAATCGTGTGCAGCAAACTCATGCGGCGGCTGCCTCGACCATCCGGCCGTCGCGCACGTGGACCGTCCGGTTCGCGACCGTGCCGACCTCGGGGTCGTGGGTGATGATGACGATGGTGTGGCCCTGCCCGTTGAGCTCGCGGAGCACGGCGAGGACGTCCCGGCTCGAAGCGGTGTCCAGGTTTCCAGTCGGTTCGTCGGCCAGGATGAGGTCGGGGCTGGTCACGAGGGCGCGCGCGATCGCGACCCTTTGCTGCTGACCGCCGGACAGCTGGGTGGGCCGGTGGTCGATCCGGTTGCTCAGCCCCACCCGTTCGAGGGCTTGGAGCGCGAGGTCGCGGCGATCCTTCGAGTTTCGATAGAGCAGCGGCAGCTCGACGTTGCGCCACGCCGAGAGCTTCGGCAGGAGATGGAACTGCTGGAACACGAACCCGATCCGGCGATTGCGAACGTGCGCCAGCTGGGTCTCGTTCAGCCGGCTGACGTCATCGCCGCCGAACCAGTACCGGCCCGATGTCGGGATGTCGAGGCAGCCGAGGATGTTCATCAGGGTCGACTTGCCGGATCCCGAAGGTCCCATCACCGCCACCAGCTCGCCGGTTGCCACGCTCAGCGAGAACTCGCGGAGGGCGATCACCTCGGCGTCCCCGGAGCCGTAGACCTTGCTGATCGCTTCGAGGCGGATGAGCTCGGCCATGACGAACGCTACCCGCCTGCCGGGGCTTTGAAACCGCCGCCGCCGCCGCCGCGAGTGTTGCCGCCGGTGCCCAGAGCGGCGCCGGTGCCGGAGGAAGGCACCGAGCTCGTGATCACGGCGATGACCACCACCTGGTTCAGCTGCAGCCCGGACATGATCTGCGTGCGCGTCGGATCCGAGGCGCCGGTCTGCACCGACACCGTGCGCGGCGAGCCGTTGTCCATCACCTGCACCGTCGACCCGGCGGCCGTGGTGTGAACTGCGCTGGTCGGCACGGTCAGCACGTGCACGACCTGGTTGACCACGATGCTGGCGGTGGCGGAGATCCCGGGCTTGATCGAGCTGTTGCTGTCGGTCAGCTGGGCGGTCACGGCAAAGGTCGCCACGCCGGAGGTCACGGTTGCCGCGGGCGCGATCGAGGTGACCTTGCCGAGGATCGCCTGGGTCGACCCGGCGGCCACGACCTGGGTCGTCTGGCCGACGGTGACCAGGTTGACCTGCGAGTCGCTGACGGTCCCCGACATCTCATAGGCGCCAGGGGTGTAGATGACGATGGCGTATGTCGCCCCGGCGGCGGTCCCGCCTCCGGTCACCGCCTGGCCCGCCTTGACGTTGACCTGCGACACGACGCCGGCGATCGGGGCGAAGAGGGTGGCGCCGTCGACCTCGTGCTGGTAGGTGTTCACGTTGACCTGGTCGATCTCGATCTGGGCCTCGTCGATCTGGATGGTCTGGGGGGAGACGCTCGTCGAGAGCGCCGACAGCGAGCTCTGCGCGCTGGCCAGCTGCTGGCGCGCCGTCGCGAGCTGTGCTGCGGCCTGGTCGTTGCTCTGCTGTGCCTTGACGGTCGCACCGTTGAGCGCGGTTGTGACCGACGCCAGGGTGGCCTGGTCCTTGGCGAGCGGAACCTCGTCAGCCGCCAGCTTCGCCTTGTCGGCGGCGACGGTGGCTGTGTCCTGTGAGCAGGTGGCGGCCGGGGGCGTGGCGTTGCAGTCGGTGTTCATCGTCGCCGTGTCGGTCGCCAGGGTGGTCTGGTCCTGGTTGACCGGCGTCAGGTCGGCGTTCACCGCGTTCTGCGCCGTGGTCACCGGCGCCTGCGCCGCGGCCACGGCCTGTGCGTTGATCGCCTGGGTGTCGGTCAGGCTGGTCTGGGCGTTGTTCACCGAGACCTGCGCCGCACCCACTGAGTTCTGAGAGGAGGTGAGGCTCTGGGCAGTTGGTCCCGCTTGGTCCTGAGCCAGCTTTGATTCGGCGGTGGCAAGCGTGGCCTGCGCCTGCAGGAGCTGGGCGGAGAGCAGGGTCGGGTCGAGCGCTGCGAGCGTTGCGCCGGCCGGCACGGATTGGCCCACGACGACGTCGACCGATTGCACTGTGCCGGCCGACGCGAAGCTCAGATCGGCCTCGCTGACGGGCGACAGGTTGCCCGCCATGCCGATGCTCTGGGTGATCGTGCCGTAGGTGACCACCGCCGTTCGGTACGTGGTCGTGATCTTCGCGGCCTGGACGTAGACCATCGAGGCGCCGAGCAGTCCGGTCACCGCAACCAGGACAACAAGGACCCGCCGTTGGAGAAGGGTGCGCCAAGAAAAGCTCATCAGTGCCCCCGGATTCAGGATTTGGCGCCCCGGCGGGCGCAGGCCACCGAAACTGACGCGAGGGCGCTCGGGGATATGGCGACGGTGCCGATCACGACCGCGGTTAACAACGCGGTCGCGCCGTGGAGGTGGTGGCCTTCGCAGCTCGAGACTTGCCGTCGATCCGAATCCGCCGAGCGTCCCTCACGCACGCCGGGATCATGCCCCGAGCGTCTGGGACGTCCCTGGCAGGACGCTGAGATCTAGCTGTGAAAAATCTTTGTAAAGGCCTGGCGGCTAAGACCTCTTTTCGTCAGGATGCCCGGTGTTGCCGAAGGCGATGCGGTCGCGCACCACCCGGGCGCGGCCGAGCAATCGGGAGCGCTGCACCGCGTCCTCGCCGAACCGGTCGCGGATCACGTCGAGCGCAGCCTCGAGCTTCTCGTTGCGCGGGGCCCCGCCGAACAGGTCGAGCTGCCCGGCGCCGGCCTCGGTCAGCGCGGCCAGGCCGACGCCCAGGGTGCCGACCGTACGCCGCGGCTCGCGCGAGGCCAAAAGCTTCAAGGCCGCCTGGTAGATCTCGTCGCCTGTGGCGATGGGCTGGGGCAGGGTCGCCTGCTTCGAGAAGTGGCCGGCGTCGGGGCGGTACACGACGCTCACCGAGACGACGCTCCCGCGGCGCCCAGCCCCGCGCAGCCGCCGGCCGACCATGTCGCACAGGCGCATCAGCAGCTCCTCGAGCTCGCCCTGCGAAGCGGTCGCCCTCGCCATCACGTGCGAGTGGCTGTAGCTCTTGCGCCTTGCGCTCTCGAAGCTGCTCACCTCGAATCCGCGCAGGCGCCGGCCCCAGCTTGAGGTGACCTCGGCGTGCATCCCCGCCAGGGGCGCGCGCGCGGCCGTTGCGCGCAGGAACTCCATCGGTGTGTGGATGCCGCCCAACATCAGCCGCCTCGCGCTGGCTTCCGCGATGCCGGAGAGGTCGGTGAGCCGCAGCCGCTCGAAAACCGAGACGAGATTGGTGTGGTCGATGCGTTGCAGGCCGTCGCGCTTGTCGAGGTTGGACGCCTGCTTGGCCATCCAGATCGACGTCGACACCCCGACCGACGATGTGACGAACTCTCCGATCTCCTCGCGAATTGCCTTCTTGATGGCGCGGGCGACGCCCTCGGGGCCGAGCCGGGTCAGGCCGGGCGTTCCGACCAGGTCCACCGAAGCCTCGTCGATCGACATGCGGAGCACGTCCGGGCTGTGCCGCTCGATGATGTCCATCAGCTGATCCGAGGCGGCCCGGTAAAGGGGCGGGTTGGGTTCCCTCACCAGGATCCGCTGAAAGATGGCCTTGGCCTCGAACACGCGCATGCCGGTCTTGATGCCGAGGTCTCGCGCCTCCCGCGACGAGGAGACGATTGTGGCCGCGTCGGTGGCGTAGGCCGCGATGGCCAGCGGCCGGCCGCGAAGCAGCGGGTCGTGCTGCTGCTCGATCGACGCGAACGCGCAGTTCAGGTCGATGACGAGGGTCGTCGGATCCGCGGTGTTGAGGCCCAGTTCGATTGCTTCCCGGCTTGGCTCTGCCACGGCGATCAAATGTTCGCACCAACGGCTTCTGCCCGCAAGCCGATGATTGTGAATCCTGATGCGCGCTTCCCGGATGCTCATGGCGGTGGACATGCACGCGGCCGGCGAGCCCGGCCGCGTGATCCTCGGCGGCATTCCCGAGGTGCCGGGCGGCACGATGTTCGCGAAGCGGGTGTACTTCGAGCAACACCTCGACGGCATCAGGAAGCTGATGCTGCGCGAGCCTCGCGGCTATCCGGGCCTGTGCTGCAACGTCGTCCTGCCGCCCGCCGATCCACGAGCAGCCGCGGGGTTCGTGATCATGGAGCAGACCGAGTACCCGCCCATGTCCGGCAGCAACATCATCTGCACCGCCACCGCGCTCCTCGAGATGGGCGTCATCCAGGCGACCGAGCCGACCACGACCTTCATGCTCGAGGCGCCGGCGGGCCTGATCGGGATCACGGCCGCGGTCGAGAACGGCCGGTGCAGGAGCATCACCTTCGAGAACGTCCCTGCGTTCGCGGTCCACCTCGATGCGCCGGTCGAGGTGTCCGGCCTCGGGACGGTGAAGGTGGACGTGGCATACGGCGGCATGTTCTACGCCATCGTCGAAGCGGCGCCGCTTGGGTTGCGAATCAGCCCGGACGAGGGCCGCGAGCTGGTGCGGGTGGGGGAGATGATCAAGGCCGCGGCGCGTGAGCAGCTCCCGGTGGCGCATCCCGACAACGCGGCGGTCAGCGGCATCTCGATCCTTGAGTTCACTGCTCCCGCATTGCGTGCGAATGGTCCCTGGCGCAACACCGTCGTGATCTCGAGCGGACGCTTCGACGCAGCCCGGCCGGAAACGTGGACCGGGATCCTCGACCGGTCGCCCTGCGGGACCGGGACGTGCGCTCGAATGGCCGTCCTCCATGCCAGAGGAGGCCTCGGCCTGGACCAGGACTTCGTCCACGAGGGCATCCTCGGCACGACCTTCACCGGCAGGCTGGTGCGCGAGACGCGGGTCGGTCCGTACCCGGCTGTCGTGCCGACCATCACCGGTTCGGCCTACGTCTACTCGATCTCCAATTACGTGCTGGACCCCGACGATCCGTTCCCGGAGGGATTCACTGTCGGCGATATCTGGAGCCCTATGGATGATCGGGAGGTTGACAAGCGCCCTAAGCTGGATTCATGAGTAGAGGATTCAGAAACGCCGACTTGACCCAGGACGTGAGCGAGAAGGCGACCGCGGGGACGATCGAGGAGATACTCGAGCTCGACCGTGAGCAGGAGCAGCGCGCAGCCGAGCGACGGGCGCATGGCACGTACGGGATGTGCGAGGACTGCGGCCGGCCGATCGGCGCCGAGAGACTGGAGGCGCTGCCGTCGGCCACTCGGTGCATGTCGTGCCAGTCCGGGTGGGAGCAGACAAACCGGCTCTAGCGATCAGCCGGTGCTGGTCATCCCCAGCGGTGTTTGCACCCCGGTCCGCTTCAGGCCCATCCCTTCGAGCCTGCCCAGCTCGGCGGCTCGCCGCCAGTGCTGGACCGAGGCTGCCGTGTCGTCTCGCGCATCCAGCGCAGAGGCGTAGTCCATGTGCAGGTCGCGGAGCCGGTCAGGCATGCCGAGCTGCTCCAGGATGCCTATCGCGATTCCGTAGTGCTCGTCGGCCACGCGAGGCTCGCCTTCGATTTCGGCGAGCTTGCCGAGCAGCTGGCGCGCCTCGGCCCGAACGAGGCCTTCGCCCGTCGCCTCGCCGCAGTCCAGCGCCTCCTCCAGGTAGTCGCGGGCCACCACCGCCTCACCGCGCATCAGGTTGACGTGGCCGAGGTTGCAGAGGATGAATCCGCGCCCGCGGCGGTCGATGTCGTGCTGGACCGAGCCGTCGAGCGCCGTGACGAGGTGTGCCTCAGCCGAATCCAGGTGGCCCTCCTGAAGAAGCAGGTAGCCGAGGTCGTTTTCGACCCGATACCTCGAGGACGGATCGGATTCGACCGCGTAAAGCGCGAGGGCTTTGTTGTAATGATCACGTGCCTGCTGCGGCTGCGCCATGCGTATGTAAACCGCACCCAGCCCATGGTGCATCTTGGCTTCCAGAAGGAGGTCTTTGATCGCCCCGGCAGCGTCTGCCGCCGACTGGTAGTAGCGGGCCGCCTGCGCCCATGAATGACTGACCACATGAAGGTTGGCGATGTGACCCAGGATGCGCGCCTCGGTCTGCGCCGGTTTGGGATTGAGACCGCGGCACCGCTGGAGGGCCGACTCGGCGAGCCGCAGCGCCTGCGGGTCTTCGAGGAGCCCCCGCGCGGCGGCCTCCCAGTCCAGGGCTTCGACGGCCATGGCCTCGTCGCCGGTCGCCTCGAAGCGGCCGCGCGCCGGAGTCAAGCTTCGCAGCGCCTCCTCGGGCTGCACGAGCCGGCAGCAGGCCTGACCCAGGTAGAAGCGAGCCAGGGCGGCATCATCGGCGCTGAGCTTGCCTTTCAGAGTTGCACGGGCGAGCTCCACGACGGCCCTGAAGTCGCGCGCCGCGGTGAGCCGTTCGAGCTCGACGAGCTGTTCCGGAAGCTCGCCGAACCTGGCGCCTCCTTCTGGGTGGAGGAGGAAGTAATTGATCGGAAACCGCGTCTGCTTGGAGATCAGCCGCAGGGTTTCCATGGACGGCTTGGTCTTGCCGTTCTCGATGTACAGGATCGCCGTTCTGCTCAGCTGGCCGGCCGCGACCTGGGCCAGGCTGAGGCCTGCTTGCTTGCGGGCATGGCGCACGGCGCCCTCCCTGACCTCGACCCCGTGACGGCGACCCCGATACTTGCTGCCGAGCATTGGCGGGGAGTGTACCGCCAAGCTCGGCAGTTCGCCTAGCTAATTAACAGATGGCTTTACGGAGTCGGCCCGATGGTGTCGGCAAAGGCCGGCAGGATCGACGCCACCATAACCACCAAAGCGAAGACGGTAGACAGGATCAATTTGCGCATTTTGCTTCTCCTCCCGAGTTTGATGCGCTCGAGTGTCCTTTGAGTTGACACGTATGTCAACTCACGTCTAGTAGCCGGTCCGGCCGAACCGCGATCCGCTCCGGTCCTATCGAGCCTTCGGAGAGGAGGAGGGAACGGGCGTCGAACGGACCTCGTTTCCGCTCGCGAGGGCGCCTCGAACCACGTCCGCGAGGGCCGCGATGAGCTCGGGACGTGCATTGAACGAGGCCGTCCGGCGTATCCGCGCGCCGCGCGAGCGCGCGAACTGCTGCGCTTCGAGGTCCAGGTCGTAGAGGATCTCGAGGTGGTCGGCGAGGAAGCCGATGGGGCAGATGAGCACGTCGCGAGCCCCAGAGCGCTCGATGGCCGTGAGCAGGTCCGGTCCCAGCCAGGGCTCGCCGGTCGTGCTCGCGGATTGAAACGCAAACTCCCAGCGAGGCAGGGGGGTGGCAGCCGCCACCAGGCGGCAGCTCTCCAGCAGCCGATCGAGGTAGCCGTCCCCCTCGGTGACGATCCGGGCCGGCAGGCTGTGGGCGGTGAAGAACAACCGCTCCGGCATGGATCCGGCGATTGCCTCTTCGACCAGGCCCGCGACTGCGCGGATGAACGCCGGGTGATCGTGGAAACCCCGCACGAAAACGAGGTCTCCTGGCCACGCCGCGGCCAGCGCCCGCTCGTAGGCGCCCAGGCTCATGTCCGCAAAATGGGGGGCGAGGGGCAGGCCGACCAGGCGCTGAATGCCTGCCCGCGCGGCGTGAGCAGCGCCGTCGGCGATGAATGGGGATGCGTGCTTCATGCCGACGAACACCGGCATGTCCAGCATTTCCGCCAACGCCGCGGCCTGCCTTGTCGTGATCTCGGTCAACGGGGACCCCCCGATCGCGCGGTAGCGTCCCTGCAGTTCCACGAGCGCCTCCGCCGATGGAGCGCGGCCGCCGCGGATGTGGGTGTAGTACGCCTCGACGCCCGCCTCGCCCGCCGGGCTGCCATAGGCCATGCACAGCACGCCGGTTTTCACGTCAGACGGCACGGGCCAGCTGCCATTCGTGCACGGTCTCGACCAGGACCTGCAGGTTTTCCAGCGGCGTCGACGGGTGCACGCCGTGGCCGAGGTTGAAGATGTGGCCCGGCCTGCCGCCGGCGCGTCGAAGCACGTCTCGCGCGCGCTCGCGGACCAGGTCCGCGGGCCCGAGCAGGATGGCCGGGTCGAGGTTGCCCTGGATGCCGCGGTCATGACCGACCATCGCCCAGCCGGAGTCCAGCGGCACGCGCCAGTCGAGCGACACGATGTCGGGGCGGGCCGATGCGATGGACTCCAGGAGCCCCGCCGTGTTGGTGCCGAAGTGGATCGTCGGCACCCCAAGCGGCGCCACCGCGTCGAACAGCGCGCGGGTGTGCGGCAGGACGTGGCTTGTGTAGTCCTCGCGCGAGAGAGCCCCGACCCAGGAATCGAACACCTGGATCGCCGATGCGCCCGCGGCGACCTGGGCGCGCAGGTAGCCGGCCATCGTCCTGGCGAGCTTGTCCAGCAGCCTGTCGAAGGCGGCGGGCCGCGAGTACATGAACTGCTTCACCTTGAGGAAATCGCGGCTGGGCCGGCCTTCGATGAGGTAGCTCGCGAGGGTGAAAGGCGCACCGCAGAAGCAGATCACAGGCACGGGCGACTCGGCCACGACCTGCGTCACGGCCGCGATGACCTCAGGCGCGGCCTCGCCACCGGCCGGGACACGCAGTCGATCGATGTCCGCCTCGCTCGCGATGGGCTGGCCGATGACCGGTCCCACGTCCTCGACCAGCTCGAAGTCGACGCCCATGCCGCGGAGAGGCAGCATGATGTCGGCGAACATCACCGCCGCGTCGACGCCCAACCTGCGGACTGGCTGCAGTGTCACCTCGGCGCACAGCTCCGGCTGGGCCACGATGTCAACCAGACGCCACCGCTCGCGGATCGTGCGGTATTCCGGCAGCGACCGGCCCGCCTGGCGCATCAGCCACACGGGTGTCACGTCGACCGGACGCTTGTGCGCCGCGTCGAGGAACCTGCTCATCCGTCCTCGCCGGCGCCCAGCAGCGCGACGATCTCCGAGGCGGCCCTGTGCACCCCCGTGAGAATCGGGGTGTCCCGCACGGTGGATCGCCGGCTTTCGGTCTCGCGCAGGGCGCGTACGAGCTGGCTGAACTTGGGCAGATCGTCCGTCTCGTAAGCGACCAGGAAGTCCATGTCGTCGACGCCGAAGCTGTTGGCCAGCAGCTGGCGCACCTCGGGATAGTCGTGGCCGATCCGCATGTGCTCATTCATGATCCCCTGCCTTGCCTCGCGGCCGAGCAGGTACCAGTCGGTGCTCTTGGTGAACGGGTAGACAACGAGGTATCGCGACCGCTCGCCGCTGAACAGCGACTGCTCCTGCGGCGTCGGCTTCTTGACGTACTGCGAGCCCTGGATGATGCCGAGAAAGCTCTCCTTCACGCTCATCCAGCGGCCCATGCCGCTGCGCAGCACAGAGGCGGCCTTCTCTTCGAGCGATTCGATTGACTGCCCCAGGCTCCACAGCAACAAGTCCGAGCCGGCCCGCAGGCCGACCATCGAATAGGTGTGAGTCGTCACGGCGGACGGCGCATCGACCGCGTCGATCAGCGCGGCCGCGGATGCAGACCTGTCTTTCGCGGGCAGGCGCCGCCAGGCGGGATCGAGGCCAAGCGCCAACGCGTGCACGAAAAGGCCGTCGCTCATCTGGCGTTCAGCCATCCGGCGGCGTCGGCGGCAAAGTAGGTCATGACGATGTCCGCCCCGGCGCGAAAGATGGCGGTCAGCGACTCCATGACCGCGCCCCGCCGGTCGAGCCATCCGCGCTCCGCAGCGGCCTCGATCATGGCCGCTTCTCCGCTCACCTGGTAGGCGCCCAGCGGCACATCGAAGCGGTCGCGGGCGCGCGCCAGGAGGTCGAGCGACGTGATCGCCGGCTTGACCATCAGGATGTCGGCCCCTTCGCCGGCATCGAGCTCGAGCTCGCGCATCGCCTCGCGCCCGTTGGCGGAATCCATCTGGTAGGTCTTGCGGTCGCCGAAGCTGGGCGTCGAGCCGGCAGCCTCGCGAAAGGGACCGTAGAAGACCGAGGCATGTTTTGACGCGTAGGCCATGATCGCGGTCTCCCCCAAGCCGGCCGCGTCCAGCGCCTGCCTCAGGGCCCCGACCTGGCCGTCCATCATCGCGCTCGGCGCCGCGATGGCCGCGCCCGCCTCGGCATATGTGACTGCGGCCTCCGCCAGCAGCGGCAGGCTGGCGTCGTTGTCGATTCGCTCGCCGTCGAGGATGCCGCAGTGCCCGTGGGTCGTGTACTCGCACAGGCAGACGTCTGCGGCCAGGACCAGCGGCAGCTTCTCCGCCCTCATCAGCCGCAGTGCCTGCGGGACGGGACCATCCGGGTCTGCGGCGCCGTGGCCCTCCGGGTCCTTCGTGTCCGGTATGCCGAACAGCAGCACGCCTCCGACGCCCAACCGGGCGAGCCGATCCGCCTCGGCCAGCGCAAGGTCGGGGCTGAGGCGCGAGTGGCCCTTGAGCGATGCGATCTCCTGGCGGCGATTGTGGCCAGAGACGACAAACAAAGGAGCGACCAGCTGGGCGGCGGCGGGCCGCGTCTCCCGCACGAGCGCCCGCATCGATGGGCTCGCGCGCAGCCGGCGCGGCCGTTCCGCGCCCGGCGGATTCAGGTTCCAGGTTCGAACGAGCTCACGCATTCCTTATTTCCTCCAATGGCAGTGCAGCGGCGACGGCGGCCGCGAGTGATTCGGCGCTCCTCTCGTTAGCCTCCGCGATGACCTGAAAGCCAAGCTCTTTCGCGATGACGGTGGTTCGCGGGCCGATCGTGACGGCGGGCACGCGATTGGTGCCTCCCAGGGCGAGGTAGCCGCGAATCGCCGAGCCTGAGGCGAAGACGGCGAGGGCCAGCGCGGGATCGGCGAGCGCATCGAGCATTGCCGCCGCCGATCCCGGCGGTCCTTCGATCGTTCGGTATGCCGTGATGAGCTCGACGATGGCGCCGCGCGCGCCAAGTCGCTCTGGCAGGTCTGAGCCGGCCGCGGACGCCCGCACCAGCGCCACGCGCTTGCCGTTCACCTCAGGCAGCGTGTCCGCGAGAGAGGCTCCGCTCGCGAGCGGAGCCACGTGGTCGGGCTGGACGCCGCGCGCGCGGAGCGCGTCGGCTGTCTTGAGGCCCACGGCCGCGAACCGCGGTCCCGCCGGCATGCGATGCAGTGCGTTCACGCCTTGCGCGCTCGTCACCACCACCCAGTCGAAGCTCGCCAGCGAGTCGGCGCTGAACGTGACCGGCTCGGTCGCGACGGTTGGCACGGCGTGGACCCGGTAACCCATGCGCTCGAGCGCCTGCACCAGCACGTCCGTTGAGCCGGCGGGCCGCGTGACGAGGACGCTCGTCATCGCAGAGCCACCTCCGCGACGAGGCGTCGCCCAGCCTGCGCCGCCACCGCGCGGGCCTCCGCGCGGCGGCCTTCGACTCGCCACGCCCGCTTGCCCGAACCGTCGCTGTTCACGCCCGCGACGAGCAGCGAGAAGGAGTCGGATGTCATCGATGCCAGCGCGCCGACCGGCGCCCTGCACGTCCCACCGGTCGCGTGCAGCACCTCTCGCTCGGTCTCCACAGCGGCGCGGATGTCGTGCGCGTCGATCGACCGCAGGATCTCGAGCAGCTCGTGATCCGAGCGGCGCGCCTGGACGGCGAGGGCGCCCTGGCCGGGCGCCGGCGCGACGAGGTCCGGCTCGAGACGCTCATCGATCCGTCCGCCCTGCCCGAGCCGGTCGACCCCCGCGGCCGCGATGACAAGCGCGTCGACAACACCGCCGTCCAGCTTCTGGAGCCGCGTGTCGACGTTGCCGTGCAGGGCAACGACGCGGAGGTCGGGCCGCGCGGCGCGCAGGAAGCCGGTGCGGCGCGGACTGTCCGTGCCCACGGTCGCTCTCTCTTCGATGGTCGACAGAGACTGACCACCTGCGCGCGTGATGAGCGCGTCGCGCGGGTCGGCGCGCTGCGGGTAGCAGGCGATCACGAGGTCGTGCTCCTCTGCCAGCGGCACGTCCTTCGCGCTGTGCACGGCGGCGTCTATCTCCCCTGCCAGCAGGGAGCGGGCGATTGCGGCCACGAAGACGCCTTCGCCCGCGGCCATGCCAGGAGGCCTGAGGTCGCCTTCGGTCACTATCGGCACGAGCTGCGCGTCATGGCCGGCGGCGCGGAGCAGCCCGGCGACCAGCTCGCTCTGGATCAGCGCCAGCGTCGATCCGCGAGTACCGATCCGGATCCTCAAGCGGCGCCGCGGGCGTGCCCGTTCATCAGCGCCACCAGGAGGCGGTCGACCGCGACGTCGGCCTCGAGCAACAGAGCGGTGGCCTCACGCGCGCTGAGGCGGCGGCGCCGCGCGAGCGCGGCCAGCTCTCCTGTGAATGCTCCGCGGAACCGGACGAACGCCTCCACGGCTTCGGCTTGCGTGGCCCCCAGGGCCGCCGCCCTGGCGCCGTACTCATAAGCAGCCGCGACCGCCTCCTGGAGCCGGGCAGCCTGCTTCGGCCGCCGGTCATCGGCGAGGTGGTCGATGAGCAGCATCAGCAATCGATGTCCGCGATCCTTGAACTCGGCCCGATCGGCCTCGGCCAGCGACGCTCGGCCAGGGGCTGCCGGGTGACCGGCGGGCTTGGACCGCTGGTAGCTGCGCGCGACCCTGGTCGCGCTGTCGCCCAGGCCGCCCAGACGGGCCGGCGCGGGATTGGAAGGCGGGATCATGGACTCGATCGCGCTGCGGGCGAACCTGCGATGGCCGCCGGGTGTCACGAAGGCGGCGACGTCCCCGTGGTCGGCCCAGCGCCGCAGCGTCGCCGGGGTGATGCCGAGCATGCGGCTGGCCTCGCCCAGGCTCACCCAGCCAGAGAAGCGCCCTACCGTCTCAGCAAGCGACCCCACGCCGCTCAATTATCCCCAAAACTATCGAAAGCTACCTGGCCGCCGGGCCAGGTCCACGCTTAAGGCGTCGCCTCCTCCTGGGTGGGGTTCGCCTCCCCCTCGGTGTCGGCTTGCTCGGCGAGCCAGTCCATGCCGCAGGTGTGCGCATCCTGGGCGCTCACGTGGCTGTGGGGGCAGGTCCATTTCGGATCGCGAAACGCGTCGTTCTCTTCGTATGCCTCCGCCCGGAAAAGGATGCTGGAGACCGGGGTGCCCTTGATCGGTGATGGCAGCGCGAGCACTCGAACTTTCAGTGCCATACCGCCCAAC
This sequence comes from Candidatus Dormiibacterota bacterium, assembly GCA_036491755.1. Lineage (GTDB taxonomy): Bacteria > Chloroflexota > Dormibacteria > Dormibacterales > Dormibacteraceae > DASXBJ01. Next base: position 36,962 of record DASXBJ010000117.1, read on the forward strand.
GTAGGCGAGGCTGCACGACTTTTGCGCCGTACATTTGAGGTATGGGGGCTGTGGAGAACCGCAGCTCAAACCTAGCCGCGCGGCCTCCTGGCGGGGTCGCGGGCCGCCAGCAGGAACGCCACCGACAAGACCAGCGCCACCGCCGCCGGCCCGTAATCCGAGACGGCCCCGCTGGGAAATGCAAGCCGGATGGCCAGCGACGCCACCACGTAGATACCGCCGAGGGCGAGCGCGATGCGAAAGCGCCGCGCCGCGAACCGAAGCTGTTGCCCAAGGCCGCCAGGCCTCAGCGCAAGGATGGTCGCCGTCAAAGCGGTGACGAGCAACAGGCCGATCAGAAAGCCGCGCATGACGCCAGTTTCGCAAGCTCTGCCGCATCCCGGCTTGGCTTAGCCTGAATGGATGCAGCAGCAAGCGAGCTCGAACGAGGCCGTCGCGCGCCTGCTGCAGGCCTGGCGAGGAGAGGTCCAGGCCCGCGCGCTGTACAACCTCCTGGCCGATCGCGTCGGCGACGAGCGCCGCGCCGAGGTGATCCGGGCCATCGCCGACGCAGAAGCTTCGCACCGCGAGCGCATCGAGAAGCGCCTGCGCGAGCTCGGCCAGCCGGTGCCGGATCCGTCCAGGGTGAAGCTTTCGCTGATGCAGCGGCTGCAGGCGCGAGTCGCTCCGGTGCCCGCGGTGATGGCGCGCATGGAGGCTGCCGAGGAAGAGGAGATCGACGACCGCTACAACCGCACAACCGGCGACCCCGGCACCGACGCCGTGCTGCGGTCGATTCGCGCGGAGGAGCAGGGTCACTCCCGGACCCTGGAGTCGATGCAGGCCGCGCACGCGGGAGACGAGCGGCCGGCCAGCGGACCGCAGAGCAAGCTCAACCGCATCCTGGGCCGCGAGACCTGGCATCGATCCAGCTCGGGCTGGATCTCCGGCGCGATCTATGGCGCCAACGACGGCCTCGCCGCGGTATTCGGAATCGTGGCCGGCGTCTCGGGCGCGACTGGCGGCTCGAGCTTTGTGCTGACCGCGGGCCTGTTCGGCGCCATCGCCTCCGCGCTGTCGATGGCCACTGGCGCCTACCTGGCCGAGAGGTCCGAGGGCGAGGTGGCGGCTGCCAACGTGGCGCGCGAGAGACAGGAGGTCCTCGAGCATCCGGAGGAGGAGCAGGAGGAGGTCTCGCTTTTCTACCAGCTCAAGGGCATCGACAAGGCGACCGCCGACAACCTGGCCGCGCAGCTCGCCAGGGACCCTGACGCGCTGCTCAAGGTCCACGCGCCCGATGAGCTCGGCGGCTCACTCGACGGTTCGAGCCAGCCGGTGCAGTCGGCGCTGGCGGCCGGGATCAGCACTTTTATCGGCGCCATGGTGCCCGTGATCCCGTTCTTCTTTCTGCGGGGGGGCGCGGCGGTGATCACCGCGGCATTCGTGTCGCTGGTCGCCCACTTCCTGGTCGGCGCCGCCAAGTCCCTGTTCACGCTGCGCAAGTGGTGGTCGGCGGGTTTGGAGATGACGATGGCCGGCGTGATCGTCGGCGGAATCACGTATGGCATCGGCCTGGTTTTGAAGGTCGGTGGCCCCTAACCAGATCTGTGTGACGTGCGGCGTGCAGTTCGCCGCCGCGGAGGGCGCGCCGTCCGCGTGTCCAATCTGCGAGGACGATCGCCAGTACGTGCGCTGGACCGGCCAGGAGTGGACGACGCTCGAGGACCTGCGCCGCGATCACGAGAACGAGATCCGCGAGGACCTCGAGCTGACCGGGATCGGCACGACGCCTGCGTTTGCGATCGGCCAGCGGGCCCTTCTCGTCCGCTCCCCGGGGGGCAACGTCCTGTGGGATTGCATCACGGTCCTCGACGTTGCGACCGTTGACGCCATCCGGTCGCTGGGAGGAATCCGCGCGATCGCCATCTCGCATCCTCACTACTACTCATCGATGGTCGAGTGGGCACACGCGTTTGACGCCCCGGTCCTCATCCACGATGCGGACCGCCGCTGGGTGATGCGCCCCGACAAGTGCATCGAGCATTGGGACGGCGACACCAGGACCCTGTGGGACGGCATGACGCTGATCCGCGCCGGGGGCCACTTTGACGGCGGCACCGTCCTGCATTGGCCCGCGGGGGGCGGCGGGCGCGGCGCCCTGCTGACCAGCGACATCCTGCAGGTGGCGCAGGACCGGCGCTGGTTGAGCTTCATGTACAGCTTCCCCAACTACGTCCCGCTGTCGGCGAGCATGGTCGACCGCATCGTGGCCGCGGTCAACCCATTCGACTTCGATCGCATTTATGGCGCGTGGTGGGATCGCAACATGGAAGCCGGGGCGAAGGAGGCGGTGCACCGCTCTGCCGAGCGATACAAACAGCACCTAGAGCTTCGGTAGCTTGTCCACGGTGACGCGGCGCTTGAGCAGGGCAGACATCACGCGCTGCGACTGATCAGGGTCACCGCTGGTCCAGAACCGCTCCTCGCCCTGCGCTCCGGCAGGCGCCTCCAGCCCTCGCTCGGCCAGCACGCGGCCGAGCTGGCGCGCGACCGCCGCCCCGGTGTCGATGAGCGTCACCGACGGACCGGCAACCTCGGCGATCAGCTCTTTCAGAAACACGTAATGCGTCGATCCCAACACGATGGTGTCGGCGCCCGCGTCCAGCAGCGGCCGAATATACCCCTCGACCATCGATCTCAGCTCGTCGCTCTCCAGGTCCGCCTCCTCGACATGCTCGACCAGTCCCGGCACCGGCTGCGTGATCACCTTCACGTCGGTGCCGAAGCGATCGAGCAACGACGCCATCCGATCCGACCCACTCATCGTGGCCGTGACGATCGCGCCCACCACTCCCGTCTTCGTCGCCGCCACAGCAGGCTTGACCCCCGGCTCCATCGCCACCACCGGGATGCTCAAGGAAGCACGAAGCGCCTCGGCCGACCCGACCGTTCCCGTGTTGGACCCGATGACGATCGCCTTCACGCCGCGGTCGACGAGAAAGCCCGCAATCTCCACCCCTCGATCCCGCACAAATTCTCGAGACTTGTCCCCCCAGGGCGCATTTGCCGAGTCCGCCACGTAGTAGATGGACTCGCGAGGCAGAGCAATCCGTATCTCGCGCAGCACAGAAAGGCCGCCCACACCCGAATCGAAGATCCCAACCGGCGCGTCATTCACACCGGCAATTGTTTCAGGCCGCCCAGCGCAGCCCCGGCCCCCGTGCTCGCCGCATCGCCACCCGCTCAGGTGGCAAGAAGCGAAACTCCCGCCCAGCCCTGACCACCTGCCAGCCACCCTCATGCACTTGCCGGTGATGGTGGTAACAGAGCAGGACCAGGTTGGACAGGTTGGTGTCCCCACCCCTCGACCAGGCCACGATGTGATGCGGACTCGACCAGTTGACCGGGCGCGAGCAGCCCGGCCAGCGGCAACCCTGGTCTCTCACCCGCAGCGCCCGCCGCGCCGGCGCCGAGACCACCCGCGTCGCCCGCCCGACATCGATCACCACCGAGTCGGCGAGCAGGACCCGAGAGATCGTGCAGTCACAG
>DASXBJ010000118.1:0-2999 GCA_036491755.1 Candidatus Dormiibacterota bacterium
GCTCGCGCCGAACAGCTCTACCAGCTGTTCGTGCAGAGATTTCTGGAGCGTGGAATACACACTGAGACGGGCAGCTTTGGAGCCGATATGCGTGTCAGCATCGAAAACGACGGCCCCGTCACGCTGGTGCTCTCGTCGGACGACTGGGCGACCCGTGTCTGAGCGGCAGAGCTCGCTCGCTCCCTACGCGGCGATGATCGCCCTGGCCCTCATCTGGGGAACGTCATTCCTTCTGATCAAGGTCGCGATCCACGATATGAGCCCCACCGTTGTCCTCCTCGTTCGCTCCGCATCAGGCTGCCTCGCCCTGGCGGTGATCGTCCGCCTGATGGGCAAGCCTCTGTTCGGCGAGGGATGGCGGACGCGCGTCGGGTCCTTCGCGATCATGGGCATAACCAACGCGGTGGTGCCGTGGATCGCAATCGCGTGGGGCGAACAACACATCACCAGCGGGCTGGCAAGCATCCTCAACTCCACAACCACCCTGTGGACGGCGGTGCTCATCTACTGGGTGATGCCGTCGGAGCGACCCAGCGTGGTGAACTACCTCGGGGTTCTCGTCGGCTTCGCCGGAGTGGTCATCCTCGTCGTGCCCGACATCCTTGCTCACGGCCTGTCCGGGAGCCTGTTCGGCTCCATCGCCGTGCTCGTCGCCTCCCTCTCCTATGCGATCAACGCGCTCTACCAACGCCGCAAGATGCGCAACGTCAGCGTGTTCGAGGTGAGCTTGGGGCAGCTGGTCGCCAGCGTCCTCTTCGCGATACCCATCGCCGCTCCATCCCTCCCGCAGGTGCACCTGGCGTTCTCCTCGGTGGCGGCCGTCCTCGCCCTGGGCGCGGGCGGAACGGGGATCGCCTATCTGCTCTATTACTACGTGATGAACAGCCTCGGCGCGGTCCGCGCCGCGGGCGTCACCTTCCTGGTCCCGATCACGGCCGTGTTCTGGGGCGTGCTGCTCTTGCGCGAGTCGATAAGCCTTCCCATCATCATTGGAATGGTGGTGATCCTCGCCGGCATCGTGCTGACCAACATCCGGCGTTCGCCCGCGCTCCAGCCGGCCGCGAAGACAGATTCGGCAGCTGCTTGACGGCTTTCCTGGAGGAGCACGCCGCCCAGGTTCGCGAGGCTGCCGGCCGCATTGCGCCGCACGTGCGGCGCACGATGGTCATCACCACCGACCTCGATCCCCAACTTCGCCTGAAGCCGGAGTGTTTCCAGGTCACCGGCTCGTTCAAGGTGCGCGGGGCTTTCAACGCGGTGCTCTCCCTGATGTCTCGCGGGACGCCGGCGGGCTTCATCGCCGTCAGCTCGGGCAACCATGCGCAGGCCGTGGCCCTGGCGGCGTCGAAGGCCGGGCTCCCCGCGCTCATCCTGATCCCCGAGGACGCGAACCCGGCCAAGGTCGCCGCCACCCGCGCGCTGGGCGCCGAGGTCATCCAGGAAGGCATCACGTTTGCCAACCGGGAGGAGCGGATGCGCGAGGTGATGGCGGAGCGCGGCCTGACGCTCGTCCACCCGTTTGACGACTGGGATGTCATCCACGGCCAGGGCACGGCGGCCATGGAGCTGCTGCAGGATGCGCCGGAGCTGGAGGTGGTCGCCGCTCCGATTGGCGGCGGCGGGCTGCTGTCCGGCACTGCGATCTCCTCCAAGCACCACCGCGCCACCACCACGGTGATCGGGGTCGAACCGGCGAGGGCGGACGACGCGTTTCAGAGCTGGAAGGCGCATCGCATTGAGGCCCTTCCCGCGCCGCCTCAAACGCTCGCCGACGGCGTTCGCACGGTGTCGGTCGGCCGGCGCAACTTCGAGGTGATGTTCGCCAACGGGCTGGTCGACCAGATCGTGACCGTGACCGAAGACGAGATCGCGGATGCGGTCCGGGTTGCGTGGTCGCGCCTCCATCTCGCGCTGGAGCCGACAGGCGCCCTGCCGCTGGCCGCCTACCTCGCCGGCAAGCTACCGGCGGGCCGCAAGGGCTTGATCCTCAGCGGCGGCAACGCGAACCTGAATACGGTGGCTACACTTCTGAATTCCTGATGATTCCCGTCAAAGAGGTCATGACGCGGAACGTGATCACCTTTAGAGAAGACACGCCCGTCGACGAGATCGCCGGCACGCTCCTGTCGAAGCACATCACCGGCGCGCCGGTCGTCACCAGCGAGGGTCATGTGGTCGGAATCGTTTCCGAGACGGATGTCTTCAGTAAGAGGGGCAAGGTCGCCCGCGACATCATGAGCTCGCACGTGATCTCCGTCACCGAGGACACGGGGATCGACGAGGCGGCGCGGATGTTGATCGGCGAAAGGATTCGCAGGGTGCCGGTGATCCGTGGCGGCAGGATGGTCGGCCTCCTCAGCCGCTCGGACGTCCTGGATTTCTTCGCCAAGACACGCTGGACGTGCGAAGTCTGCGGCTGGTGGGAACGCAGCCTCGAGAGGCCGCCGCGCTGCTACTCGTGCTCCAGCACCAACCTTCGCCTGGAGCGCGCCGATCCCGGGCACTGAGAGAGTCTCCGCCCCCGACATGGGCCGGCTGTCGCTGAAAGCGCGGAGCTTCACCGAGTCGGTCATCCGCGAGATGACGCGGTTGAACCTGCAGGTCAACGGTCCCGATCACGCTGTGAACTTCGCGCAGGGCTTTCCCGATTTCTCCACCGATCCCCGAATCCTCGATGCGGCTGCTCGTGCGCTGCATGACGGATACAACCAGTACGCGACCACCTGGGGCGCGCCGCAGCTGCGCGAGGCGATTGCGCGCAAGCAGTCGGCGGCCTGGAACCGGCCGGTCGATCCGGAGACGGAGGTGACCGTGTCCTGTGGCGCGACCGAGGCGATGATCGCGGCCATGCTCGCGGCGGTCGATCCGGGAGATGAGGTCATCGTGTTCGAGCCGTTTTACGAGAACTACGGTCCTGACTGTGTCATCAGCGGAGCGGTGCCGCGCTTCGTGACCCTGCGTGCGCCGGATTGGTCGTTCGACGCTGACGAGCTGCGCGC
>DASXBJ010000119.1:0-12960 GCA_036491755.1 Candidatus Dormiibacterota bacterium
GTGCTGGCTCCGATCCTGGCCTCACCCGCGCAGGTGATCGCGATCGGACTTCTGCGGCTGATTCCGCGCCTGCGCTCGTCGGCGCGCGCCACGGGCAATCGGCTCCTGGTTGTGATCCCCGACGAGAGCGGCTACAGCACCGTCAAGGCGATGCTGCAGCACCGCAGCCCGGACTGGGTTCCGGTCGGCATCGTCACCACGGGTCCCGCTGACATCGGACAAACGCTGATGGGCGTGCCGGTGCTGGGCACCGCGGGCAATCTGCGGCGATGGTTCACCTCCGTCGACGCGCAGGGCGTGGCCTTCGTGCAGACCGAGAGCTCTGACCGCACGGTCGAGCGCCGGCTGTACAGGGAGAGCCTGAACGCGCAGCTGCCGGTATTCGTGGTGCCGGCGGCGGACGAGTGGTTCCCGCGGCCTCATGGTTTCCGGCTGCGCCAGCTGTCCGCCGACGACCTGGTCGGTCGCGACCAGCGAGAGATCAACGTCGAGGTGACCGCGGCCGAGGTCCGCAACCGGACCGTGATGGTCACCGGCGCGGCTGGATCGATCGGGTCTGAGCTGTGCCGGCTGCTGGCGGGCATCGGGCCGAAGCGATTGGTCCTGGTCGACACCAACGAGAGCGGACTGTTCGACCTGGCCGAAGAGCTGCGCGTGGCGACCTCGGTCGACCTGCGCGAGGCGCTGGTTTCGATCGTCGACCGTGAGTTGCTGCTGCAGGTGTTCTCGGACGAGAGGCCCGACATCGTGTTTCACGCCGCGGCCTACAAGCACGTGCCGATGCTCGAGTCGCATCCCATTCAGGCGGTGCTGACCAACGTGACCGGAACCTGGAACACGCTGCGCGCCGCGCACGCCGCCGGCGTGAAGCGGTTCATCCTCATCTCCACCGACAAGGCGGTGGCACGGCACTCCGTGATGGGTTGCACCAAGCGCCTGTGCGAGCAGATCGTGCTCGCGTACAACGGTCCGATGCGGTGCTGGGCGGTGCGGTTCGGCAACGTGGTCGGGAGCAGGGGGAGCGTGGTGCCGCTGTTCGAGCGGCAGATCGAGCAGGGCGGCCCTGTGACGATCACCCACCCCGACGTGTCGCGCTACATGATGACCATCCGCGAGGCGGCCTCGCTGGTGCTCATCACGCTGTCGATGTCGCGGCCCGGACACCTGTACATGCTCGATATGGGAGAGCCGATCAAGATCCTGGAGCTCGCCCGCGACCTGATTCGCGCGCGCGGCCTGCGCCCGGACGTGGACATCAAGATCGTGGTCACGGGGTTGCGTCCTGGCGAGCGGTTGACCGAGGACCTGCTGGCGCCCGACGAGGGCTGGCGGCCCACGGCGCACCCGTCGATCCGCGAGGTGGTCTCGCCCTCCTCGATCAAGGAGGAGGACCTCGCCTGGACGGTCGAGCGGCTGGAGAGGCTGGCTCGCGAGGGGCGGCCGGACGAGCTGGTGCGCGCGCTCAAGCTGGCGGCCGCGGAGGGGACGGCCGAGCACGCCGAGGAACCGAAGATGCCGAACCGGGCGGAAGAGCGGGCAAAGGGGACCGAGAAGAGCTAGTCCTCGATCTCCGAACCGCACGTAACCGATGGTCGATTGAGCCGTTGCTCTCGTAACGGCATGCAAATTCGACAGGCCACGGCGATGATCGCCATAGCCGTTTTGCTGATGAGCTGCGGCCGGCCGGCGGGGAAGGAGGCAAGCGCCGCCGCCAGCTCCGGCCGCACCGATGCCGCGAGTCCCGCTCGCACCGATGCCGGGGGTGATTCCGCTGCGTCATCCGCCCGGACGTGGCCGACGCAACCAGACACCTCTGGCTTGAGCTGCGTCTTGCCGGTCGCGTTGACGAGCCCACCCGTAGGAGGCCAGGGCCAGCCCGACCGCGGCGGTTTTCTAGACCTTGCAAAAGCCACGCTCGCCGCCGACCCGGCCGGGGACACCCGGCGGACCTCCAACCCGAATGTCTTCGAAACGGTTGCCAAGCCGACGTTGCGAGGAACCGACTTCAGCGTTTCCTACGATCGCCCCTTTGCGCGCTGGGTTCCGTCGCCAAGCGCCCTGATCAAAGCCGACGGCTCCGCCTATACATACGCGCTGTGGACCTCCACGTCGGTCGGTCCCGGCACCCCTACCCAGATCCACGTAGTCGACGTTGCTTCGGGCACGGATCGGGTCGTTTATTCCGGGGGCTCGACGGATTACCCCGTGGCGTTTGCAAACGAGGGGATATACCTCGTCACCGGACGATGGGAGAATTCGACAGTGGGCCTGCGGGCGCTCGACCCGGCCTCCGGCGCTATTCGAACGATCGATGCGACCGGCGCGTGGGGAACCGTCAGCGGCGGCTATGCATGGGGCTTCTCAGGCGAGTATTCAGGCCTTGGAGCGGTGGTCGGCCGTATCGACCGACTCGACCTTGCGACGGGACAGGTCACAACCTGGTTGAGCCTCCCGGATGGGATGTCGGGCTGGGTGGCGGGATTTGATTCGCACGGAACTCCGGTCGTGTATTCGCAGCCGGCGGACGGAGGATGGACGCCGGCGCCAAGCTACGCGGCGCTGTTCTCGCCCGAGGTCGCGCATCGGTTGTTCGCTGTCAGTCAGGATGCCCAGCTGATGATTGGCTTCGCCGCCGACGCGACTGGACTCTGGTTTGCGGGCCGCTCCGGCATATATCTGTACGGTGACAAAGGGCTTCGGCTCGTGTATTCGACTCCGACTCAAGCCGGACAAGCCGCTCCTGTCGCGGAGATCGCCGGGAGCTGCAGCTAGAGGCCCGGCCAGACCGCGAGCTCACAGGGCCGTTACTTCGGCTTTCGCGCCACCGTGACCACCGACATTCCGAACGGTGGTTTGATTGCCTTCTCTATCGCGCGCATCGCCGGGACCAGCATCTCCATCAGCTTGTAGTCAGATTGGGTCTGGTGGTCGCGCTTCATCACCTTGTACTGCCACCACCAGCCCGGGGCGCCGATGGCGTTGAAGTAATACAGGCGCTCGACTGACAGGCCCGCGCCTTCGATGACCTTGCGCAGGCTTGATTTCGTGTAGCGGCGGAAGTGCGCTTCGACCTTGTCGTATGGACCGTAGAGCGAGGGGTGCGCGGGGACCAGCAGCGCGAGCACGCCGCCGGGTACCAGTAGATCGGCCATCGTCGCGACGGCGGCGGCGTCGTCCTCGATGTGCTCCAGCACGTTGATGCAGACGATGGAATCGAGCGACTTGCTCTTCAGGTCCCTGCGGGTCGCGTCGGGCAGCGCGCTGATGTCGAGCGTGGCGAACTCGTGGTTCGACCGGCCGGCGAAACGCTTGCGAGTGAACTCGACCATCGGCGGCTCGATGTCGACCGCCACCACCAGGTCGCGATCGCCGAGCTGCGCGACAATCGCGCCGACCCCGACGCCCACCTCCATCACGCGGCGGCCGAGGAAGGGCATGAACTGTTCGAGCTGCCAGCGGAGGTAGGGCGCATTGACCTCGTCGTAGAGGACGTACCGCTGCAGCCTGGCTTCGACCTCGGAGTCCGTCTCGGCGGCTCCCCCCATCAAGGGGTTTCCGTCTTGACTTCGTGCGCATGGATCCGCTCGCTGCGGCCCATGCCCATGATGCTGAGGAAGAAGCTGGCGAAAACCGTCTCGGTGCCGAGCGCGACGAGCACGACGGCGGGAATGAGCTGCCGCATCGTCACGTACGGATCGAGCCGCCCCAGGCCGGCGCCATGCCAGCTCCAGAACGCGACCAGGATGCCGACGAGACCGATCAGAGTCCAGGCCGTGCCGATGAACAACCCCGTCTCCAGCTTCATGTACGGGTAGAGGCGTACGAACACCGGGCTCTCCGGCAGCAGGCCGGCGCGCGTGGCGAAGAACCGCGTCGAGACCGCGAAGACGATGAGCTGGTAGCCGACGATCATCAGGAATGACAGGATGAGCAGCGTGTGGATGGAGAGCGCGATGGCTCCCAGGTGTACGTCGCCGCGGACCAGCAGCAGGCTGCCCAGCAGGCCGATCGCGAACATCACGACGCCCGGCAGCATGAACAGCCAGCCCGGCGTGTAGACGAGCATGAAGCGGAGGTTTCGCCAGCCGTCGCGCCACGGGCGCATGTGCGGCGGGCGCGACCTGCCGTCGGGGCGCAGGATCGTCGGCACCTCGGCGATCTGCAAACGCATGATCAGCGCCTTGATCGGCATCTCGGTCGCGAACTCCATGCCGGTGGTCTGCAGGTTCATCTTCGCGAAGGCCGCCTTCGTGAAGGCGCGCAGGCCGCAGTTCACGTCGCCCACGCCGCCGCGGAAGAACAGGCGCACCAGCGTGGTGAGGAGCGGGTTGCCGAAGTGCTGGTTCACCGGTGGCATCGCGCCGGCCTGGATGCCGCCCTGGAACCGGTTGCCCATCACGAGCTCGTTGCCCTCGCGCAGCTTGTCGATGAACTTCTTGATCGACGAGAAGTCGTAGCTTCCGTCAGCATCGCCCATGACGACGTAGTTGCCGCGCGCGGCATTGATGCCCCCGCGCAGCGCGCTGCCGTAACCCTTCTCGACCACCGCCACGACGCGCGCGCCCATGCGCTCGGCGATTGCCTGCGAGCCGTCCTTGCTGCCGTTGTCAGCGACGATGATCTCGGCGGACAGCCGGTCCTTCCTGATCGCGTCCTGCACCTCTTGAAGAACGAGCTCCAGCGTCTCGGCTTCGTTGAGACACGGGATGACGATCGAGACTTCAGGGGAGTGGCGATCAGTCACTGCGACCTTGCGCTTGGAGTCGTGGATCTGGGTGGTCAATCGATTGGACTTGAAAACAGGCTATCACCTCGGAACGCTTTTCGAAATCCCGCCGCCGGGGCGCGGAAGCTACTGTGAGCACCGATGTCGGAATCGCCGGCTAGCCTCATGCGGTTGTGGATGGCGCTGCGTCCGCACCGCCTGCCTCTTGCGCTCGTCGTGCTCGCCGCGGCCGCGGTGCTCGATCTCTATTACGCAAATTCCCCGCACGCGGTGATCGAGTTCGACAGCCAGAACTCGCTTGGAACGCCGACCTATCTCGGCGCCGCGCGCGACCTTCTGCACGGTCATGTTTTCAGCACCGGGCGGCTGCCGGGCTACCCGCTGCTGCTCGCGATCCTGGGCGCGTCGGGCGGATCGTATGGACCCCTGCTGGCAGTCCAGGCCGTGATGTTCCTCGCTGTGATCGCGCTCACGTACTGGATCGCGTGGTCGGCTCTGCGGCGGCGGTGGATCGCGTTCGCCGTCGCTTTGCTGATGGCGACCGACGTTTACGCGGCGGCCTACTCGAAGGAGGTCCTGTCGGAGTCCCTGGCGCTGATCCTCGTCGCCGGCCTCCTGGTTGCGCTGGTGAGCTTCGTCGCGCAACCGAGGCCATCGATCGTGTGGACCATTGCGGCCCTGGCCACGGCCACGACGTTCACGCGCCCCGAATGGACATTTCTGCCGCTGGCTCTCTGTGTCTACTTCGCGGTGTGGGCGTTGGTGCGGTCGCTTCCGCGGCGCGTGATCGTCCACGGGCTGGCCGCGACCGCGGCGTGCTACCTGGTGATCGGCGGCTACGTCGCGGGCAATGCGGTGTTCAACGGCTACGCCGGTACCTCGGAGATCAACAACATCAGCCTGCTCGGCAAGGTGATGCAGTACGACATGCAGCTCGAGGCGCCGGCGCGCTACCGAACGCAGGCGCTCGTCGTGGACCAGTACGTGAACGTGACGCACCTCAACGTGTGGCATCTCATCACCGAGCACCCGGAGTTCGCCGCCAACCACTACGCCCTTTCCGGTGACCTGAGTCGCGCCGCGATCCTCGCCGACCCCGTGAAGTTCGTGCGGCTGAGCATTGGCCTGGCCCTCACTCACAACGCGGACGTCGACGAGCCGCTGCTGCACGTGTCGACGTCGGGCGCGTTCCGGCTGCCCCTGCGCGCGCTGGCGCACTACACCTCGGCGCGCTATGCGGCGTTCTGGTTGCTGCCCGCGCTGGCGGTCTTGTGGGTGCTGTATCCGCTGGTGTTCAGTTTTCGGCGTGCCCCCACCCCGACCCTCCCCCCTGCGGGGAGAGGGAGTTTCCCTGATGCGATGGGGCCTGTGGCTTTGGTTGCCCTTTATGGGGTGCTCGTCATCGCGTTTGGCGGTTTTGATGAGTACGGGCGGTATCACACCGTGTTTCTGCCCGCCTCGATGATCGTGGTCTGGGGGACCCTGCTCTTCAACGTCGAGATCGCGAGCCAGGTCCCGAACCGGCTTGGTGCGCTGACCGCGGCCCTCGTCGTGATCGAGCTCGCGGCCATCGTCCTATTGGCCAGGGAACCTGGCGCCGGCCTGGCCGCGGTGGTTTCAGCGGTCGTGCTCGCCGCGCAGGGAACGCTGCTCTGGGCCTGGCAGCGCCGGGCGATGAGCGTGCCAAGATAGGGCCGGTCATGCCCACCGACGTCCAGATCCACCCGACCGCCGACGTGTCACCCCAGGCCACGATCGGCGATGGCACGCGCATCTGGCACCAGGCGCAGGTGCGCGACGGCGCGGTGATCGGCAAGCAATGCATCCTGGGCAAGGGCTCGTACGTGGACAGGAACGTGCGCATCGGCGACCACTGCAAGCTGCAGAACGGCGTCTTCGTCTATCACGGTTTCACGATCGAAAGCGGCGTTTTTCTCGGCCCGGGCGTGATGCTGCTCAACGACAAGCATCCCAGGGCGATCAACCCGGACGGCACGCCGAAAGCCGACATCGACTGGGTCGCGAGCCAGGGCGTCGTCGGCTATGGGGCCGCGATCGGCGGCGGTGCGGTGATCCTGCCCGGGGTCAACATCGGCCGCATGGCGCTGGTCGGCTCGGGATCGGTCGTGACTCGCGATGTGCCGGAGCGCGCCATTGTCGCCGGCAACCCGGCCCGCATTCGCGGCTATGCCTGCGACTGCGGGCACAACCTCGCGCCCAGAGCCGGGGGCGCCGGCCTCACGTATTCATGCGCGGCTTGCGGGCGCACCTATGAGATCGACGCCGAGGGCAAGCTGGCGTGACCGAGGCCGAGCGCATCGCCAGGGCGTACGAGCAGATCGACGCCGGCGCCGGCTCGCGATGGGACCAGTCCAACGCGGGCAACCGCCTCATCCTGGAGGAGCGGCGCCGCCTCACCACGCGGCTGCTCACCGAGGCCGGGTGGGTGCCGCTGGGCGAGCGACGGATCCTCGAGATCGGCTCGGGCGGCGGAGGCGAGCTGGCCTGGCTGCGCGAGCTGGGCGCCCAGGCGGGTCGCATGGTCGGCGTGGAGCTGCTGCCGGATCGCGTCGCGATCGCCAATCGGGCGCACCCGCAGCTCGAGTTTCATGTGGGCAACGCGGAGCACCTCGACTTCCCGGACGGGAGCTTCGACCTCGTGATGGCGCTGACGATCTTCAGCTCGATCCTGGACGAGGCGATGGCGGCCAACGTGGCGGCGGAGGTTTACCGTGTGCTGCGACCCGGCGGCGGCCTTCTCTGGTACGACTTCCGCTATGACAGCCCGGCCAACCGGCACGTGCGCGGGGTGAGCCGCCGCCGCGTGCGCGCGCTCTTCCCGAAGCTGAAAGGCGAGCTGCACACCGTGACCGTGCTGCCGCCGCTCGCGCGCCGCCTGGGCCCGCTGACCGCGGCCACGTATCCGCTGCTGGCGGCCGTGCCTGTGCTGCGGAGCCATGTCGCCGGAATCCTGCGCAAGGTGGAGGAGCCGAGTTGAGGTCGGAGTTCCTGCCCTTCGCCCCGCCGCTCATCGGCGATGACGAGATCGACGAGGTGGTCCGCACGCTGCGCGAGGGCTGGATCACGACCGGCCGTCGCGCGCAGCAGTTCGAAACCGACTTCGGGCATTTCGTCGGCGCGCCCGCGTCGCTGGCCGTGAACTCCGCCACCTCCGCCATGCACATCGCGCTGGCCGCGCTGGGGATCGGCGAGGGCGACGCTGTGGTCAGCACCACGATGACCTTTGCCTCGAGCATCCACGTGATCGAGCATCAACATGCCCTGCCGGTGCTCGTCGACGTGCAGCCCGACACGCTCAACATCGACCCGGACCTGGTGGAGGCCGCGGTGCGGCGAACGCCAGGCGTGAAGGCGATCCTGCCGGTCCACCTGTACGGCCATCCGGCGGAGATGGATTCCATCTACGACATCGCCCGCCGGTACAGCCTTGCCGTCATCGAAGACGCCGCGCATGCGCTTCCATCCCGCTATCGCGGGCGCATGATCGGCGCCCCGCAGCCTGGGTTCGACCTGCCGAACCTCGTCGCGTTCTCGTTTTATGCCACGAAGAACCTGACCACCGGCGAGGGCGGAATGCTGACCGGGCCGCTCACCGTGATCGACGACGCTCGCATGTGGAGCCTCCACGGCATGAGCCGCGACGCGTTCAAGCGGTACACGTCGGAGGGATCCTGGCGCTATGACGTCGTGCTGCCCGGGTTCAAATACAACATGCCCGACATCCAGGCTGCCATCGGGCTGCACCAGCTCAAGGCCCTGGAGTCGATGCAGCGCCGGCGGCGCGCCATCGTCGCGCAGTACGACGAGGCATTGAGCGGGATGGAGGAGCTGCAGACCCCGATCGAGCGGCCGGAGGTGGAGAGCGCGTGGCACATCTACGTGCTGCGGCTGCACCTCGACCGGCTCAAGATCGACCGCGGCCAGTTCATCGAAGAGATGCGCAAGCGCAACGTCGGCGCGAGCGTGCACTTCATCCCGATCCACGAGCACACCTTTTACCGGGACAAATACAAGATGACGCCGCAGGACTTTCCCGTCGCGTCGCGAGAGTTCGAGCGGATGATCTCGCTTCCTCTGAGCCCCGCGCACTCCGACCAGGACATCGCCGACGTGATCGAGGCCGTGACGGACATCGTGAAGCTCAACCGCGCCTAGGCCGCTGGCGTCATCGCCCGTGTGAGACCAGCTAGTGACCCTCGTGCGCGTGCGCGCCGGCGTCGGCGTACTTCTCGGGTTCCTGGTCGAAGGTGGCCTTGCACCCGCTGGAGCAAAAGAAGTAATCCTTGCCGCCAAACCGGGAGCGGTGCTCGGCGGTCGCTGCGTCGACGCTCATCCCGCACACCGGGTCCTGGACCAGTTTCGCGCCCTCCTCGGGCCGGCGGGCGTGCGCGCGCAGCATCTCCAGGCCGCCGGTCGTCACAAACCGCCACGCCATGATCGCCATGAGGATCACGAACGCAATGTCGAGGAAGGTCGTGTAGTTCCAGGCCGGCTGGGTCTCGAAGACTGTGACGTGGTGATTCGTCGGAGCCAGGCCGAGTAGCTGGAAAGCGCCTCCGACGAGGAAGCCCGTCACCGCCATCGCCGCGTACGAGACGCCCAGCAGGTAGAGCGACATCCGGCCGCCGTAGTACTTCCGGTAGATGTTGAGGATGGGCAGGATGATCAGGTCGGCGAAGATGAAGCTGATCACTCCGCCGAAGCTGATGCCGCCGTTCCACAGCACCACCGCCAGGGGCACGTTGCCCACCGAGCAGACGAAGCTGAGCATCGAGATGACCGGCCCGATGAGCGGTCCCCAAAACGCGTTCAGCGCTGGGTGACTGGTCAGGAACAGCGCCTGCCACCAGCTGTTCGGCACCCACGCGGCGAGGGCGCCGGCGAACAGGAAGCCCAGGGCGAGGTCCACGTACAGGGCGTTGAGGTCCATGAAGAAGGCGTGCGAGATGGCCGTGAAACCGCGGGCCGAGAAGAGCCGGGAGAGAAACGGGCCGTCGGTGATGGACATGTCCATCTCGCCGTGCGCCTCATGGGTGGAACCGAAAACTCCCAGCTCGGCCTGGCGCCTGGCCTCGTCGACCATGCGCTCGCGCAACGTCACCTTGAAGAGGATCCACAGGATTACCGCCATCAGGAGGCCGCCGGCGAACTCGGCCGCCACGAACTGCCAGCCGAGCAGGATGAGCAGGACGAGCCCGACCTCGAAGACGAGGTTGGTGGATGCGAACTCGAAGATGATCGCGTTGACGAAGCTGGCGCCCTTGCGGAAGAGCGAGCGTGCCACCGCAACCGCGGCGTAGGAGCACGAGGAGCTGGCGGCGCCCAAACCGCAGGCGAGGACGAAGCCCTTCAGGTCGGGCCGGCCGAGTGCCCCGGCCACGGCCTTCTTCGAAACAACCGTCTGCACCATCGCCGACAGCAGGAACCCGAAGGCGAGCGGCCACAGGACCTCCCAGAGCATGAACAGGGAGAGCTGGAGGGCGTGGAGGACCGCGCTGACGGCGACCAATTCGGGCTAGCTTCTCACCAGCCGCTCGACGGCGTCGTTGAGCTCGCCGATCTTCTCTCTGCCGCCGCCCGACAGGATCGCGTCGGTTACGCAGTGCTCCGTGTGGTCGGCGAGCAGCTGCAGCGCGACGCTTGCCAGCGCCGCCCTGGTCGCATTGACCTGGGTGAGGACGTCGATGCAGTACCGGTCTTCCAGGACCATCCTCTGGATGCCGCGCACCTGGCCCTCTATGCGCCTGAGCCTGGTCTCGATCTTGCGCTTGTCCTTGGCGTATCCGGGCACCTGCGCATCATACCCCCTAAGGGTATCGTGGTCAGGCTGGAGTCGTGCGCCTCCGGAAGAGGGCCAGGAAGGTCTGGGCCAGGATTCGGAGATCGCCGGCGAAGGTCGCGGTGTCCACGTAGCGCAGGTCGATGGCGAGCTTCATCGGCATCACCCTGGACAGGTAGGCCGACTCCGCGTCGCCTCCTCGGAGGATCTCCTCTTCGTTGATATAGGCGAGCGCTGCCGGGCCTGTGATGCCCGGGCGCACCGACAGCACCCGCAGCTGGTCGGGGGTGTAGTGGGCGACATATTTGGATGCCTCGGGGCGCGGCCCGACCAGGCTCATGTCGCCGCGCAAAACGTTGAGCAGCTGCGGCAGCTCGTCGAGCTTCAGCCGGCGCAGGACCCGGCCGGTGGGCGTGATGCGCGGGTCGTCGCCGGCGGTGATCGCGGGGCCCATCGTGTCGGCGCCCTGCCGCATCGTGCGCAGCTTGTAGATGCGGAACTCTTTTTTGTTGCGGCCCACTCGTGTGCCTCCGTAGATCGCGGGGCCGGGGGAGGAGAGCTTCACGGCGATCACGCAGACCAGCATCACCGGCGACGTGACGATCAGGCCGAGCGCCGACAGCAGGATGTCGAAGGGGCGTTTCACCGTGGGTGCCTGTTTACGCCCCTCACCCTAGCCCTCTCCCCGACGGGGAGAGGGGACTGCCCAGATCCTCACCCTGGCCCTCTCCCCGACGTCGCTGCGAGCAACTCGATGAACCTGGAGGCGATCGTGGTGCGGTCGTAGTGGGCGGTTACGTAGCGGCGGCCGTTTTCGCCCAGGGCCCGGGCCCGCTCGGGGTCGGCGGCCAGCGATTCGACCGCCTCGCACAGGGCGTCAGGATCTTCCGGCTCCACGACCACGCCGCAATTCGCTTCGCGTACGAGGTCGGCGGCTTCGCCCCACAGCGCCGCGACGATTGGTTTGGCGCACGCCATCGACTCGAAGAGCTTGGAGGGGAGCGCCGAGCGGAACAGGTCAAGCCGCCTGAGCGGGATGACGGTGGCGTACGCGAGGTTGAGCAGCGCCGGCATGGCCGACTTCGGCTGGTTGGGTATGAAGCACACGTTGGCCAGGCTGTTGACCCTGGCCGACCACATCAGGGATTCCTTGTCCGCGCCCTCGCCGGCGAGAACGTACAGCACGTTCTCCTTCCAGGTTCGCCGGGCCGCCTCGAGGATGACGTCGAGCCCCTGCGCCATGCCGTGCGTGCCCGCATAGAGGAAGACCTTCTTCCCGTCGATCCCGAGACGGCGCGCGAGCTCGGCATCGGGCGGCGCCGGCCGGTAGTAGGTCGTGTCGACGCCGTTGGTCAGCAGCACCAGCTTCTCGGAGGGAACGCCGCGGGCCGCCAGCTTCTTGATCATGCCCTGCGTGACAACGCTGACTCGTGCGGCGCGCCGGTACAGGTGAAGCTCGAGCATCTCGGCGAGCCGGATCGCGAAACGGCTCCGCAGCGCCCCGAGCTCGACCGCTGACTGCGGCCAGATGTCGCTCACGTTGAAGATGAAGGGCGCGCGCCTGAACCTCGTGTAGGCAAGCGCGGCGAGGCCGATGAAAAGAGGCGGTGACTCGACGAAGATCACGTCGGTCGGCCCGCACCGGCCCATCACGAACAGGCTCGAGAACGCGAAGGAGAGGTGGTTGAGGATGCGCCGCAGGAAGCCGCGATTGGGCGTGGCGTAGACCCACGTCCGCAGCACACGCACGCCGTCCATCCGCTCTTCCATCCGAAATCCGCGGTACCCGGGAAAGACCCTCCCCGTCGGGTAGTTCGGAAAGCCCGTCACCACGGTGACCTGATGGCCCGCCGCGGCGGCCCTCGAGGCCAGCTCGAAAAGCCGGGTTTGCGGAGCGCCGACCTCCGGCGGAAAGTAGTGCGTCAGGACGACGACCCGCAATCTCGACGCGCCGGGCTGCATGCTCGGCACATGCTAGTCGGGCGCGCTGGCTAGACTCCGGTGCGATGAGGGTGTTGACGGTGGTCGGTGCGCGGCCGCAGTTCATCAAGGCGGCGCCGGTTTCGCGAATCCTCCGCAAGCACCACGAAGAGTTCCTCGTCCACACGGGACAGCACTACGACGAGGCGATGTCGGACCTGTTCTTCCGCCAGCTCCTCATTCCCGCGCCGGATCGCAACCTGGGCGTCGGCTCGGGGCCTCACGGCGCGCAGACCGGGGCGATGCTCGGCGGGATCGAGAGCATCGCGCTGGAGATCCATCCTGACTTCCTGCTGGTTTACGGCGACACCAACTCGACGCTGGCGGGCGCGCTGGTCGGGGCCAAGCTGCACATACCCGTGGTGCACGTCGAGGCCGGGCTGCGCAGCTTCGACCGGCGCATGCCCGAGGAGATCAACAGGATCGTCGCCGACCACGTGAGCACGCTGCTGCT
>DASXBJ010000120.1:0-5849 GCA_036491755.1 Candidatus Dormiibacterota bacterium
CGCAGGTTCGACAGCGTGCCGTTCGCGTCGGCGTCGATCTCATGGCCGGCGGTGAGCTGCACGCTGGTCTTGCCGGAGACCGCAACGGTGCCGACGAGCGCCCAGATGCGGTTGGTGCCGTCCGGGCGGACGAGCACCTCGAACTGCGTGCCTCGCACCTGGGCGGTCACAGAGTGGCCGCCGACCTGGAACGTGGCGCCGCCGACCAGGTGCTGCACGTTGGTCAACGTCCGGCCGACCTTTTGCACAAATGCGGCGCTCTGCAGGTCGCCATTCCTTTTGAGCTGCAACCCGGTCAGTGTCACGGTGGTGCCCGGGATCATGCGAACGAACGAGCCGTCGGGCAACGAGATGGCGGCATGTCCGCCGGCCTGGGTGGCGACGGTGTTGCCCACGTTGAGCGGCTCGCCCGGGATGCCGGGATTGCCGTCAACCGTGACCGTCTGGTTGTAGACGACCAGGGCCGCCGGCGCGTTGACCGCGGCGGACGCCTGGACGATGAAGAACCAGTACCCGCCGCCGGCGACCAGCAGGGCGACCAGGATGACGATGAGAAGGCAGCTCCCGCATCCGCATCCGCAGCCCCGGCCGAAGCAGCCCGACCTCTGAGGCGTGACCGGGGGAACGCCCTGCTGGGGGACGGTGGGCGCCGGCGGCGGCTGGATGGCCACGCCGTGGAAGGTTAGCTGTTAGTCGTCTTGAAATCGACGACTAAGCGCGCCGGATCGTTGAGCGTGAACACCCTCATGCACGCGGGATGGCTCAGACCGAGGCCCCAGGATACGTAGCCCTCGAAGTCCTGGGTCTGGCGAGCTTCGGTGAGGACCTGGTAGTCGGAGTGGACAATGTCGGTCGAACCAGTGAACGTGGTGGCCCCGGTCGCCGAATGCACCGAAACCAGCACGCCGGCCGTCCCCACCAGGGTCAGCGTCTGGCCGCTGGGGCCTTGCGCAAACACTGGCTTCGCCTGGCTCTTGACTGTGAACGTTGGAACGATGGCGTCGAACTGCAGGACAAACCGGTCATAGCCGGGCTGCTCGGACACGCGGGCCGCGATCGTGTTGGCGACACCGGTGGTGCCCCCACTCGCATCGGTGCAGGCAAACGCCGGCAGGTCGTTGCCCGGCGGCGTGGGCGGGCTTACGGGAGGAGGGGAGATACGGGGCGCTGACGCCGCCGCCAGCGGTGTCGCGGGAGGTGTGAGCGCGGCGCTGGGGCCAGCGGGAGCGGAGGGCCCGCAACCGGCCAGCAAGGCTGCGCACGCAACGATCAGGGCGAGGCGCACCGGCCAATGGTATGGTCGTGGCTCGTCCGGGGAGCGCCGAGGTGGCGGAACAGGCAGACGCGTCGGTCTCAAAAACCGATGTCCGCAAGGACGTGCGGGTTCGACTCCCGCTCTCGGCACCATGTCCGCACCTAGGCTCGAACGGCAGGGGCTGGGTTTTGGTTCTGGTCCGAGTCGGGTGCCGCAGGGATCAAGCTCATCGCGCGTTCGGCGAGCGCCGTGATTGTCAGCGCCGGATTCACTCCCAGGTTGACCGGCACGGCCGCGCCGTCAACCACATACAGGCCTGGATGACCGAACACTTCGTGGCGCTCATCACAGACGGCACTTTGAGGATCGGCGCCAATGATGGCGCCGCCCAGGATGTGCGCTGTGCTCGGGATGTCGAACAGCACCTCGTTGACCGAGCTGAACGGCCAGCCATCGATCTTCGAAGCCACCCGGCGTGCCGTGTCGTTGGCGACCGGCAGATAGGACGGGTTGTGCTGGCGGCCGCCGTCCGCGGAGGCGGACCTGACAGCAACGGAGAAGGGCCAGAGCCATCGCCTCCGCAGGATGAGGCGGAAATGGTTCTCGCTCGTCTGCATGACGAGCAGGACGATCGTTCTCTGCGCCCAACCGAACGGCAGCAGCGAGCGGGTGAAATCGACTGGGTGACGCGCGATGGCGCCGAAGAACCGGACTGGCCGAGGTAGGCCAGGCCCGCCGTTGGTAAGCGGCTTGGAGAGCAGCCCGATCAGGTCCGAGCCACGCGGATAGCGGACAGGCTGAATGTGCGTGACTGCGTCCGGATGAAACCCTGATGTGATCGCGACGCCGTCGGTGAAGTCGGCGTCCTTGCGGCGCGACGTGGCGCCGACGATCGCCTCGCTGTTGCTGCGCACGCGATGCCCTAGCGCTGGCGAGAGCTTTGTCAGCCAGCCACGGCGGCGGGCGTTGAGGAGCAGCTCGACCGTGCCGAGCACGCCGGCAGCCAGGACCACGTTTCTTGCCCGCCAGACCTTGCGGTCGCGAGCGAGAAAGCTCGTGCTGCGAACGCTGCCCAGCAGGTATCCGCCACCTGTGGCGTCGGCTTCGATCCGGTCCACCTTGGTCTCGGGGTGAATCTCCACGCCCAGCTTCTCAGCGAGGTAGAGGTAGTTCTTGTCGAGCGTGTTCTTTGCGTTGTGGCGGCAGCCGACGACGCATCCGCCGCAAAAGATGCAGCCGGCACGGTCCGGGCCCGCCCCACCGAAGTAGGGATCCGGGACCGTCTTGCCCGGCTCGCCGAAAAAGACCGACACCTCCGTTGGCTTGTACGTGTCGCCCTTTCCCATGTCGTGGGCGCATTCCTTTATCACCTGGTCGGCTCGAGTGGATCGTCGGTTGGTGGTCGCTCCGAGCATGCGCCGAGCGGTCGTGTAGTGAGGCTTGAGGGTTGACTCCCAGTCGTGGTCGGACGGCCACTCGTCACGGCGGAAAACCTGTGGGACCGGCTCCGGCAGCGTGTTCGCAAAGACAAGACTGCCCCCACCCACGCCGGCGCCGGAAGCGACGAGCGCCTCACTGAGCAAAGTGAGCCGCATGATGCCGTGGCAGAAGAGCGCGGGCATCCACAGAAACCGACGCACGTCCCAACTCGTTTTCGGCATGTCAGCGGCGTTGAAGCGCTTGCCCGCCTCGAGGACAGCCACGCGATAGCCCTTCTCGGCCAGCCGAAGGGCGGAAACCGATCCGCCGAACCCGGATCCGACGACTACGAAGTCGTAAAGCCGGCTCCGCTCCACGCGGGCATGCTGGGCTCAAACGACCCGATAGTCAAATCGCGCCATGCTCGTCGCTTACGGATGCTTGCTAGGGCGACGGGATGATCGCCGGGATCACGTAAGCCTCGATCATCGCGATCACCCCGACCGCGCTCGTGAGGATCAGGCTGTAGCCGATCACCCGCCGGAAGATCGCGCCTTCGGCGCCCACCTGATTCACGCCGGCGGCGCCGACCGAGAGGTTCTGCGGGCTGATCATCTTGCCCATCACGCCGCCTGAGGAATTGGTCCCGGCGGTCAGGATGGGGCTCACGTTGCCCAACTGCTGCGCGGTCTGAGCCTGCAGCGGGCCGAACAGGGTGTTGGACGAGGTGTCGCTGCCGGTCAGGAAAACGCCGAGCCAGCCCAGGAACGCCGCTACGAACGGGAAGATGAACCCGGTCTTGGACAGCGCGATCGCCAGGCTCGCCGTCATGCCCGAATAGTTCATGAGCTGGGCGATGGCGAGGATCATGGCGATCGTCGCAATGGGCAGCGCAAGCTGCCGGATCGTCTTCGCGTAGACCACTACGAAGTTGACGCGCTGGCGGAACGCGCGCATCAGCAGGAACGCGATCAGGCCGGCGTAGAGCACCAGGGATCCGGCCGCGGCGAGGAAATTCCAGTCGAAAGCCAGCGGGTAGGCGGTCGATTTGGACACGACGGGCTTCTCGCGAAAGATCAACGAGACGGGCTGCTTCTTCGCGTTGAGCTCGTATGTGCCCGGCCATAGGAAGTTCCAGTCCGGGAACTTGAAGGCCTGGCGATCTTTGGCCGGGTCGGGCCCGAACCAGGGCTGGAGGCACAGCTTGAACAGGGGCGTGCCGCACTTCAGGTCGGCGGTGATGTTGGCGGGAGCGGCCAGCGCGGTCTTTGGATCGCCAACCGGGTGGCCGGACCAGAACGGGAGGTTGCCCATCTGGCCGACCAGGATCACGACCACAAGAACGATGTACATCGAGAAAGCTCGGAAGACGCGCCCCGGGGGATCGATCTCGTCGAACGGGGATGAGCCAGCGGCGGCAGCCGAGCCCGGAAGATCGGGTTTGCGGCTCAGGGGCGGTCCGGACCCACCCACGACGCGGTGCGGCCCTGCCGCGGTGGCCTCGTAGGGGAAATGCCACACCTGTGCCGGCCTCCAGATCCGCAGCAGGATGGCCAGGCAACCCATCGATACGAGCGCGGCGAGGATGTCGGTCAACTCCGGACCCACGAAGTTGGACACGAGGAACTGGACGATCGCGAACGAGACGCCGGTGACCAGGACCGCCGGCAGAACCTCACGCATGCGTCTCCATCCAGCCAGCACGACGATCAGGTAGCCCGGGATGAGGACCGAGAACAGAGGGAGCTGCCGGCCGACCATCGCCGAAAGAGCGAGCGTCGTCGCAGTGACGTCCTTGTGCAAGATCGGAGCGACCAGGCCGCCGAGCGTCACCACCGGGATGCCGATCGAACCGAAAGCCACCGGAGCCGTGTTGGCCAGCAACGCGAGGACGGCGGCGCTGACCGGCTCGAAGCCCAGGCTGGCCAGGATTGAGGCGGTGATAGCCACCGGCGCTCCGAAGCCGGCGATGCCTTCGAGCAAGGCGCCGAAGCTGAAGGCGATCAGAAGCGCCTGGAGGCGGCGGTCGGTGGTCAGGCGGGTGAGGGAGCGCTTGATCACGTCGAAATCGCCGCTGGCCACGGTGAGGTTGTGGAAGAACACTGCGTTGAGCACGATCCAGCTGATCGGCCACAGCCCGAAAGCCATGCCGTCGGTCGCCGTGCCTACGGTGATCCCGAACGGCATGCCCCAGATCCACCACGACAGGAGAGCGGCGGTGAGCATGGCCGCGAGGGCGCAGAGCCATGCCGGCAGTCGCAGGATCGCAAGCAGGACAAAAAGCACGTACAGCGGAAGTCCGGCGACCAGCGCCGACAGAAGAACGCTGTCCAGAACCGGCTGGTAGGCCTGGTGAAACGCGAGCAAGATACCCATCGTGTCCCCCTCCCGACAACGCGCTGAGGCCAAGTCAATTCAATCCGAATTCGCGCGCCTTTGCAATGGCCGCATTGTTTATGGATTCTGTTACGCCGCCGCGGCCATGCTTGCCCGCGAGAACTGATACTGTTGCCAGCCTTGCTAACTGACGTTTCGCCGCTGCCCGGCGAGGCATTGAACTCCAACCAGCGCGACTATGCCGTGCTCAAGCGCCGGATTCAGGCCGCCGGTTTGCTGGACAAGCGACCCGACTACTACTTCCTGAGCATTGCGACCAACCTCATTCTTTTCTTCGGGATGTTGATCCTGCTCTTCACGGTCAAGCCGATCTGGGCACAGGCCCTCGCGGCGATCGGGCTTGCGCTCGCGTCAGGGCAGCTCGGCTATCAGCTGCATGACTCAGGCCACAAGCAGATGTTTGCTGCGCCGTGGAAGAACGCACTTGTCGGGCTCGTCACCGCGGACTTCTTGCTTGGCATGAGCTACGGCTGGTGGGTGCACAAGCACAACCTCCACCACGGCAACCCGAACGACGTCGATCTCGATCCCGACATCAAGGTGGGCGCCATCGCGTACACGTTCGAGCACGCCGTCGCGCGCAAGAGGTTCGGGCGCTTCATCGCGATGTACCAGGCTTACTTCTTCTTCCCGCTCACGACGCTGCTGGCGTGGAGCATGCACGTGACGGGCGCCACGTACCTGGTCAAGGGTCCGTCCCGCTACCGCCTGTTGGAAATGGGCATCCTGATCAGTCACGCGGTCCTTTACCTCGGCGTGATGCTCTACTTCCTGGGCC
>DASXBJ010000121.1:0-6351 GCA_036491755.1 Candidatus Dormiibacterota bacterium
CGGGCGGATCGTGGAGCTCATCCACTACCGCCAGCCGGAGGGGACGCGGGTCAGCCACCACAGCTGGGACTCCCCCACCGCCCACATCGCGTTCACAGTCAGCGACATGGCGGCGGTGGAGGAGCGGATGGCGCAGTCGAAGGTCCAGGTCATCTCGCACCGGAAGCTCACGATCCACGACCCCGGCGGGCCGTGGGACGGGGCTGTGTGCCTTTACCTCCGCGACCCGGACGGGACCATCATCGAGCTGGTGCAGCGCAGGCCTGAGGCCTGATCAGGAGACCAGCTTCGTCAGCCTCTCGGCCAGCTCGCCGACCTTCACGCGTTCCTGCTCGGTCGAGTCGCGGTGGCGGATGGTCACCGCGTGGTCGTTGAGCGTTTCGAAGTCGACCGTCACACAGAAGGGAGTTCCGATCTCGTCCTGGCGGCGGTAACGGCGGCCGATGTTGCCGCCGGTCTGGTCGTACTCGACACGGAAGCGGCCGCGCAGCGACTGGATGACCTCCTGCGCCGGCCCGGTCAGCTCCGGCTTCTTGGACAGAGGCACGACGGCCACCTGCACCGGCGCCACGTTGGGGTGCAGGCGCAGCAGGGTGCGCGGCTCGTTGTTGACGACATCCTCGTCGTAGGCGTCCAGCAAAAGCGTGATGAAGATGCGCTCGACGCTCACCGCCGGCTCGATCACCCACGGCAGGTAGCGCTCGTTGGTTTCCGGGTCGAGATACGTGAGGTCCTGCTTCGAGGCCTCCTGGTGCACGCGCAGGTCGAAGTCGGTGCGGTCGGCGATGCCCTCGAGCTCGCCCCAGCCGAACGGGAACTCGTACTCGATGTCGGTGGTCTGCTTGGAGTAGTGCGACAGGCCCGCCTTCGGGTGGTCGTACATGCGGAGGCGGTCCTGCTGGAGGCCCAGCACGTCGACATACCAGCGCATCCGCTCCTTGCGCCAGTACTCGAACGCCTCGTCATCCTGGTTCGGGCGCACGAAGTACTCCATCTCCATGAGCTCGAACTCGCGCACGCGAAACACGAAGTTGCCGGGCGTGATCTCGTTGCGGAAGGCGCGGCCCTGCTGCGCGATGCCGAACGGGACTCGCACGCGTGACGAGTTGATGACGTTCTTGAAGTCGACGAACATGCCCTGCGCGGTCTCGGGGCGCAGGTACACCTCCGACGAGCCGTCTTCCACCGGCCCGACATTGGTCTTGAACATGAGGTTGAACATGCGGGCGGCGTCGAGCGGGCCTCCGCACTCGGGACACCTGTCGCCGGTGACGTGGTCGGCGCGCCAACGCTTCTTGCACGTGCCCAGGCACTGGCGCAGCGGGTCGACGAAGTTGGTGAGGTGGCCGGAGGCGGCCCACACGCCCGACGGCATGATCAGGGTCGACTCGAGTCCGACCACGTCGTCGCGCAGGTCGACCATGTGGCGCCACCACAGGTCTCGGATGGCGCGCTTGAGCGCGACGCCGTACGGGCCGTAGTCGTAGAAGCCGGAGATGCCGCCGTAGATCTCACTCGACGGGTAGATGAAGCCTCGCCGCTTGGTGAGGGCGACGACTCTGTCCATCACCTGGTCGCGGGCTACCGGCATTGCTTGTTTACGCCCCTCACCCTAGCCCTCTCCCCGACGCGTGGTTGCATGTCTACGCCCCTCTCCCTAACCCTCTCCCCGAGGGGGAGAGGGGACGCCTGCGCTTGAGTCAATCGCCGTGCAGGACGGACAGGAAGTTGCCGGCTGGGTCTTTGAACCACGCGATGTCGGGACCCTGGCCGGCCCTTCGGCCGCGGGCGATTCCCTTGCTGTCCGTCATACCCGCGTAATGCTCGAATTTCACGCCCTTGGCGACCAGCTCGTCGACCGCCCTGTCGATGTCCTCGACCCGGAAGTTCAGGACGGTGTACGTCGCCGGCACATGGTCTTGCTTCGGGTAGACGAACACTCCGTTCGGCCCGGCCACCTGGAGCCGGAGGCCCTGAGGGCCATCCTCGACCTCCAGGCCAAGCGTCTCGCCGTAGAACTCCTTGGCCGCCGCCAGGTCGTTGACCGAAAAACCGCTGAAGGCGTTGTTTCCTTTCAACATGTCGACGCTCCTCTCATCTGGTGCAGGAACTGTAGCGATTTCAGGCGCCGGTCCAGGTGGTGCTCCAGCTGCGTGGTCAGCACCCCTTCGATGGAGGACATCAGCGCGATGTCCATCTTCAGGCGCCGGTACGTATCCAGGTCGCCGGAAGCCATGAGACGCAGCACCTTGATCGCCGGCAGAGGGACCAGCGACATCACCGGCATGGCGCACCGGTCGCACAGGAAGCCGCCGGCCTCGGCGCTGAACGCGGCGGGCCTGGCTGCCAGCGGCTTCTCGCAGGAGACGCACGCGGCCAGCTGCGGCGCGTAGCCGAGCAGGTCGAGCGCCGCCATCAAGAAGTAGGCGGACGCGCGGCGCGGATCGGTCTCGCGCGCCAGCTCGTGAAGCGCCATCACGGTCAGCTCGTACACCCCGTCCAGGGGGTGGCGGTCCTCGCAGACACGCTCGGCGAGCTCGGCGATGAGCGCGGCGTGCGACATGGTCTCCACGGTGCCCTCGATGCGGTAGCCAGGCACGCGCTGCACCTGCGCCACCACGTCCAGGGCGCCGCGGCCTTTGGCCAGCATCACGTCGATGTGGCCATACAGCTCGAGCGAGGGCCCCAGCTTCGACTCAGGCTTCCGGACGCCTTTGGCGATCGCCCCCACCTTGCCGTGGGTGCGGGTCAGCAGCGTGAAGATCCGGTCGGCCTCGCCATAGTCGAGCTTGCGCAGCACGACCGCGCGGTCGCTATAGGTGGCCAGAACCTTCCTCCACGTGGCCTTTCTCGGCATGGCCGTTGCGACCCATCGCCTCATCCGGCCAGGGTTGGTCGGCCGTGAGCCTCACCGTCTCGATTCTGCGGCCGACCACCTTCTCCACGATCCACTTGGCGCGGCCGCCGGTGATCGTGTCGCCCTCCTGGGCGATCTTGCCGAGCACCGCGTGGACGTACCCGCCCACAGAGTCGTAGTCACCCGACTCCTCGATGGCCAGGCCGAGCCGGGAGTTGAGCTCTTCGAGCGGAAAGCCCGCGTCGACTCGAGCCTCGTGGTCGTTCAGGATGACGAGCTGCTCCTCCTCGGCCGAGTCGTACTCGTCGCGGATCTCGCCGACGATCTCCTCGAGCAGGTCCTCCAGCGACACCAGCCCGGCTGTGCCGCCGTACTCGTCGACCACGATCATCATGTGCACCTTCTTGGTCCGCATGTCGTTCAGCAGCTCGTCCACCTTCTTCTGCTCCGGCGTGAACTCGATCGGCCGCAGGACCTTTTCGATGTCGAACTTCTGCGAGCTGGAAAGCGTGTAGAAGAGCAGCAGGTCCTTGGTGTGGATGAGGCCGACGACGTGGTCGATGTCGTCCTCGTACACCGGCATCCGTGTGTGCCGGTGCTCCTTGAAGAGCCTGACGATCTCCCGCAGGCCGACGCTGCGCTCCACCGCCACGATGTCAGTCCGCGGAATCATGATCTCGCGCACCGTCTTGTCGCCGATCTCGATGATGCCGTGGATCATCTGATGCTCCTGCTCCTCGATGACCCCCTGCTCCTCGGAGACATGCAGCAGGGTGAGCAGCTCCTGCTCCGAAAGGTAGGGCGCCCGGGCTGCTCGACCGCCGGTCAAGGCCCGCGAGACGATGGTCACCGCGAACAGGATCGGGCCGAGGAACGTCGCCAGCCTGTCCACCGGCCCGGCGGCCGCGAGCGCGACCCGCTCGGCATGGCTGATGGCCAGCGTCTTGGGCGTGACCTCGGCGGCGATCAGCAGGAGGATGGAGAGGACCAGCGAGACCAGGAGCGCCAGCCAGATTCGCCACTCCGCCGGCACGCCCCACCGCGTGAACATCGAGTCGGTGAGCAGGGTCGCCGAGCTCGAGGCCACGATGAGCGCCAGCGTGTTGACGAAGAGGACCGTGGAGAGGAACCGATTTGGGTCCGCCCGCAAGCGCTGCAGGATCGCGGCGGCCTTGTGCCCCTGCTCGGCGAGGAAGCGCACGCGCAGGCGGCCAACCGACGTGAGGGCGGTCTCGGTGCCGCTCGCCAGCGCGGCGATGAAAAAGCACGCGATGAGGACGATGAGCTCGACGACTTCCTGGCCCGTCATGACGGCCGGTTATCTAAATAGCTCGCTGACGCTCCGGTTCTCGTGCACCCGGATGATCGCCTCAGCGAGAAGAGGTGCCACCGACAGCACCGTGATTGGCGGGCCGAGCTTTTCGGCAGGTATCGGCACCGAGTCCGTCACGATCACCTCTTCCACGTGAGCTTTTTTCAATCGCTCGACCGCGTCGCCGGTGAGCACAGGGTGCGTGGCCGCGATCAGCACCCGGTTGGCGCCCTGCATGTGCAGCGCGTCCGACAGCTTGGCGATGGTGCCGCCGGTCGTGATGATGTCCTCGACCACGACGCAGTCGCGGCCCTTCACGTCACCTGACACGGCGATGAGCTCCGATTGGTCGTCCTGCGGGCGGCGCTTGTAACCGAACGCGATCGGCGCCTCGAGGTTGTTGGCGACCGCCTCGGCTCGCCGTCCGCCGCCGGCGTCAGGGGCGACGATGGTGATGTGGTGCAGGTTTCGGGTCTTGAGGTAGTCGGCGAAGATGCGGTGCGGCGAGAGGTGGTCGGTCGGCACGTCGAAGAAGCCCTCGATGGCCTCGGCGTGGAGGTCGAGCAGGAGCAGGCGGTCGGCGCCAGCCAGTGTGATGAAGTTCGCGATCAGCTTGGCCGAGATGGGTTCGCGCGGCTGGGTCTTGCGCTCCTTGCGTGCATAGCCGTAGTAGGGGACCACAGCGGTGACGCGGCCGGCCGAGGCGCGCCGCAGCGCGTCCAGGATGATGAACAGCTCCATCAGGTTCTCGTTCACCGGCGGGCAGGTGGGCTGGATCACGAACACGTCGTGCCCGCGCATCGAGTCCTCGATCTTGACGTTGATCTCGCCGTCGGCGAAGCGGCGCAGCCGCGCGTCGGTCAGGGGGACGTCGAGCTTTTCCGAGATGCGGCCGGCCAGCAGGGGATTGGCGCTGCCCGCGATGAGCTTCAGCCCGCCCCACGGAGAGCTCTCCTCTCCGGCGTACTCGACGGCAGTCTGCAATCTTCCTATCACTTTTGCTGGCTTACGCCCCTCACCCTAGCCCTCTCCCCTTAAGGGTGGTTGCATGTTTACGCCCCTCACGCTAGCCCTCTCCCCGAAGGGGAGAGGGGATTTGCTGGATCACGTCTCTCACCTAGGCCTCTCCCCGAGGGGGAGAGGGGATTTTCTTGCCTACCACCCTAGCTGGAACTCCGACGGCTGTCGCGCCGTCCGGGATGTCTTTGGTCACCACCGATCCGGCGCCGGTGCGCGCTCCCTTGCCAAGTTTGACGGGAGCAACCAGCATCGTGTCCACCCCCACGAACGCGCCATCCCCGATCGAGGTCCGGTTCTTGTGGGCGCCGTCGAAGTTGGCCGTGATCGTGCCGGCGCCGATGTTGGCGTCCTCGCCGAGGTCGGTATCGCCCAGGTAGGAGACGTGCGGCACCTTGGAGCCGCGTCCGACCTTGGTGCGGACCAGCTCGGCAAAGGAGCCAATGTGGACGTCATCCCCGATCTCGGTGCCGGGCCGGAGCTTGGCGAACGGCCCGCAGTCCGAGCGGTCGCCGATCCTCGCGTCCTCTATATGCACGTGGGGGCCGATCCGGCAGTCCTCGCCGATTGCGGCGTGGCCCTTGATCACGGTGAACGGCTCGATCACCGTGTCCTGGCCGATCCTCACGGTGGCGTCGATGAACGTGCTGCCTGGATCGATGATCGTGACCCCGCCGAGCATGTGCTGCTCGAGGATTCGCATCTGGATGATCCGGCTCGCATTCGCCAGGCGCACGCGATCCTTCACGCCCATCGCCTCGCGCGGGTCGAGCTGGACCACGTTCACCGGCTTCAGATGGGGGAAGACGTCGGTCAGGTAGTACTCGCCCGCCTGGTTGTCGTTGGAGACCCGCTGCAGAGCTTCGACCAGGCGGCTGCCGTCGAAGCAGTAGACGCCAACGTTGATCTCAGTGATCTTCCGGATCTCGTCGTCGGCGTCCTTGCGCTCGACGATGCGGTCGAGTGAGCCGTCCCCCTTGCGCACGATCCGGCCGTCGTTGCGGGACGCGTCGTTGACGGCGGCGATCGTGGCCTGAGCGCCGCTCTCCCGGTGGGCCTCGATCAGCTTGCGGATCGTGGCCGCGGTGAGCAGCGGCGAGTCGCCGTTGACGACCACGACCAGCTTGCCCGCCAGCTCCTTGGCGGGAATCTGCTGCAGCGCGTG
>DASXBJ010000122.1:0-1675 GCA_036491755.1 Candidatus Dormiibacterota bacterium
AAGAGGAGGGTGTGGGTTGGGTTTCGACCTTCCCCGTCTGCCGGGTGAACAACGCGCTCGGCCGGGAAGGGGTGCCGATGCTGATGATGCGCGACGACCGCTACGCCGTCGCGGTCGCCGACGCGTTCTCGCGCATCACCGGGGGCTCACGGATCGGGGTGTGCACCTTCCAAGGGGGCGTCAATGCCGCCGGCATGCAGTACGCCTACGCTGGGATGGCGCAGGCCTATGAGGATGGCTCGCCCGTTCTGTGCATCACCGATGGCGTGGCGGCCGGCAGCTCGGGCAACAGCCAGTACGATGTC
The DNA here is from genome assembly GCA_036491755.1 of Candidatus Dormiibacterota bacterium. Taxonomy (GTDB): domain Bacteria; phylum Chloroflexota; class Dormibacteria; order Dormibacterales; family Dormibacteraceae; genus DASXBJ01. The sequence continues at coordinate 306 of DASXBJ010000122.1, forward strand.
GCATCGGCCATGAGGACCGTGTCGAAGTGGTTCGGCTATCTCGACAAGCCCGAGCGCACGCCTGAGCTGATGCGCCGCGCCTTCACGATGCTGCGCAGCGGCAGACCGGGCCCCGTGATCCTGGCTATTCCCAACGCCACGGCGACATACGACGAGACCGCCGACCCCTACCGTCCCGTGAAGGGCTGGAAATCGGCGCCGGACCCGGCGGATGTGCGCGCTGCCGTCGACGAGCTCCTCGGAGCCCGCAACCCGCTGATCTACGCCGGCGAGGGGGTCATCTACGCGGGCGCCTCGGAAGACCTGAAAGCGCTGGCGGAGCTCGTGAATGTGCCGGTGATCACGACTCTCAAGGCCAAAGGGGCGTTCCCGGAGAACCATCCGCTGTTTGTCGGCGTGCGCGGCGATCAGGTGGCACACTACCTGAACAAAAGCGACCTCATCCTCGCCGTAGGCTCGAGCCTGTCGCCGGGCCGCTTCAGCCACGCCATTCCCGATGCGGCGACGAAGACCATCATCCACTGCAACGTCGACGAGCTGCACATCAACAAGATGTATCCCACGGCGCACGCGGTGATCGGCGATGCGCGCTTGACCTTGCAGGCGCTCCGTCAGGAAGTGTCCGACCGTACGTTAGAGCGCGCAAGAGCGACTTGGTTTGCCCGGTCGGCGGGTAATGTGGCGGCGGAAGTGAAGGCGGCACGCGACGAGGCGCTCGCCAGGTACAGGCAAATCATGGTCTCCGACGAGAAGCCGATCAACCCCTATCGGGTGTACGGCGATCTGATGGAGGTGCTGGATCTGAAGAATTCGTTCGTGACGCACGAAAGCGGCAATACGCGCGACCAGCTGAGCACCGTCTTCGACACGCTGATCCCGCGCGGCTTCCTGGGCTGGGGCAATGTCTCCACGCTCGGCTTCAGCCTGGCGGCTGCCATTGCCGCCAAGAAGGCGTTTCCGGGCAGGGCGTCCGTGGCGGTGACCGGCGAGGCGGGCCTTGGCTACATGCTCGGCAACCTCGAGGTTCTGCTGCGCGAGAAACTCGGGATCACGGTCGTGCACATCAGCAATGGCGGCTTTGCGGGCTATGGACCCGGCTTCTTGGGGCCGGGACACGACCCCTTCACCCACCGGGTGCTGGGGCCCGACGAGGTGGATATGTCGAAGGTGATAGGCGCCCTCGGCTTCCACACCGAGCGGGTCAGCGAGCCGGCCGAAGTCATCCCGGCCCTGCGGCGGGCGCTCGACGTCAATACGTCGGGCCGCCCGGCCTATATCGAGTTCATCTGCTGCCAGTACCCCGTCTACGGCCAGTGGGTCGGACGCGGAGAGTAAAACGATGCCGAAGCTGATCCCCGTCCCCGACTCTT
>DASXBJ010000123.1:0-8072 GCA_036491755.1 Candidatus Dormiibacterota bacterium
CCGGCGGTCAACCTGCTGAAGCGGGCGGCCGGCATCGAGAAAGGCTCGCCCAAGCCGAACCGCGACAAGGTCGGCCGCGTGACGCGACAGCAGCTGCGCACCATCGTCGAGACCAAGCGCAAGGACCTCAACGCCTACGACTCTGAGGCCGCGATGAAGATGGTCGAGGGCACCGCCCGCTCGATGGGCCTGGAGATTGTGGAGTAATGCCCAAGAAAAGAGGCAAGAAGTACATCGAGGCCGCCAAGAAGGTCGAGGCTGCGGTGAGCAGCAACGGCAACGGTGGGCTTGACCCCGAAACGGCGGTCAGGGTCGCCAGGGAGACCTCGATCTCGAAATTCGACGCCACGCTCGAGGCGCACATCCGGCTCGGGGTCGATCCGCGCCACGCGGAGCAGATGGTGCGCGGCTCGGTCGTGCTGCCGAACGGCACGGGCAAGAAGGTCCGCGTCGCCGTCTTTGCCACCGCCGACAAGGCCAAGGAGGCCCAGGAGGCGGGCGCCGACTTCGTGGGCGGCGACGACCTCGTGAAGAAGGTGTCTGAGGGCTGGACTGATTTCGACGCCGCGGTGGCAACGCCGGACATCATGTCCAAGGTCGGTCCGCTGGGCAAGATCCTCGGCCCCCGAGGCCTCATGCCGAACCCGAAGTCAGGCACGGTCACATTCGACGTCGCGCGGGCTGTGCGCGAGGTGAAGGGCGGCAAGGTCGAGTTCCGGACGGACAAGTTCGGCATCATCCATGCGCCGATCGGCAAGGTCTCCTTCGATGAGAAGCAGCTGCACCAGAACCTCTCGGCGCTCGTGGACGCCTTGATCCGCAACAAGCCGGCGACCTCGAAGGGCCAGTACCTCCGGACGTTCTTCCTCACCGCGACCCAGGGTCCCTCGGTCCCGGTGGACGTCAAGGAAGCGGCGAAGCTCCACACCAGCAGCTAGCCGGCGGCTTAGCTACTCTTTCGGGCCATGTTCGGACCGGTCATCCAGGGCAAGCTCGTCCGGCTGCGCCCGCCCCAGCCCCAGGAGGCCGCGGCAATGGCCCTGTGGTTCGAGGACATGGAGGTCACGCGGTTCCTAAAGCTGCGCCATCCGCCCTCCGTCGAGGCTGAGAAGGAATGGCTGGAGGAGGTCGCCCGCGATCCCAGCTCGGTGTTCTGGGGCATTGAGCACCAGGGCCGCCTCGCCGGCGCCACGAGCATCATGAAGATCGACTGGCGGGACCAGCACGGCACCACCGGCACGGTGCTCGGAGACAAGCAGGTGTGGGGCCGGGGCATCGGGCGCGAGCTGATGCAGCTGCGCGCGGCATATGCGTTCACGCAATTGCCGCTGCGCAAGCTGAAGTCCGGTTACTTCGAGGGCAATGTGGCGAGCGGCCGCGCTCAGGCGGCGGCGGGCTACCGCGAGGTCGGCAGGTGGCGGCATGACCGGTTCATCGACGGCAAGTGGGTCGACCACGTCCTGACCGAGCTGCTGCGCGAGGACTGGGCAAAAGCTACCGTATAATTCGCGATCTGCCCTAGACCGTAGGTGCTGCGGCGCGAGCCCAGCTCAATTTCCTACCGAGGCAATCCAAGTGAAGGACGTTGGATCCTTCCTGCCTTTGTCGATTTGCGGGCAGGGAGGATTTTTTATTGCCAAAAGCTCGCAAGGAACAGAAGGCCGAACAGGTCGACCTGCTGGCGGACAAGCTGAAGAGGGCAAAGGTCGCGGTTCTGACCGACTATCGGGGCCTCAAGGTCAGCCAGATCCAGGAGCTGCGCGGCAAGCTGCGCGGCAGCGACGTCGAGTATCGCGTGATCAAGAACACGCTCGCCAGGCGCGCGGCTGCGGCCGCGGGTCACCCCGCGCTCGAGAGCGAGCTCAAGGGACCCGTCGCGATCGCGTTCGGCTACGGCGACCTCAGCGCCCCGTCCAAGCTCATCAACGAATGGGTCCGCAGCACGCGTTTGAAGCTGGACATTGTCGGCGGGTTGGTCGAGGGCAGGGTCTTCTCGCCCGACCAGGTGCGCCAGCTCGCGGACCTGCCGTCGCGCGAGACGCTTCTCGCACAGCTGCTGGGCACCCTTCAATCGCCCGTCGCCCAGCTCGTAGGAATCATGCAGACGCCGCTTCAGCAGCTCCGCGGAGTGCTCGAGGCGTACAAGACAAAGTTGGAGGCAGCGTAGGAATGGCAACCAAGATCACCCCGAAGGATTTCGTCGAGGCACTGAAGGACTGGAGCATCCTGGACGTCGTCGAGGCCGTGAAGGCCATCGAGGATGAGTTCGGCATCAAGGCCGCGGCCCCTGTGGCCGTGGCGGCGGCCGGGCCGGCGGCCGGCGGCGATGCCGCGGCGGCGGAGGAGGAGCAGACCGAGTTCACCGTGAACCTGACCGCGGTCGGGGAGAGCAAGATCAACGTGATCAAGGCGGTCCGGGAGCTGACGCAGCTCGGCCTCAAAGAGGCCAAGGACCTGGTCGACGCGGCGCCCAAGCCGGTGCTCGAGAACGTGAGCAAGGCGGATGCCGAGAAGGCCGTCGCGCGGCTGAAGGAAGCGGGCGCGACGGCGGACATCAAGTAGGAGAGTTTTCTACCCGGCGTTGGGGTGGGGAGCCGGGCTCGCGAGAGGCCCGGCTCTTCTTTTTCATGCGGGTGGGTTCCGCGCTGGTCTTGTCGGGCTAGACGGGTTTGCCGGCGGTGGGCGAGGCCTTGGCCGCCGCCTCGCGCGCCTGGCGCTCCCCGCGCAGCCGCCGCGGTTCGTGCTCCCCGCGGCGCGCGGGCGCCCGCCCGGCCGGTTGCGATGGCTCGCGCATCGGCGGCTGCTTTGGGATTGGCTTGACCGCCGTGCCGCGAACGGTGAGGCGGACAGGTTTGCCGTAGTGGTCGAATGTCAAGGCGCGCCCGCGCAGCAGCGTGTAAGTGACGCGTGCGTGGTCGACCCGGAGTCGGACCAATCGGTCCTGGAATGTCATTCGAAACGTCAGCCGTCTGATCCCAGGCGGGAGCCGGGGCGCAAAGCCGAGGACGCCATCGTGATGGCGCATGCCGCCCAGCCCGGCGACGATCGCAATCCACGCGCCGGCGAGCGAACCCATGTGCACTCCGTCGCGAACGTTGTGCTCGAGGTCGCTGAGGTCCATCAAGGCCGCCTCGCCCAGGTAGTCGTGCGCGAGTTGAAGGTGGCCGACCTCGGCGGCCATCACCGATTGGGTGCAGGACGAAAGGGACGAGTCGCGCACGGTCAGCTCTTCGTAATAGGCGAAGTTGCGTGCCTTCTGTTCGGGTGTGAACGCATCGCCGCGCAGGTGCATCGCGAGCACGAGGTCGGCTTGCTTCAGGACCTGCTTGCGGTAGAGGTCGAAGTAGGGGTAGTGCAGGAAAAGCGGGTACTGGTCCGCGTGGGTGGAGGCGAAGTCCCATCGGTCATGGTCGGTGAACTGGCTCGCTTGCTTGTGCACCCCGAGCGACTCGTCGTAAGCGATGTACACGGCGCCGGCGGCCTTGCGCCATGCCTTGGTTTCGGCGGCGGTCACCCTGAGCCGGCGCGCCAGACCGGTCTGCCGCGCCGCGGCATCCGCGGCGCCGGTCAGGTTTCGCTGCGCCATAAGGTTGGTGTAGAGGTTGTTGTCCATCAGCGCGCTGTACTCGTCGGGCCCGGTCACGCCATCAATACGAAAGCTTCCGCTCCGCTCGTAGTGGCCGAGCGACATCCACAACCGTGCCGTCTCGATCAGCAGCTCAGCCCCGAACTCGGCCTCGAAGGCCTCATCGCCGGTGGCGCTCACGTAGCGCAGCACGGCATCCGCGATGTCGGCGTTGATATGGAACGCGGCCGTCGAGGCGGGCCAGTAGCCGGAGCACTCTTCGCCATGGATCGTGCGCCAGGGAAAGGCCGCGCCCTTGTGACCGAGATCGCGAGCTCGCTGCCTGGCGAGATCGAGGATGTGGTGGCGCCAGCGGAGCGCATCGGCGACCGTGTCGGGCGCTGTGTAGGTCAGAACCTGGAGGACGAAGCTCTCGCTGTCCCAGAAGGTGTGCCCGTCATAGCCGGGACCGGTCAACCCCTTGGCCGGAATCGACCTCTGCTCGGCCCGGGCCGCCGCCTGCAAGACGTGAAAGAGCGCGAATCGAATGCCTTGTTGCACCTCCGGGTCACCAACGAGCTCCACGTCGGCTCGCTCCCAGAAGTCGGCGAGGTACTTGCGCTGCGCCTGCAGCAGGCCGTCCCAGCCGTGCTCGAACGCCGTCGCGAGCGCGCCTTCCACCTGTGATCGCAGCGCCGTCGCTGGGCGCAGGCTTGACCAGCCGTAGGCGACGAACTTCACGATTCGCAGCCGCTGACCAGCGCGCAGGTGCGCGGTGACGGTGGTCCGCGCCTGGTCAGCGGTGCTTTCGGAATGGACGTCCGAGCTGCGAGGACCCGCAACCACATGCTCCATTGCCGCGGCCATTCGCAGGTGACTGCGGTTGGTGGAATGGATGAGGATCGCGCCACGCTCCGTGTGGGCGGCGAACTCGGCCACAAGGGGGCTGGCAAGCACGTCGGCGGCGCGAGGGTCGGTCTTGGCCATGCCCGTGACAAGTTCGTTGGCCACGAGCTCGGACTGAAGCACGACGTCGACGGAGTTGCCGACTGCTTGCACTTCGTAGACGACCGCAGCGAGCGCGCGGTGCACCAGCGAGACCATGCGCGTCGAGCGCACCTTCACGGTCTTGTGGGCGGGAGACTCCCACTCGCAGGTGCGATGGAGCAGGCCGGTCTTCAGGTCCAGGACCCTTTGGTGTGACGTGAGCTTTCCGTATCGGATGTCAAACGGCTCGTCGTCGACGAGCAGGCGGATCACCTTGCCGTTGGTGACGTTGACGATGGTCTGGCCCGCCTCGGGATAGCCGTAGGCCGTCTCGGCGTAAGGCAGCGGGACGGCTTCGTAGAAGGCGTTCAGGTAAGAGCCCGAGATGACGTGCGGCTCGCCCTCATCCAGGTTGGCCCGCCAGCCGATATGGCCGTTGGAAAGGGCGAAGATCGATTCGCTTTGGGCGAGCAGGTCCAGGTCCAGCCGGGTCTCCCGGATCGCCCAGGGCTCGACGTGAAACGAGTCGGCGAGGCTCAAACCCGTCCACCCATCAGGTCGGCCAGGTCGCGCACGACGACGTCGGCTCCGTGAGAGCGCAGCGCCTCGGCCTGGCCGGCGCGATCGACTCCGATGACGATGCCGAATGAGCCGGCGCGCCCCGCCTCGACGCCGGCCAGGGCATCCTCGTAAACGGCGCATTGACTCGCGGTCCTGCCCAGCATGCGGGCCGCCCTGAGGTACGTGTCTGGCGAGGGCTTGCCCTTCAGGTGCTCGGCCTCGGCGACGTTGCCGTCCACCTGCCCGTTGAACTGCCCGTCCAGCTTCGCCGCGCGCAGCACCTCGCTGCAGTTCTTGCTCGACGAGACCACCGCGGTCTTGAGCCCGGCTGCGCGCACCGCTCTCAGGTAGCGCACCGAGCCCGCATAGGCCTTGACGCCCTCGCGGCGGATGAGGTCCAGGAACATCTGGTCTTTGCGGTTGCCCAGGCCGTGGATCGTCTCGCGAGCTGGCGGGTCGTCCTCATTTCCCTCGGGAAGATCGATATTGCGGGCGGCCAGGAACGATCGAACGCCATCCGCGCGTGGCTTGCCGTCCACGTAGCGGTCGTAGTCCCTGACTTTGTCAAACGGTTGGAAAGGCTTGCCCTCCTCGACTGCGCGACGTTGCAGAAGCTCGTCGAACATCATCTTCCAGGCGGTCGCGTGGACCTTGGCGGTCTGGGTGAGCACCCCGTCGAGGTCAAACAGGCACCCGGTGATGGCGGGCGGCAGACCCAGCCGGTGGGAGACGGCGATTTTGCCCTTCGCCGCCATGCCTCTAGACCGCCGCCTGCATGTGGTGGAGGACCAGGTCCATCCCTTGCTCGAGCTCGGCATCGGTCACGCACCAGTGCGGCGAGAGCCTCACACGGCCGGGGCGGGAATCGACGATGACGCCGTCGGCCGCCAGGCGGCTCTCGACCTCTTCCGGCTCACCGCACTCGAGCGTGACGATCCCGCACCGCTGCTCGCGATCGCGCGGCGTGAACGTCCGGACCCCGCCGTGTTCGCAGCGTTCCAGGATCCGTCCGGTCAGGTCGCGGAGTCGTTCCTGGATGGCCGCGACCCCTGTCTCGAGGACCAGCTCGAGGCCCGCCACGCCGGCGTAGTGCGACGCGACGGCCCAGGTGCCTGTTTCCAGTCGCCTGGCGTCGTCGGCGAAAACGAGCTCGCTCAGCGTGAAAGAGAAGGGTTCGCGGGTGGCAAACCAGCCGGTGCCCTGGGGCAGGACTTTGGGGATCAGCTCGGGCCGCACATAAAGGAAGGCGTTGCCCGGTCCGCCGCTGAGCCACTTCAAGCACCCGCCCACGAATGCGTCGCAACCCATCGCCTCGACGTCGAGCGGCACGCAGCCACAGGTCTGGTAGCCGTCGATCAGGCACAGCGCCCCGGAGGCGTGCGCCGAGTCGGCGATGGTGCGCACGTCCTGCAGGTAGCCGGTTGTGTAGAAGAGGTGGGTCGTGGCGACGAGGGCTGTCCGCTCGTCGATTCGGGCTGCGAAGTCCTCGGGCGGGATCGTCCTCCCGTCGCGCGAGGGCACGAACTCGACCTCGAACCAGGGCCGGCTGAGGAACTGGTGGCCGATGGTCGGGAAGTCGAGCTCGCCGATGAGCACCTTGTTGCGGCCTGGGGGCAGGGGCAGGCCCGACGCCAGGGTGCTGAGCGCGACCGAGACCGACGGGGCGATGGCCGTTGCGCCGGCGGGCGCGTGGAGCAGCTCGCCGACCCGGTCCCGGAACCGGGACAGCATCGGCAGCCAGTCGGAATGCCAGACGGGGGTGCCCTTCTCATCCCAGTCCTGGGCATAGCGGGCAAGGGCTGCGCGCCCGCGGCGCGGCAGGGGCCCCAGCGAGCAGGCGTTCAGGTAGATGCAGCGGTCGAGAAGGGGGAACTCCGACCGCAGCGCTTCCCAGTCAGGCATCGACCCATATAGGTTATGGCCCCAACCCGGCGGCCCGGCCGGCGAACTCCTTCGTGAGCGGGCCGTTAACAGGCTGGGTTGCCTTGCTGCCGCCTGCGAATTAGATTCAATCGGAGTTGGTGCGTCAGGAGCTGGGGGAGGGGCTCCAATCTAGGGAGGGCCCCGCCAGGGGTGTGGTGCTCGCGGCGGCGGGCGGCGGGTCGAATTGCACAGCCAAACTCCGCGGCGTTGCGGTGGCGAGCCGATTGATTTAGGCCTCGCCAGACGGCCCAGGCGGGTGTTATAGTGCCCGAAACCCCTCGGTCAGGCGGCGGTTTCGCCTGGCCTCGATGACGCGTCCCCACGCGGGGGCGTTTCGTCGTATACTGGCCGTTCGTGCACGCCCGGCCGCTCACCATGCCCATTAACTGAGCGCGCCCTTTTTCCCGGAGAAGGAGAACCGAATGATCTCAGAGATGAGAGCTCCCGCGCGTCTTAGCTACGGCCGCATCCCGAACCTCGTCGAGCTGAAGGACCTTATAGCTACGCAGCTCGACTCGTTCAAGTGGTTCAAGTCGGACGGCCTACGGGAGCTCTTCGACGAGATCAATCCGATCACCGACTACACCGGCAAGAACTTCGAGCTGAAGTTCCTCGACTACGAGTTCGGCCAGCCCAAGTTCTCGGTCGAGGAGTGCCGCAACCGCGACATGACCTACGCCGCGCCGTTGCGGATCAAGACCCGGCTCACAATCAAGGAGACCGGGGAGATCAAGGAGTCCGAGGTCTACATGGGCGACTTCGCCATGATGACCGACGAGGGCACCTTCATCGTCAACGGCACGGAGCGCGTCGTCGTGTCGCAGCTCGTGCGCTCGCCGGGCGTCTACTTCACCGCCGCGGAAGACCCCAACACCGGCCGCAAGCTCTTTGGCGCCAAGCTCATCCCGAACCGCGGCGCGTGGCTCGAGATCGAGACCTCGGCCAAGGACCTGCTCACGGTGAAGATCGACCGCAAGCGCAAGGTGCCCGTCACAGTCCTGCTCAAGGCCCTCGAGCTGCCGCAGCTGAAAGGCAC
>DASXBJ010000124.1:0-24310 GCA_036491755.1 Candidatus Dormiibacterota bacterium
GCCGACGCCATCCCGGCCTCGACCTCCTTGCCCCAATCCGGCGCGGCGGGGTCGCCGCCATCCTTGCGGAGACCACCGGCGGAACCCATCAGCTTGACGGCGCGGGCGGGGTCACCCTCAGCGAGGGCCAGCATGGCCAGACCCTCCAGGCAGGTGGCCGTGTTGCCGATGCTGTCGAACTCGGTCGAGATGGCCAGCGCGCGCAGGTAGTTGCGCCGCGCGCCGGCCCGGTCTCCGAGCTTGAGGCAGACGCGGCCCAGGCTGTCGAGGGTCAGAGCGGTGTTGTACCGGTCGCCGGTTCCACGGTCGATCTCGAGCGCCTCCTCGAGCTTGCTGATCGCGGACTGGTGATTGCCCAGCGCCGAGTCGACGAGCGCAAGGTTGTTGAGGCTGACCGCCACCCGCACCGGCTCTCTGATGCGCCGCGCTATCTCCAGCGCCTCGCGGTGATAACGGACCGCCCCGTCCCAGTTCTCGCGCCCGCTGCTGAGCAGTCCGAGCATGGTCAACGTGCCGGTCAGCTCGTGATCCATCCCGAGCCGGCGGCACATCTCATCGCACAGCTCGGCGTCCTGTTCGGCGAGCGTGTAGTCGCCATGCCGCCAGTTGAGCCGCGCTCGCGCCAGGAGCGCGAACGCGCGCGCCTCCGCGCCGGCTCCCTCCACGGCGAGCGCGCGGTTGCACCAATCCACGCCCTCGGCCGCGCGATAGCGCATCAACCAGTACACGCCCATTGCGGCGGCCAGCCGAGCCGCATCCTCGGGTTGCTCGGCGAGGCTCCAGTCCAGCGCGAGCCGGATGTTCGGCTGCTCCTCGTCGAGGACCCTGAGCAAAGACTCCTGCTCGCCGCTGAACAAACCCGCGGAGGCGCCGATGCACCATCTCGTGAAGTACTTCGCGTGCAGGCCGCGGACCTTGCGCCGCTTGTCCGGCGGCAATCGTTCGAGCGCGTACTCGCGGATGGTCTCCAGGATCCGGTACCGGGTCTGGTTCGACGCCCCCTGCTCGGCGGCGACCAGCGACTTGTCGACGAGCCTCGACAGGATCGGAAGAACCGTCTCACGGTCGGCGGGGCGCCGCGCGCCCGCAGCCTCCGCCGCGGCAAGATCGAAGCCGCCCGCGAAGATCGCGAGCCTGGCGAGCAGATCCTTTTCGTCGGGGCTGAGCAGACCGTAGCTCCACTCGACCGCCTGCCGCAGCGTCTGGTGGCGAGACGTCTTGCTGCCGCCGGTCAGCAGGCGGAAGCTGTCACGCAGCCGAGCCAGGATCTCCTGAGGCGTCATCACACGCTCCAGGCCCGCGGCGAGCTCGATCGCCAGCGGCATGCCCTCGAGGCGCGCACAGATCTGCGCGACCGCCTCGGAGACGGTCCCATCGAGCGCGAAGCCGGGCCGGCTCAGCTTCGCCCGCTCGACGAAAAGGCGCACGGCCTCGCTCTGCAGGATGAGCTCCGGGCGGCCGGCGTCCTTTGGCTGCGGCAGGCTCAAAGACGGCGTGCGCCACGTCAGCTCCCCTTCGACGCCGAGAGGTTCGCGGCTCGTGACGATCAGCGTCATGCCAGGACACGAACGGAGCAGCGTGCCCGCGAGCGCCGCGCAAGCGTCGACGAGGTGCTCGCAGCTGTCCAGGATCAAAAGCGTCTTGCCGGCGCCCAGTCGCTCGACGATGGCTTCGTTGATCGAGCGGTGCCGCTCCTCCCGCGCGCCGCAGGTCGCGGCGACCGTCTGCTCGACCAGGCCCGCGTCGCCGATGGACGCGAGCTCGACCAGCCAGACTCCCCCAGGATTTCGTTCCAGCACGTCCTGTGCCAGGCGCAACGCGAGCCTGGTCTTGCCCGCGCCGCCAGGGCCGGTCAGCGTGATCAGCCGCGACCGGCGGATCAGCCTTCGCAGCTCCGCAAGCTGCGTTTCGCGCCCCACGAACGAGCTGAGCTGGGCGGGCAGGTTGTTGGCCGTCGCCACGGCCGGATTATCCCCGCCCTTCGGGGCAAACCGGGAACTCGGTTAGACCTTCATGCCCCGCATCGAGTCGAGGTCGGGCCTCGTCCGGCCCAGAAACTCCCCGAGGGTGCCGTCCTCCGCCAGCTGGTAGAAGCCCGACCGGCCCCCGGCCGAGTACACGCCGCCGACGACCGAGATGGCGAGGCCGGCCAGAGCGAGCCAGCTGGGCGCGTGGAGCAGCAGGCCGGCGAGGATGATCGCCAAACCGGCGGCGATGGCTGCGCCACCGGCGTATCGCCGCCGGCGCTCGGTGACGAAGACGATCGAGGGCTTCGCGCCGTTCGCGACCCAGACGCGGTGGGCATGGAGGTCGGCCGGCAGCTTCGTACGATCGAGCATCGCGTTCATCCCCTTGTCACTCTGACCACCCGACCCTCCGGGAATCCCGAGGCGACTCCATCCTTGTGCGCGACGTAGAGCAGGGTCCCGCCGGCGGCCGCGCGATCGTCCAGGAACCTGGACCAGTCGGCCTGGCTTTCCTTGTCGAGCCCGTCCGTGGCCTCGTCGAGCAGGAGCACCGCGGGGTCGTGGGCGACGGCTAGCAGCAGGCTCAGCTGCTGGCGCATGCCGTGCGAATAGGTGCGCACCTCCAGGTCGAGGGAGCGGACGCTCTCCCAGCCGTCGAACCGCTGGAGCAGCGCCTCCACTCGCTCCGCTCTGAGGTCGTATGCGCGCAGGGCCACAGCGAGGTGCTCGCGGCCGGTCAGGTAGGGAAAGGGGCAGCTGCCGGTGCTCATCCCCACGTTGCGTTTGGCCTCGACAGGAAAATCGAGCAGCGAGATCCGGTGCACGAGGATCGTGCCGGCGCGTGGGGTGTGGCTGCCCGCGAGGCAGCTCAGCAGCGTGCTCTTGCCCGACCCATTCCGGCCGGCCAGGCGCACGGTCTCGCCTGGCTTGACGACAAGCTCGAAGTCCTGCAGCACGTCGCCGGCGCCGTAGCCGGCCCAGAGCCCATGGACCTCGACGTCCGCCACCGCGGGGCGGACCTCCGGGGTTCCGTCTCCAGCTCGCAAGCTCAAGGCCACAGTCTGCATCGATCGCTCCTTTACACGTGCGAAAACAGGACTTCGACGACTGCGCCGCCGAACAGCATGCACACCGCCGCCGCCTCGGCCACCAGCCAACCCTTCCAGGGCACTCGCCCGCCCGCGCGCCGCGACAGAAACGGCCACCACAGGCTCCAGCCGACGCGCAGCGTGGCCCCGCCTGCCAGCACATATGCGCCGAGCTCGAGGGGCAGCTGCGGCACGACGCCGGTGACCAGCGGTGCCACCTGGTGGCGCTGGATCAGCTCCAGGCCCACAAACCCCAGGAGCGTCCCGTTGAGGAACAGCTCGGCGGCAGTGCTCAGGCCCAGGGTCAGCACCCCTCCCGAGATCAGGGCCAGGACCTGGAGGTTGTGCTGGAAGACCGTCAGCACCGAGCCGATGGAGTTGGTCTGGGTGATCGGCAGCCCCGGTGTCAGGGCGGCGGCAAACGCGCCCATCCATCCCCCGAGCAGGTAAAGGCCAAGCGCGGCGCCCAGCCACGCCGGCCAACCTGCCATCCAGCCTCGAGCCCAAGCCTGCTTCACGTCCGCTGGTCCGATGCCGCCGCCAGCGCGCCGCGCCACTGGCCCGCGGCCGCGATGCCGAGGTCCACCGCGAACAACGCGGCCACGAGCCAGGGCCGGTTCCACACCCCGAGGATGGCGCCGCCTGCCAGGGCTCGGACCGCGTACCAGCCGAAGAGCACGTAGCCGGCCGCCAGCCTTCGCCAGCCCGCCAGCGACAGGTAGACCGCGAACCAGCCCGTCAGCGCCGGCACCGACATGCCGGCCCACAGGGCAACCAGGACGCCGCCGTGCCCGCCCGGCGCGCTCCTGGCCAGCGCAAGCGCCATCACTGGCGCCACCGCCAGCAGCGCACCCGCCGTGCAGACGGCGTGCCGTGCCGCGGACAGGGAGCGCATGGACAACGGCAGTGTCCGGATCCATGCTTCGGTCAACGGGTCCAAGCGGACGGCCGACCTCATGTGCACATAGCCGGCAATGGTGGCCGTGACAGCAGCCGCCGAGAATGCCGCCGTCATCGCGACGACGCCGAAGGCGGTGCCCGTCGCGAAGCTCTGGAGCGCGACCACCGTGCAGCTCACCGCACCCAGGAACAGGATTTCGGCGAGGTCGGTGAGGGTCACACGATGCACCGCGATGTCGATGGTGAGATGTCCTGGATTCCGTGAGGCCCGCAGGCGGCTCACGCGCCAGATCGAGGAACCGAAGCCTCGTGCGACCAAGCCCTCCTGCAGCGACAGCGCCGCGGGCCGCAAGAGGACCAGGGCCACGGCGGTCCATCCGGCGAGGAAGAGGAACGCCGCGGCGGCCTCCACCCGTCCGGTCAGGAGCAATCCCGGCAGCGCGATGAGCCGCAGCGCGGATTCGGTCCAGCCCGACGCCAGCGGAAGGGGCAGCGACGCGGCGGTGAAGCCGGTGCCCAGGGGCACGATCGTGAAGGCAAGGGAAACGGATGCTCCGCGCCGTCGCGCCCACTGCAGCCCGACCGCGACCGGCAGCAGGGGCAGGAGCAAAGCGGAGGCGACGATGACGGCGACGTTCGCGGGCGAATGCGCCACGGTGAGCGCGCCGATGGCGACTGCGGCGAGCAGCGTGAGGGTCAGCAGGCCGCTGCGCAGGAACGAGAAGATCACGATGAGCAGCGAGGTCTGCGCTGCCGGCAGCGGAGCGCTCGATGCCCAGCGCTGCAGCTGCCACGGCAGCGTCCCGGTCCGCTCGCCGAGCAGCGTCACGTTCGCCGCCATCAGCATGCCGAGCGAGAGGACGAGGACCGCGATGTTCAGGGTGTGGGTCGGACCGGGCGCGGCGAGCGCCTCGCGGACCCTCAGCACCGCGAAGATCAAGATCGCGACGCCTACCGCGGCCTGGGCCGCGGTGATGAGCGGCCGTCGCAGCAGCAGGCCCTGGACCCGCAGCTCGCCGCGCCACAGCAACATCGGGATCGAGATTGCTTGCGTGCTCACGCTCCGAACCAGGTGAGGCACGGAACGAAGCCCTCGAGCTGCGTTCCGTGCCACCAATTCCGCATCAACGAGCTACCGGCGGCTACCAGGCCGCCGCGAACCCGAGACCGAAGACTGCGACCAGCACCTGCACGGTGATCTCGACCGGGATGATGTAGGGGAAGACCCAGCTCAGCCAGACCGAGTTCTCCAGGATCAGGCTGCAGATCACGAACGCTGTTGCCATCGTCACGCCGAAGTGACCGACCAGAAGAGCCACCGAGTCCTTCAGGGTAAACAGAAACCCGCTGGTCGCCAGGGCCGCTGCGCCGAGCATCAAGCTGCGATGCCGGCCGTATGTCATTGCGCTTTGCAGTGTGACCATTCAGTTCATCCTTTCGTTTCCCCGCCGGTCTCCGGCCGGCCGCGGGATTGCACACCCTCCCGCCGTCGTTACCAGCCGATCACGACGCCCGCGCCGAAGTAGATCATCAGCAACCTGATCGTTCCGATGAAGGGGATCAGGTAGGGGAAGACCCAGAAAAGGACGATGCTGCCCGCGCTCACGAGCCCGATGATCCACAGAGCATCGCCGTAGCTGACGCCGAAATGGGCCATGAGCTGGGCCACCGCGGGCGCATTCATCGCCGCCAACACAAGCGCTCCGAAGAGAGCGCTCGACCTCGTCAGGACGCCCGCCCGGAGGCGCGTCGCGCCCAACCCCGTCATCGCACCTGTCATGTGACATTCCTCCTTTGATTTCCGTGGCGAACAAGGGTGCGGTCCGCAAAGGGCACCGTAGGTTCGCGCTGGTCCGCCTACAAGTCGGCATTTCCACCGACATCGGAAGCCTGGGAGCG
The DNA here is from genome assembly GCA_036491755.1 of Candidatus Dormiibacterota bacterium. GTDB lineage: Bacteria > Chloroflexota > Dormibacteria > Dormibacterales > Dormibacteraceae > DASXBJ01. The sequence continues at coordinate 5,855 of DASXBJ010000124.1, forward strand.
AAACCACACCGTGAGCATCCCGGCCCGGTTGTGCAGGCCGTGGCGCGCGAAGAGCCTCTCGAGGTGGGTCCTCACGGTGCGTGTCCGCAAACCGAGCCGGGCGGCGATCTCCTTGTCGGTGTACCCGTCGGCGATGAGGCGCAGGACCTCCTCCTGCCTCGGGCTCAAGTGAATCGCCATGCCGCGACGTTATGCGGCACGAGCGCCGCTGCCATCGGCAAAACGACCTAGAAGGGCAAAGTGCTCCCCTACTCGAGAATTAGGGGAGACCTAGCCGGTACCTAATCGCTCACGAGTCCATGCAGGACGTGAGCTCGGCGGGAAGGTTGTTCGGTGTGGTCTCCGGCGGGCGAGTCGATCATCCACTGGTCGAGGCCCCGGCCATCCCTGACATCCGTCACCCAGCCGGCCGCGGCCGGCGTCACTTCCGGCGAGGGCGCTCCGCGACCTAATCTGACGGCATGGTCAACCTCGATCGGTGGGTCAAGCTCGGGCGGGCCTTCATAAGCCTGTGGGTGCTCTTCGCGGTCCCCTCGGCGGTGGGACTCGTTGCCTCCGGACTCAGCGCGTCCAATCTCGCGGCCGTGTCCGGCTTCGCCGCCTGGGCGGTCGTCTGGCTGTGGTTGTGGCTGCGGGTGATCGGCCGGGACCATACCGGCGAGGTGGTCGGGCTCGTCGGGATGACGGTCCTGCTTTCGCTGTTCATGATCCTCAGCCCCGCGGCGGCAGACACTTTCCTGGTCTTCGCGTTCATCGTCGCCGGGGTCTGTTTCCCGCTCCGGCAGGCACTCTGGGCGATGGTCGCGCTGGTCCTGCTCCAGGTTGCGCTTTCCGTGTTCAGGCTTGCGGACCCCGCAGTCGCCCTGAACAGCCTCATCAACAGCGTCCTTGTCGGCGGCCTTGGCATGGGCGCGCGCCTGTTCTGGGAGTCGTACAAGCAGCTGCTGGCTGCGCGCGAGCAGCTTGCGCACGCTGCGGTCAGCGAGGAGCGGCTGCGCTTCGCCCGCGACGTTCACGACCTCCTCGGACAGAATCTTGCGGTGCTGGTGTTGAAGGGTGAGCTGGTCGCCAAGCAGCTGCCGCCCGAGGTTGACGAGAGCCTGCGGCAGGAGATGAAAGACATCGCCCAGGTCGCCCGAAGGTCGCTCAACGATGTACGCGAGCTCGTCGCGGGCTACCGGCAGGCGTCGCTCGCGGCCGAGGTGTCGAACGCTCGCACGGCACTGCGCTCGGCAGGGATAGCTTTTGTGGTCGAAGATCAGATCGGTCCAGTCGCGGCGGAGCAGGACGCGGTGCTGGCCTGGTGCTTGAGGGAAGCAGTCACGAACGTGGTCAGGCACAGCAGCGCGGCCAAATGTGAGGTCCGGCTGGCACAAACGAATGGCCAGGTCACCATGCATGTCGCTGACGACGGCCAGGGCACGACATCACTCGACGGCGGCAGTGGACTGATCGGTATGCGCGAGCGTGTCGACCTCGTGGGCGGCAAGATTGATGTCGATTCCCGCCGGGGGGAAGGCCTCCGGCTCAAAGTCGCCGTCCCGGTCAGGTGATCCGGGTCCTCATCGCCGAGGATCAGGCGATGATCCGTGGCGCCCTCGCCGCGCTTCTGGCGACCGAGCCGGACATCGAGATCGTGGCGAAGGTCGACCGGGGTGATCGGGTCCTCGACGAGGCGATTCGGTCCACGCCGGACGTCGCCCTGCTCGACATCGAGATGCCGGGCAAGGACGGCATTGCCGCGGCCGCCGAGCTGCGCGATCATCTGCCGGCCTGCCGCGTCCTCATCCTGACCGTGTTCGGGAGGCCCGGCTACCTGCGCAAGGCCATCGACGCGGGCGTGAGCGGCTTCCTGCTCAAGGACGCTCCGCCCGACGAGCTGGCGGCCGCGATCCGCAGGACCGCAAGAGGCGAGAGGGTCATCGACACGCAGCTGGCGGTCGCCGCGCTCAGCGAGGGCTCGAGCCCGCTGACGCCCCGAGAGCGGGACGTGCTGGCGATGAGCGTGCGCGGCGCCAGCGTCAAGGAGGTTGCGCGCTCTCTGCACCTGACCAACGGCACGGTCCGCAACCACCTGTCGATCGCGATCCAGAAATTGAACGCCCGCAACCGCACCGAAGCAGCCAGCATCGCCGAGGAGAAGGGCTGGCTCTAGCTCATTCCGCCGTACGCGAGCGCGTGACGGCGCTTTCGACGGTTGATGTCGCGTGGGTCGGCGCAAACTCTGGCCATGCGCCCAAGCGTGTCAGCCGGTCAGCGCCTCGTGGTCCTTCTCGTAGCGAGCCTCGGGCTCGGCTTGCTGGCCGGCGGGGCCGTATCGCTCTTCGCCTTCTACCTGGCCCGATACGGACCCAGCGGCGAGGGCTGGTCCCTGCGCGGCAACGGAGCGCTCGTGGCGTACTCGCTGGTGCCGGTGTTCCTGGTCGGCGGCTGGACCGCGATCATCCTGCGCTACAAAACCCATCCCGCGTGGTTGTCGCTCGGACTCGGGGCCGGGCTCGTCGGATTGACCCTGGCGGCGATCGACGCCTTGCTGTTGCCCGTCTTCGGCACGACGACGGACCAAGCGGTCGGATTCCTCCTTTTATCTGGCCTGCTTCTCTGGACAGTTGCCGGTCCGGTGATTGCAATCCTGATCAGTCGCGGAACACCGCCGCGCCCGGGGTCGCTGTGGGCGCATCTCGGGGCTGAGTTCATGTGGCTTGGAGGCACCGTGCTGGGCCTGGTCGGGGTCGGCACCGTCATCCCCGCAGGGACCTGACGCGCGCCCGTACTTTTGTCACGTCGCCGCACCCTGAAACGTCATGGCTGACGGCTGACCCGGCTCAGGCCAAAGTCATTACGGCCGCCACTGGCTCCGAACAGGCTCTCGCCGCACCCTGGTGACACCGCGGAAATCATCAGAGAACATCGAGAGGAGAGCCATGAAAGAGATCGTTCGGAACCTGACTCGCAGAAAGCTCCGCAGCTTTCTCACCATCAGCGGCATCGTCATCGGGATCCTGGCGCTCACGACGATGGGGGCGCTCGCAAACAACTTCAACGCGCTCCTCGACGGCGGCGCGAAGTTTGTCGGCGGCTATGTGCCGGTGGGCGATGCCAGCTCCAACGGCGTCACGGGCGGGGGTGTGCTGCCTCTGGCCAAGCAGGCCGAGATCGCGGCGGTCCCAGGCGTGGCCCGCGTCTTCCCCAACATCCAGATCGCGGCGAAACCGGGAGCGCTCCAGGTGGTCAGCCTGGGCCTGCCCGACTTCATTCAGAGCTACGACTCCGCCGAAAACGGCTACGCGGCCCTGAAGACATCGTTCGCGTCCGGTGGTGCGGTCACCACCAGCGGCCAGGTCATCCTGGGTTCCAGCTTCGCGAAGGAGTTCACCAAGAAAGTCGGCGACAGCATCACCCTCCCGATCAAGCCGTCCGACGCCGGCGCGGACTTCGTCCAGCACACATACACGGTCGTCGGCATCCTCAACCCGACCCTGACTGAGCCGGACACCGGCGCGTATGTCAACCTCGCCGACGCGCAGCAGCTGTTGAAGGATCAGCTGTCACCGGCGCTGCAGCAGGACTTCGACGCCACGCGGTACGCGGGCGGGTTCGACGTCTACGGCACGCCCGGCACCAACCTCGACCAGCTCGCGGATCGCATCAACGCCTCAGTCGCGGGCGTCAAGGCGCAAAAGCCGAGCAAGCTCGTCAATGCGCTGGTCGCGGGCGGGGCGTTGTTCACCGAGGTCACGATGGCCGCCGCGCTGCTGGCGCTCGTCATCGGCGGCCTCGCCGTCATCAACACGATGATCATGGCCGTCAGCGAGCGGGTCCGCGAGATCGGCCTCAAGAAGGCGATCGGGGCCACCACCAAGGCCGTGATGGGCGAGTTCCTGCTCGAGTCCAGCCTGATCGGGCTGGCCGGCGGTCTCGTCGGCTTCGGCCTCGGGTTCGGAGTGACGAGTGCGATCAACGCCACCATTCCGCCATCGCAAGGGGCGATCTTCCTGGTCACCCCAGGCCTGGCCGCCCTGTGCATCGGATTCGCCGTCGCGCTCGGCACGGTCGCCGGCTTCATCCCCGCGCTGCGCGCCGCCCGGCTCGACCCGGTCAGCGCCCTGCGCGCCAACTGACTTCAATCAGAGAAGGAGAGATTCCAATGATCGAGATCGAAAACCTCACCAAGCATTTTGCGCAGGGCAAGACCGTTGTCCGCGCCCTGGACGGCGTGAGCCTGAACATCGAGAGCGGCGAGTTCGCCGCGGTGGTCGGGCGCTCCGGCTCGGGCAAGACGACGATGCTGGACAGCCTCGGCCTGCTGCTCCGGCCGACCCGTGGACGGGTCGTGATCGACGGTGTCGACGCCTCGACTTTGAAGGACGACAGCAGGGCGCGACTGCGCGGCGAGAAGATCGGCTTCATCTTCCAGGAGTACAACCTCCTGCCGACCCTGACCGCGCTCGAGAACGTGATGCTGCCCCTGCGCTACGCGGCCAAGCCGAAGGGCGACCGCGAGTGGGCGATGACGCTATTGGGCGAGGTCGGGCTGGCCGACCGGGCGAACAGCAGGCCGGACCAGATGTCAGGCGGCCAGCAGCAGCGGGTGGCGATCGCTCGCTGCCTGGTGAACCGGCCGTCGCTTGTGCTGGGCGACGAGCCGACCGGTGCGGTCGACACCGAGACCAGCGACCAGCTGGCCGCCATCATGCGGCGCATGAACCGCCAGCACCACGTGACCTTTGTGATCGTGACGCACGATCTGGACCTGGCCGCCAGGACGGATCGGATCATCCGCCTGAAGGACGGCAGGGTGCAATCCGACGAGACCACGGCGCCCAGCGCGCTCGCGGGGTAGCCCTTCTCGCTTCCTCACCCGTACCCTCTCCCGCTCGGCGGGAGGGGGTACGTTTTTCGCCATGATCGTCATTGAGACTTCCACCTCCCGCCCGGGTGGCGGGGACGAGCGGGTTCAGGTCCTGGCCGGGCGCGAGATCAAGCGGGGCCCGGAAGAGGCGCTGCGCCGCCTGATCCGCGCCGCTGAGACAATCAGGTCGTGAGCAGGACCACCGAAGAGCTGAATCGCCGCATGCTGCGGGCACGTGACGCGATCGATCGCGCCTACGCCCAGCCGCTCGACATCGCGTCCCTGGCCCAGGTGGCGAACGTCTCCGAGGCGCATTTCATCCGCACGTTCCGCTCCACCTTCGGCGAGACTCCGCACCGCTACCTGCAGCGGCGGCGGGTGGAGCGCGCGATGTACAAGCTGACCGAGACGGAACGCAGCGTCACCGACATCTGCATGGAGGTCGGATTCACCAGCCTGGGCACGTTCAGCCGGACGTTCAGCGAGATCGTGGGTGACACCCCGTCGGGCTACCGCGAGCACTCCGAGATCAAATGGGCTCCCACGTGCTTCACCATGGCCTGGGTCAGACCGAGCCAAAGCGCGGGGAGATCAAGATCCCCCCGCGGGACCCCCCTGAGCGACACTTTGCCTGGAGGCGCCTTGTTGGAGCATATGGGCCGGCCGGAGTGAATCCGGCCTGGGGCTCCACACTGGGTACCTGACCAAGGTCAGGCCGAGCAGTTTCGGAGAAGCGAGGTCGAAGAACGGTCGATAGCATCGATCTCATCCCAACCACCACATAGATAGAAGGAGAGAGCGATGCTCAACTCGATCAACATCTCGCACATCTTCGTGAGCGACCAGGACAAGGCGCTCGAGTTTTACGTCGGCAAGCTCGGCCTCGAAGTGAGCGCTGACTTTAATTTCGGGCCGATGCGATGGCTGACGGTCAGGGTCCCCGGCGACACGACCCGCGACATCCTGCTCGAGAAGCCAGGCCCGCCGTCGATGGACGAGGGGACGGCAGACAAGGTCCGCGAATTGGTCTCGAAGGGCGCCAGCGGTTTCACCGCCGGATTCACGACCTCCGACATTCACAAGACCTTCGAGACGCTGAAGGCGAAGGGCGTGGAGTTCAACCAGGAGCCGGAGGACCGCGGGTACGGAATCGACATGGGCATCCGCGACCCCTTCGGCAACCACATCCGGATCGTGCAGTTCCATGGCGCGGTCAACACCGTTCCCGAAGCCATGAAGAAGGCGGGCGCGCGCTGATGAGAATCCGCGCCACGGTTTTGCAGTCGGGCAAGACCGCTTGTGGGATCGAGATCCCGGCCACAGTCGTGGCCGGGCTCGGTTCCACCCGGCGACCGGCGGTCAAAGCGACGATCAACGGCTACACGTACCGCAGCAGCATCGCCTCGATGGGCGGCAAGTACATGCTCAGCGTCAGCGCCGAGGTGCGCGAGCGCTCGGGCGTGGCGGGCGGCGACACGATCGACGTGGACCTCGAGCTCGACACCGAGGCGCGGCAGGTTGACGTGCCGGCCGACTTCAAGACGGCGCTGGACCGCGACGCCAAGGCGAAGCAGCGCTTCGAGGGACTGTCCTACAGCAAGAAGCTGCGGTTGGTCATACCGATCGACGTCAAGAATGCTGAGTTGCGCCGGGAGCGGATCGCGAAGACGGTCGCCGAGCTGAGGGAGAGCCGGGCGTAGGCGGGCCCCACGACGCCTCAACCAGAAACGTTAAGCGTTAAGTAGTTGACTTCACTGCTGGACTGAAGTAGGGTCGGCGACCTGATGTTTGGGGTCGTCTCGCGCCGACTGGCCGTTCTGGGTGGGGCAGCCATCCTCGCCGTGACGGGCACCTCGGTGGCCGCCCAAGCCGCCCCAACTCCCCTCAACTGGGGCCCGGTGGCCGCGACCCAGACTCCGCCCGCTCGCCTGTTCGCGGCCATGACCTTCGACTCGGCTCGCAATCGGACGGTGCTGTTCGGCGGTGGCAGCTCCAGCTTCAAGAATTACTCCGACACCTGGGAGTTCGACGGAGTCACCTGGGTGCAGCGCACTCCAGCGAACTCTCCACCCGCTCTGGTGGCCCCGGCGATGGCATTCGACAGCAGGCGCAGCGTTGCCGTCGAGTTCGGTGGGCAGACCAGCTCGGCGTACAGCGCGGACACGTGGGAGTGGGATGGCAACAACTGGACGCTCAGAACTTTCGCGGCGGCGCCTGCAGCGAGACTCTGGTCGACGATGGCGTACGACTCGGCCCGAGGCCGGATCGTCCTGTTCGGCGGCAGCAATGGTTCTGACCTCGGCGACACGTGGGAATACGACGGCACGAGCTGGACCCGCATGACGCCCGCGACGGCGCCGGCGGCCCGCTCGCAGGCTGCCATGGCGTACGACCCCGGTCTCGGCCGCGTGGTCCTGTTCGGGGGTCGCAACGCCGGCGGGCGCCTGGGCGACACATGGGAGTGGGACGGCAACAACTGGACCCAGTTCACGCCGAGCCCGAGCCCTTCTCCACGCTCCTGGCACTCGATGGCATTCGACCCCCAGGTGGGCCGCATCGTTCTGTTCGCCGGTGACCATGTCGAGCCCTATGCGCTTGGCCCGACCAATGACACCTGGGAATGGGACGGTGCCAACTGGACCCAGGACTGGACGGCGGTCACGCCGGCAGCTCGGTCCGGTCAGGCCATGGCGCTCGACCCGAACGGCCGCCTCGTGATGTTTGGTGGGTCCGACGGTTTGATCCCCGGAGTGTTCTATTCCGATACCGAGGAGCTCGGCCTCGGCATCGCCACCCCGGCGGGGAACCCTGCCCTCAGCCTCCCCGCGAGCCAGGATTTCGGTTCCGTGAACGTAGGGGCGACGAGCGCGAGTGCTCACGTGTACGTGCTCAACAGCGGCACGGGTCCGATGTTGACATCGATCTCCACCACCGGGGACTTCGCGGTCTCCACCACCACGTGCCCGATGTCACCCAACCCGCTGGCAGCAGGCGCGGCCTGCCTGGTCTTCTATGCATTCACTCCGACGGCTGCCGGCGACCGCTTCGGCTCGCTTGTGTTTACGGGCAACCTGCCTGGAGGATCGCAGTCGATCGCGCTCCATGGAATCGGCATCAGCCCGGTTCCGGACTTCTCGATTTCTGCGAGCCCGAACACAATCAGTGTGGTCCAGGGTTCCAGCAGCTACACCGACATCCTCACCACAGCGATCGCCACGCCTGGCAGGGTCGACCTGTCCGCGCTGGTCTCGCCTGCGGGCCTCACCGCGACGGTGAGCCCGACGACAGTGGCGGCGGGTGGATTGTCGATCCTTTCTGTCAGCGCCGGCTACGGCACGGCACCCGGGACTTACACAGTGATGGTGACCGGCACAGAAGGTGCCTTCAGCCACTCGACGGCGGTGGCCGTGGCCGTGACGTTGAAGGGGATCGTGAACGGCGGCTTCGAGACGGGCGACCTGACCGGGTGGACTTCAACGGGCAGCACCGCAGTGGGTCAACAGGCGCACAGCGGCAGCTACGCCGGTCAGATGGGATCGCCGGCATTCGCCACGACCGACAGCTCGCTCGCCCAGACCTTCTCGGTGCCGGCCACCGGCGGCAAGCTGGTGTTCTGGTACCAGACGTTCTGTCCGGACAAGGTCAAGAACGACTGGTTCACGGTTACCCTGCGCGAGGGCGATACCGGAGTCACGACCGTCCTCCAGCGCCCCGTCTGCTCCAGGACGTTCAGCTGGACCAAGGTCGTCGCGAACCTGTCGTCGTACGCCGGACATTCTGTGACGCTGACGTTCCTGAACCACGATGACGGCAACCCTGCTGATCCGACGTTCACGCTGGTCGACGACGTCAGGCTGATCTAGGCCTCGTCTCGGGCCGAGCTCCCGTCCGCCGGCTGCGCCCGGACTTCCCCGGCGAGCGGGGAGGGGGACAATACATGCAGTGCCCACTGCCTCGACCGATGACGCCTTCGCCGAGGTCAAGGCGAAGGTCGACCTGGTCAAGATCGTCCAGGAACACCTCCGCCTGACCAAGCGCAACAAGGACTTCGTGGGCCTGTGCCCGTTCCATCAGGAGGACACCCCCAGCTTCACGGTCCACCCCCAGACGCAGACCTGGTACTGCTTCGGCTGCCAGCGCCACGGCGACGTGTTCACGTTCGTCGAGCTGATCGAGAAGACGGACAAGCGCGGGGCGCTCCAGACGCTCGCCGAGCGGGCCGGCGTCGAGCTCAAGAAGCTGTCTCCGGAACAGAAGGATCGCAGCGACACCCGCAAGCGCCTGCTGGCGCTGCTCAAGCTCGCGGCCCAGTACTACGAGTACGTGCTGTGGTCGAGCCCCGCCGGCGAGCCGGGCCGCCGCCTCCTCGAGGCGCGCCGGGTCAGCGAGGAGACCGCACGCAGGTTTCAGCTCGGCTACGCGCCGGCAGGCCGCGGCTTTGCCGAGTACCTGCGGGCCAAGAAACGCTCGCTGCAGGACGCCCAGGACGCCGGGCTCATGCGCCGCGACGGCACCGACTTCTTCGCCGAGCGACTGGTGATCCCCATCCGCGACGAGCGCAGCCAGCCCCTCGCTTTCACCGCGCGCACGGTGCGGCCCGACGAGCAGCGCAAGTACATCAACTCGCCGGAAACGCCGGCCTATGTGAAAGGACGCGTGATCTTCGGCCTCGACCTCGCCCGCGACGACATCACGCGCCGCGGCCACGCGGCCCTGATGGAGGGGCAGTTCGACGTGATCACGGCGCACCAGTTCGGCATCACCAACGCGGTGGCCAGCTCGGGCACGGCTTTGACCGACGATCAGGTGCGGCTCCTCAAACGCTTCACGGACGAGCTGCTGCTGGTCTTCGACGCGGATCGGGCCGGGCGCACGGCCGCGTTCAAAGCCATCGAGCTCGCCTCCGCCCACCAGATGCGCACGCGCGTCGCCACGGTGCCGGCCCCGGCCAAGGACCCGGACGAGTTCCTGCGCGGCGCCGGCCGCGAGGCGCCGGAGCGGTGGGAGGCCCTGGTCGCGGACGCGCCGTCGGGCTGGGAGTTCTGGATCCGAGACTCGCTCACCGGCCTCAATACGGGCAATCCCAACCATCTCGAGCTGGCCGCGGCCAGGGCTCGCGAGGTCCTGGACAAGATTCCCGATCCGGCCGTCCGGGAGACCTATCGAGAGCGGGCGGCAGGGTGGATCGGGGTGCAGCCCCATCTCCTGACTCCGCTGCCGCCGCAGGGCCGAGGTCCTGAACCGCGAAAAAACGGTGGCAATCAAGTGTCCGGGAACGGTTTGGCCGCCCGGCTGGTGGGGAAGAAACTGACTGTAGGCAGATACCTGCTGCAGTTGCTTGCCGTCCGGCCGGTCGCTTTCGAGCGGGTGCGAACAAAGCTCACCCCTGACGAGTTGGACGAAGAGGACCGAGGGATATACGAAAGGATGTTGGAGACATACGAGCGCGGCGGCCCCGCCGGGCTCGAAGCGGAGTTGGCGGACTACCCGCCAGAGGAACAGGACCTGATCAGACGAGCGTGGGCGGCGCCGCCGCCGAGTGTTGACGATGAGGTGGCCGAGGAGCTTGCGGAGCGTATCCGCCTCGACCACATGAAGAGCCGGCACAGTGGGATAATCCGCGAGCTTTCCGAAGCGGAAAGGGGCCGGGATTCGGACAGGGTGGCGCGTCTCGAAGCGGAAGCCAGGGAGCTCGCCCGCGCCATCGCTGAGCTGGAAAGGAGAAGCTGAGATCGCGCGTGTACTGAAGACGGCGGCGACGCCGAAGATCGGAAAGGTGGCGAAGGCCGCCGAAAAGCCGGAGCACAGGTTCGAAGACGAGCTGATGGCGGTGGCCGAGCAGCTCATCATCAAGGGCAAGGAGCAGGGCTACCTCACGCCCGACGACATCCTCCAGGGCTTCCCGGAGATCGACGCCGAGCCCGACCAGATCTTCCGCATCTTCGCCGCGTTCAAAGAGATCGGCATCGAGGTCACCGACGGCGAGAAGGATTTCGAAGAGGTCGAGCAGATCGACGACGAGATGCTTCTCGACATCGAGATGATGGACTCGGTCTCCCTTGACGACCCGGTGCGCATGTACCTCAAGGAGATCGGGCGCGTCAGCCTGCTGACGGCCAACGACGAGGTCGAGCTTGCGCAGGCTATCGAAGCCAAGCCGCTGCACGACGCCATGAAGGCGCTGAGCGTGACCGAGGAGTCGGACGGCCGGCAGCGCTCGGTCGACGAGATGCTGCCCGAGGTGATCGAGCGCCTGGCCACCGTCAAGCGCAAGGGCCAGCAGGCGCACATCGCGCTGGAGCTGCTTGGGCTGGCCGACCTGGCGAAGCTGCAGAACCTGCTCGACGCCGCCGCGGCCGAGCGCAAGCGCATCTCCACCAACGGTGTGGCACACCCGCGTGTTCGCGCCGAGGCGCTGGAGTCGTACCGTATCGCGCGGTACCGGCTGACCGAGCGCTACGAGCGCGCGTACGAGGCCAAGCAGCGGCTGACCGAGGCCAACCTCCGGCTGGTCGTATCGATCGCCAAGAAGTACATCGGCCGCGGCATGTCCTTCCTCGACCTGATCCAGGAAGGCAACATGGGTCTGATCCGCGCGGTCGAGAAGTTCGACTACCACAAGGGATACAAGTTCTCGACATACGCCACGTGGTGGATCCGGCAGGCCATCACTCGCGCCATCGCCGACCAGGCGCGGACGATCCGCATCCCGGTGCACATGGTCGAGACCATCAACAAGCTGGTGCGCGTCTCGCGCCGCCTGCTCCAGGAGCTGGGCCGCGAGCCGAGCGACGAGGAGATCGGCGAGGAGATGGGGATCACCCCCGAAAAGGTGCGGGAGATCGTCAAGGTCTCGCAGGACCCGGTCTCGCTGGAGACCCCGATCGGCGAGGAGGAAGACTCGCACCTCGGCGACTTCGTCGAGGACCGCGAGGCGGTCTCACCCTCCGACGCCGCATCGCTGACGATGCTGCACTCCGAGGTGGAGGACGTCCTCGACACCCTCACGCCGCGCGAACGCCGCGTGCTGCAGCTGCGGTTCGGGCTGATCGACGGCCACCAGCGAACGCTGGAGGAGGTCGGCAAGCGTTTCGGCGTGACTCGCGAGCGGATCCGCCAGATCGAAGCCAAGGCGCTGCGCAAGCTCCGCCACCCCTCGCGTTCGAAGAAGCTGCGCGACTACCTGGAGTAGACCTCCTCTCCCACTGTAGGAAGGGCCTCGAGCGAGGCGGTTCGTGATAATTGCCGCCGAACGGCGTTAAGCCTCACGTGAACGCCTCGTGGGGCACCCGCCTTGCCGCACTGAGCCTGCTGACGTTCATGGCCGGCGCCTGCGGTGGCTCGCCCCAGCCGGTGGCCGCCAAGCCGTCACCCACCCCGCTGCCGCCGGGACATACGGCCTTTTTCTACAGCACCGCTCCCGACGCGCCGGTCAAGCCGGTGGGATGGGACGGGAGCACGTACGCCTCGTTTGGCCTGGGCGGCCTGACCGGCGGTCCGGGCATCCAGTCGCCCGACGGATCCAAGCTCCTGGTCGGCGATGCGGTTTTCGATCGCGCCACCGGAGCGGTCACCCAGCTGGGCACGGTGGCCGGCAAGGGATTGCAGGTGATGTGGGCGGACGACAGCCGCCACCTCTGCCTGCTGCACCCGGCCGGCAGCTCCGAACAGGCGGGGGGCACCACCTCGGTCCTCGAGCTGCTCGAGCCGGGAATGCCCGCCAAGACCGTGGCCAAGGTCGGCCACGACGAGGCCCAGGCTTTCGCCCTGCTGAGGAGCTGCAGCGTCACCAATGACATTGCGGTCGTCGCCCAGCGGGCGGTGCTGCCCATCAGCGACGTGTGGGCGATCCGGATCTCAACCGGCGAGGTCGTCCAGCACCTCGCATACGCCCAGGGCCAGCAGCCGGGCGCCGTGGTGGTCGCCTCCGACGGGCGGTGGATGGCCGAGGTCACGACCTCGACCTCGGTGGTCGACCTCAGCTCGGGCGCCGCAGTCGGCCACCTCGACGGAGCAGCCGTCGCCTTTTCCTCCAATGGTCGTGTGCTGGTCATGGAGGACCGGGTCGTCGACTGGACGACGAATCGCAAGTTGTGGAGCTCGCCTGCCGGCTTCAGCGCAGCGTTTGTGGCGGGGGAGCCGTCGACGTCGACGGTCGCCGTGGACGTGATGACCGGGCAGGGCTCCGCCGGGCAGGCCCCTCTGTCTCAGCTCTGGCTGGTGGCCGACTCGTTCGTCAAGCACATCGCGGACGGCGCGGTGCCCTCGTTTGTCACGGTGAACTAGCGCCGGAAGGCCGGTGGGGAGGAGAGGGCCTGGGTAGCCCCTCCCGCCAGGGCGTTCACTCGACGAGAATCGGGTGGCGCCAACATTCAGGGGCAGATTGCGGAGCTGGTTGCCGGCGCTTTTCGTGCTGGCCCTTCCAGTCATCGGCGCGTGCGGCTCTCCGGCCCTCCAGATCGGCAGCGCGCCGCTGCCGCACTCGGTCGGGGGCGCCTCGTTCGACGTCATCGAGATCGACCAGGCCAACCACCTCCTGTACGCGGCCGACAGGGCGGGCGGCATCGACGTGTTCGACGTCTCGAGGTCGAAGGCGAAGTTTGTCTCGTCGATCTCGCTGCCCTCCAGCCCGAACGGCCTGGCGCTGGCGCCCGACCTGGGGCGCCTGTTCGTCGGCATGGCGGATGGATCGGTTGCGATCGTCGACGTGAAGCCGGGCTCAGCCACCACGGGCACCATCGTGCAGACGGCGAAGACGGGCGGCAAGGAGGCGGACCTCATCGACTACGCTGCGACCACCCACCAGGTTTTTGTGAGCGGCGGGATCGATGGGACCATCACCCGAATCGATGGCACGTCCGGTGACGTCAAGGCTCACTACAAGGTGGGTTATGCGCTCGAGCAGCCGCGGTACAACCCGGCCGACGGGATGCTGTACGTGACCAGCCCCGACGCCGACGCGCTGTTTCGCATCGACCCGGCGAGCGGTGCGCTCAGGAGCAAGATGCTGCTGGGTGGGTGCCTGCCCATGGGCATGGCCATCGACGCGAGGACGGACCACGCGCTGATCGCCTGCAGGCTGTCGGTGATCGATTGGGACCTGCGCACCGGCGGCTCGGTCAACTTTGGCCAGATTGAGGCGGGGGATGTCGTGGTGTACGACTCGAAGGTCGATCGGTTCTTCGTCGCGTCGCCGAAGAAGAGCCCCGGTGGAGCGGTCGGCATCTTCAGCGCCAACCCGGTCGATTGGGTGTCGACGGTCGTGACGGGGGCGGGGGGAAACTCGGTCGCCTACGACGAGTTGAACGGGGTCGTGTACACGCCGGACGTGAGGCCGAACCGGGCGGGCCTGGCGAGCTTCCAGCCGCCGTCCACCGACCAAACCCTGTCGGCCGCCCTTCCGTCGCTGTGGCCGATCGGTGCGCTCCTGCTGGTGGTCGGGTTCTTCCTGGTGGTCATCGCGCGGCAGGCCGATCCGATCCGGCGGCCCGTGACGCCTGCGGCGAAGTAAGGCGGCACTCTTCCACCCTTAACCCTTTGGCCCGACAATTGAGCCGTGCCGGTCATCACGATCGGGCGCCAGTTGGGGGCCGGGGGCCGGACCGTCGGCGAGATGCTCGCGCGGAAGCTCAAGTACGACCTGCTGGAGTCCGAGATCATCGACAAGGTCGCGCACCGGCTGGAGCTGCCCAAAGAGGAGGTCGAGGCCGAGGACGAGCAGCCTGGCTCGCTGCTGGCCCGCCTCCTCGTGGCGCTGGGATCGGCCAGCACAGAACCTCTGATCCCGGCCGACGCCGCGGCGTGGAATCCGCCCAACACCGATCCCGCTTTCGACACTCGTAAGGCCGTGCTCCAGATCACCCAGCACGTCATCCACGAGGCGGCGCGGGCGGGGAATGTGGTGATCGTCGGCCGGGGCGGCGCCTACCTGCTGAAGGATTTTCCAGGCGCGTTGCACGTGTTCCTGCGGGCGTCGGAAGGGGTGCGGATCAAAACGGTCATGGCCCGCCAGGGCATCGCCACCGAGGAGGAGGCAAAGCGCCGGATCAAGGTGGCCGACGAGAACTGGACCGCCTACATCCGGCAGGTCTATGGGCACGATCGAATCCACCCCGGGCATTACGACCTCGTGATCGACACCGGCCGCCTGGGCTACGACGCGACAGTGAATGTCATAGTCACGGCGCTCAGCGAACGAAAGCCGATAACCTAGTCGGCGATGGTCCACTCGCTCGGCTCCCGCACGTCCGGCGTCGACGGCTCGAGCGAGGGAGGCCGCATCAACACGGTTGACCTGCCTGGCGCGCTCGTCCTCTACAGCGTGCCCCTGCTGCAGTCGCTGCAGCGCAAGAATCCGAAGGTGAAGCTATCGGCGGCGCCGGTGCAGTCGGCCGGCGTCTGGTGCCTGGAGATCGGCTACCTCGGCGACGAGCCGGTCGGGGTGCCGGAGCGCTGGCACGGACACCGCGTGATCCTCAAAAAGATCGAGCCTCCGCCAGGTGCCTGAGCCGTTCAGCGCCCACAGCAGGATCAGCGACGTCGTCGCGAGGCTGGGCGAGCGCGGGCGTGACCTGCTGCGCCAGCACGGCTACGAGGTTGGTGAGGGCTTCACGGATGTCCTGTCCCAGTACCAGAGCCTGGAGCACGCTGCCCGGGCAGACCGGCTGCGGGGCCTGGAGGGCCTGGTGACGGAGCTGAACTCCGCCGGCTAGCCGAAATACCCGGCTTTACAGTCTTTTGAGTATTCCAATCGGCGGTACGGGGGTGTACCATGCCACGAAACCGCACTTTCGATCGTTATACAGGTCGAGGATTACGTCATTGCAAAAGTCGAAGCTGGGAAAGTGTTCCTGCGGGCGCCGTCTCAAAGACGCGTCCATCTACATCTATCGCTCCCACACCGACAGGTTTCTGTTCCACCGCTGCGAATGCGGAACCGAGTGGACCGAGCACCTGACGGACATCGACCCCACCGACCCGGTCAGCTCTGACGAGGTGATCGAGGTTCACAAGCAGCTCTCCACATTCGAGGGCTCCATCGCGGAGCTGCTCGAGAGGCCCTCCGTCTAAGACCGACCCCACGTCCTCGAGGGCTCCATCGCTCCCACCCCAGAGATGATGGAGCCCTCCCCCCACGTCAGGGAAAGGGCTCCATGGAGAGGAGAGGCTATATCGGTTTACGCCGCGGCGGCGTGCACCTTCGCAAGCAGGGCCTGGCCCTGGTTGATCAGCGCCTTGGCCTGCGACTCATTGATCGCCTGGCCGTTGAACTCCGCGCCGTTGAGCGCTGCGATCATCTGGCCGGCCAGTGCGTCACGCTGCTGGCCGAAGCCTGTGAGCTGGTTTTCCAGGTTTGTGTAAGTTGCGTCACCGGCGCTTGTGCTGGCCAGTGCCCGGGTGGAAATCTTGAGCGAATCCAAACCGAACTGACCGACTGGCGCGTCGAGCTGGCTGTAGGTCTGTCCGAGACGGATGAGCGTCTCGTGGTGGGCGCGCAAGGTCTGGGTGACGGCGCCTGGATCGAGGTCCTCGAGAAGGACCCGGCCCTGGCTCGTGTAGTCGTCCTGCAGCCCGGCCAGGGCCAGGATGGTCGGACGCGTGTCCGCGTGGCTCGCCCACGTGGAGTTGTCGAGGCCGAGGTTCCGGACTCCTGGTCCGACAAGACCCAGCCAGCTCGTCACGATGTCGGGCTGGAAGTCGCCGTGCTGCCAGGCGAATCCCGCGTTCTGCTGGAAATCTGGCGGAGGCGGCGTCGAGGTGGTCGTAAAGAAGTAGTCGGCGTTGCCGAAGTAGATGAAGGTCGGCGTCCGGGCGGCGTCGCCGGTGATCATGTGCAGGAGCTGCATCTCCACCGGGTCTGCCATTCGCTGCATGAGCGGGGTGGACTGGTTGGTGACGTAGTTGTTCGGGTCGACCAGCGTGGCGGCGACCTGCTCGAAGTTCCGAGTCACCGCGTCGGTGCGGCCTGCCTGGGGCAGGAGGTAGACGGACGGCGCGCTGTCGAAGTGCAGGTCAAACGAGGTGTTGACGCCTGCCTTGGCCATCAGGGAGGTCATGTTGGTCGCGATCTCGCCGATGTTGCCCGTGCCGGTCGAGTGGTCGTAAACGCAGGGTGTGGTGACCCCATCGCAGCCGGCCAGAAGCTTGCCGGCGAAGTGGTCGTTCTCGTCGGAGCTGAAGTTGAAGAGGGTGTTCTGCGGGGTGATGCCGTCCGCCGCGAGGCGGGCGAAGAAAGCACCGAAGGCCTGGTCATAGCTGTGCAGCTGGGCCACGTAGCCGGCTTCGCCCGGTCCGTAGGCGCCAAAGGGAAAGCTGTGGTTGTCGTGGGCGTCCGAGATGTAGGCGTAGGTCACCTGGACGCCGTGCTCGGCCATCGCCGCGACGTAGCCCAGGGACTGGGCGGCGCTGATGCCGCCGAAACCAGGAAAGCCGTTGATGGGCTTGCCGTTGAGGTCAGTCAGCCCTTGCGGCGCGATGACCGGGGCCACGTAATCGTGTCCGAACAGCGCCTTGTAGCCGTTGTAGCCGCCCGGTTCTTGAGGGAGCATGTCCGCCTGCGCGCCGTTGGCGTCGCTGCATATTGCGGCGTTCTTGGCGCAGTGGATCGCGATGCCCTGGTAGTCGGCGGCTGCGTCGTTATGGGGCGTGTTGCCCTCAGCCGCCTGAGCCGAGTTCGCACCAAATACGGTCGCGAGGTTGCCGTTGTTCTCGAGCTCGATGTTCGCGGTCGAGACTCCGCCGACGTTGCACCCTGCGCGGGTGAACGGAACCCACGGCGCCGGCGTGTTGCTGCCCGCGGCCGTCACGTTGTTGTACGCCCCGCTGCCGATCTTGTCGGTCCAGTACTGGAACGCGCTCGGAAAGCCGCCTTCCGTTCCATTCGGGGCGTAATAGCCGTAGCTGTTCGAGACCGCGAGTCCCTGCTGGTCGGGATACAGGCCGGTCAGCGTGGTCACGACGTCGTTGGCGGTGTGCGAGATCAGCGGCGTGTAGTTGTGGCTGATCATCGTGCCGTTGTTCTGGATGAAGTTCAGCAGGTTCGGCATCAGCTCGAGGTCAGATGGCACGTTCGGGTTGACGCGCGCGAGATGGACGTTGTCGAACACGACGTTGATCACGCCCTTGACCCCGTTGCCGAGCTGGCATCCCGATTGAACGTTTTCCCTGGTGTTTGTCGTGGACGCGGACGCCGGCGGGACCGCCATCTGCGTCCCCACCGCCAGGGCGGCAACCAACACAAACCTGACTACACGTCTCATGCATTTCCCCCTTGAGAACCCGATAACCCGGACTGCGCAAATCGCAGTCCGCCCTCGGCGCTAGACCCTAGCCGCCCCCCGTTATTGGGAGGTTAACACCCGGTTTGAGAATTGCCATCTTGACTTCCGATACATCTGAATGATATATCTAACTGCGATATGGAATTGACCCCGACCTCCTACGTGCTGCTGGGAATGCTGGCCAACGGGCCGCAATCCGGTTATGACATCAAACAGCTGGCGGACATCTCGACCCGGCACTTCTGGGCGATCAGCTACGGGCAGATCTACCCCGAGCTCAAGCGCCTCGTCAAGGCGGGGCTGGTCAAGGCTGAGGACGCCTCG
>DASXBJ010000125.1:0-37944 GCA_036491755.1 Candidatus Dormiibacterota bacterium
CACGCGATGCCGAGCAGGAAGGCGAGCGACATCGAATGGCCGATGAGCTCGTCGAGGGCGATCAGGCCCTTGCTGTAGTAGTAGACGTTGGCGGGGCCGATGCCGAGCTGGATGAGAAGCGAGAGGATGGCCGGGATCAGCACCGCCACCGCGTAGACGCCGCGCCCCTCCGGACCGAGGGCGCGGGCCAGGATGATGTTGGTCACCAGCGAAAAGCCGAAGGCGGCAATTCGAGTGATCAACGTCAGCGAAGCCGAGCTCACGATGCTCGGGGTTTCGCGGCTTTGTGGCGTGGCTGCCAACCGGTTGCTTAGGCGCCCGCGCGCGTTGATTGATGAGCGACCATGTCTCGCTTTCCGGAGTCTAACGGGGGATCCCTGCCGGCGATCGATCGGGCGGCCGAGCTCGTGGCGACCTTTGGCGTCGCCGCCTACGTCCTGTGCCTGCCCCTCGAGTTCACCGGCGTGCTGCTGCGCCAGCAGCTGAGCCGCTACGTCCTGGTGGTCGTGGCCCTGGCGTTCGCCTACCTGCTGCTCGCCAGGCGCCGCACGATCACTCTGCCGCGCAGCCCGAGCTTCTGGGTCCTGGTCGCGTACGTGGGCGTGTCGCTCGCGAGCTGGGTGGTGACCCGGCCGCCGGGGTCGCTGAGCTCGGTGGCGGACATCGCCCTGTACCCCTTCGTCGCGCTGCTGGTCGCCAACCTCGTGCTCGACGAAGCGGGCCACCGGCGGGCGTGGGTTGCCCTCCTCGTCTCGTGCCTGGCGGTCGCCGTGCTCGGCGCGGCGCTCTACGTGACGCACCTGGCGATCTGGACGCCCAACCCGCTGGTGTCGGCCCGCATGAACATCACGTTCGGAGACCCCAACATCACGGCCCGGTTCCTCGCGCTGGGCGCGTGCGCCGCCGTTCTCCTGTTCTCGGCGCGCAAGGGACCTTCCTGGCTGGCGGTGGCCACGGCCATCGCTTGCGCCGCCGTCCTGCCGCTGACGCTGTCGCGATCGGGCCTCATCCTGTTTGTCGTCGCGGTGGCGGTCGCGGTGGTGGTGGCGTTCCAACACCGGCGCGCGGCCACGATCGGCGCAGTGGCCCTGCTCGTCTTCGCCATCTCGATCGGCGTCAACCCGGACACGCGCCAGCGCGCGGAGGACACCGCGGCGACCGCGGTGAGCGCGGTCACCGGCAGGCCGTTCACCTTCGGCGCGACGGCCCAGGGGACCGTGTCCCACGTGCAGGTCGCGTCCGAGGACAACCGCCGGTATCTCGTCGCCGCAGGGTTGAGGATGTTCCAGGACCACCCGGTCACCGGCGTGGGCTTCGGTGGCTACCAGCGCGCGCTGCTGACGACCTACCGGGGCTTCCTGCCCAGCAATCTCAGCGGCGCGAACCTCGACAGCGTGTCCCACTCCTCGTTCGTCACGGTGATGGCCGAGCAGGGCGCCATCGGCACGCTGCTGTTCGTGGCCTTCCTGCTCCTCTTTGCGATGGAGGCCTGGAGATCAAGGCGCGCAGGCGAAGGATGGTCGCTGTGGATCGTGCTGCCGGCCACGCTCGTGATCCCGATCTTCCTGTTCAGCCAGTTCGAGGGCCGGTTCTTCACCGAGCCCTACCTGTGGCTGATGCTCGGGTTGACGTACTCGGCCCAGCGCCGGCCCCAGCTCGCGTCGCGCTCCGAGAGCTCGCGCACCGACCCGGCACGAAGGCGGAGCTCTTGGGTCGAGGGCGCCTGAGCTAGGCCGCTCGGGCGAGGCCCGGGCGGGCGAAGTACGCCTGCTCGAGCAGCTGCAGGTGCCGCTCGAAGCCGTGGTTGCGCCTCACCCACTCCCTGCCCTCGTGGGCGAGGTTGGCCAGGCGCTTGGCGTCGTGCCGCAGGCGCTCGACCTGGGCGACGAGCTCGTCCGCCGTGGTCGCCGAGACGACCGGAGGCTTGTCGCCCTGATAGAGACCGCGATCGATGCCCGTGATGAGCGGCCGCCCGCACGCCATCGCCTCGATCTCGGACAGGCCGAGCACCCCCTGCTCCATCTGCCCGATCACCAGGTCGAACTGCTGCAGGAAGGCGCCGACCTCGCCATGCGGAACCGGGTCCACGAACCGGACGTGGTCGCCGTAGCGCGCGACATACTCCGCGGTCAGCGGACCCCACGCCAGCGCCGTGACGTCGAAGTCGCGGGCCAGGCGCTCGGCCGCCGGGAACACGCGCTCGACGCCCTTGACCGGGTCCAGGCGCGTGAAGATGAGGATGCGACGCACCTCGCGCGGCGCGGACGGCGATTCCGCCAGCGCCCTCACGTCGACGGGGTTCGGCAGGTAGGCCAGCTTGGCCTCGAAGCGGGCTACGTAGCTGGCCAGGTTCGGGGTGACGTAGAAGATGGTCCGCGCCGCCTCCAGCACCCTTCGGTTCAGCGTGAACAGCCCGGGGGTCTGGACGTGCACGTGGAGGTCGGAGCCGTGGGCCTGGATCAGGAACGGCTTGCCGGTCAGCTGGCCGACGAACCCGCGCGACACCCAGTGGATGTGGATCGCGTCGTAATGCTCGCGGCGCAGGCGGCGGATGGTGGGCACGTACATCGCGAGCCGGATCGGGAACGTGACCGCCTTGGCCAGCCACGGCCACTCCGCCCCGAAGTCGGGCAGCGCGATCTGGTCGACCTCGTGCCCCGCGGCGCGCAGGATCCGGGCCTGGGTGGCCGCGACCCCGGCGATGTCATGGACGAGCGCAATACGGGCCATCTGAACTAAAACGCATAGACCCCGCGAGGCGACCGGGCTAGGGCAGCGCGGGTTGGGCCCGGTCGGCCCTCTGCTCGCTTCCGAACCACCGGAAGAACACCACCAGGGCCGCGACGCTCAGGGTCACCTTGCCCACGATCATCAGGACCGCCCCGGCGATGGTCTGGTCGATCACGGGCGTGAAGCCGGCGACCAGGCGGGGCGCATGCGTGTAGAAGTCGTAGAAGGGGACGCGCGAGAAGATGAGGGCCAGCGCGACGCCGTCCTGGGGCAGGGTGGCGATGAGCATGTAGACGAGCGCGACGGCCGGCGACATCCGCCAGCGCGCGTACTGGGCCGTCGCGTCGACGATCGGCCAGTACAGAAGGACGCCCGCGGCGATGAAGGTCAGGTGTTCGAACGCGTGCAGGCCGTCGTTGTCGAGGGTCGCCTCATAGAAGGTCGGGATATGCCAGACCACCATCACGATGCCCGCGATGACCTGGGCGGGGACCGGCTCGGTAATCGCTCGCACTCCGGGGATCCGCACGAGCCGGCCGGCCATGCCGGGCGACAGGCCGAGCAGCAGCAGAGGCGGCGCGACGAAGCCGAGCAGGACGTGCTGGAACATGTGGACGCTGTCGAGGTAGTGGTCGCTGATGGTGTCGATCGGGGTCTCCAGCGCGACCCACAACGTGATCACGCCGAGCCCGAAATACAGCGAGTGCTTGCGCTGGGCGTCGGGCGCGTCGCGGGCCAGCCAGGCGTGGCCGAGGAACAGGACGGCCAGCCCCGCGTAGACCGTCGGGTCGAACGGCCACGTGATCATTTCCCCACCCTAACTTTTCCCGTTAAGCAAGCGCGTAACGATCGCGGAGGCACCACAGTTGCATTCGCCATGAGGTTCGTGCCTCTTCTAGCGGTCGCTGCCATGCTGACCGCCGCGTGCAGCCCCTCTTCCTCGGCCGCATCCGGCACCCCAAGCCCAACGTTAGCCGCCGCCAGTCCGGCGCCCGCACCCGTGATCGATGCGAGCTCAGCGCTCAGCTGGGACGGGGTCGACGGGCGGGTCATGTTGGTCTCGCAGGTGCTCGATCGGGCGATTCAGCACACCTCGCTGCGTGCCTGGACCTTTACGGGCACCAAGTGGCAGCCTGCCGTCGCGCCACCCGTCGCCCCCGTTCAACTGGGCTTCAGGTCTCTCTTTCTCGCCTTCGACACTGACCATGACCGGGAGATCTTCGTCTCGACGCCGGAAATCGGCACGGACGTGGAGACCTGGGAATGGGATGGTCACAACTGGAAGCAGATCATCACTCCACATACGGCTCGCGGGCTGAGTCGGGGCGCTTACAGCCCGGAGCTGCACGCGCTGGTCGGTTGGGATGGCACCACTTACTGGTACGACACCTGGGTCTACGACGGCACCGACTGGCGATCGATCCGGACGACCGCGACCCCATTCGCGTCGAACATGCCGACAGTCGACTACGACCCCGTGCGTCATTCGGTTGTGGCCCTGAACACAATCGATTACTCGACATGGCTGTGGTCTGGCTCTGACTGGAGCGCCCTGCCGCTTGGCGGCCCCACCCCCGCGACTGGTGGCGGGTTCGGCCGGCAAAACCCTGGCGTCGGATTCGATCCCAGCCGCGAGCTCTGGCTCGTCCAGGGCGGTGCCGGCTTTGACAGAGACATGCAGTCAGACACATCGACGGGCGACGGCACGAGCTGGAAGGAAGCAAGGCCATCCGTTTCCCCGGGGCCCCGGCTCGGTTCGCGGCTGACCTGGGATCCACCACATCAGAGGCTGCTGTTGTTCGGCGGCCTGCGTGACGTCAATCAAGTCCTTGATGACGCATGGGCTTGGAAGGGCGGCAACTGGGCTCAGCTCTCCGGGCCTGTCGTGCCCGCACCCACCCCACCTCCCTGTACGCCGGGAAGCGGCTACGGAGTCCTGATTGCGGCCGGCAACCTGCAGCTGGTCAACACGTGTGGCTCCGTTGCGGCAAGCACCCCCATCTCCGCCTCATCGGTCCAGACGTGTTCGACCTCTGGCGGCCTCGCCGTGATGGAACCGCCTGTCAGCGCGACCCACGACCTGGTCTTCTTTCGCGACGGCGATACGAAGATCCGCTCCCTCACGCTCGCCGGCCACACCGCCGATGTGACCACAGTGCCGGGCGGACCAGGCATCGCGAGCTTCTTCTCGGTCAGCCCCGACGATCAGAGAATCGCGGTCGCCGTGCAGGATTTCTCGGCGAGCGACACCATCAAGCTCCGCCTCTACGTCGAGGATCTGCACGGCGGCGGCCACCATCTCGACATCTACACGGCGAGCGTGGCCAAGACCGGCGGTACCACCGTCTGGCCGATGGGATGGCACGACGGATCCCTGGTCCTGGCGGTGATGCCCGCCTGCAGCCCGAGCCTGGTTGGTCTCTCACCCGTGGCATGGCACGTGGTCGACGCGGCGACGGCGAACCGGCAGGCGTCGATCGACGCGTCAAGCTGCGGGACGCTCAGCATGTGGCCCTCACCCGCCGGAGTGTTGTGTGGGCAGCCCAACGGCACCGGGGTGTATGGGTGGTCAGGCCGAGAGGTGGTCGGGATCAACAGCGGGCCTTGTGTGCTTGGAGAGAACGGTCTGTCGCCATCCGGTGCCCGGTACTTCTACTCCAGCTCCTCGGCGGGCTGCGGGGGCCAGCCGGCCGGCTCCTTCACTCGCATCGAAGGCGGCAGCTCCAACGAAGCCGGCGGAGGCGATACACCGTGGCACGCCGCTTGCCTCTGGATCGACAACGACCATCTCCTGGCGCCGGATTCCGTCATCACCGCTTCAAGTGGCCAATACGTCCCGGCTCAGGTCAAGCTGCTTCCGGTGGTTGGCACCTGCGCCGGCCGGTTCCCCGGCGACCTCTGACCAACCAGGCCGGCATGGACGGTGGCGTCGAACCGCCAGGCGACCATTTCCCCACCACTTTTCCCGTTAGCAAGCGCGTAACGATCGCGGAGGCACCACAGTTGAATTCGCCATGAGGGTCGTGCCTCTTCTAGCGGTCGCTGCCATGCTGGCCGCCGCCTGCAGCCCGTCCACCTCCCAGTCCACAGCCCCGTCAACCTCCCCGGCCGCTGCGATCTCGCCGCAGCCGTCCCCATCGAAATCAACCAGCCTGACCCTCGCCAGCATTGGCACCATCGGCTGGGACGGCGTGGATGGCCGCATGATGTTCGTGCAGCCGCTAGGTGACCCGACTCACAGCCACACCAGTGTCACTGTCTGGACATTCGCCGGAACCCAATGGCGGCCGGCCTTGGCCCCGGCTTTGGCCCTGGATCAATTCGGCTTCCGTTCCCTGGCGCTTGCGTATGACAGCGGTCGCCACCGCGAAATCCTGGTCGTGGGTCTCAACACAGAGGTGCAGACCTGGGAGTGGGACGGCAAGCAATGGCTGCAGATACATACTCCGCATTCCGCTCGAGGATTCGTTCGCGGCGCCTACAGCCCAGACCTCCACTCCCTCGTCGGATGGGATGGAACCACGTATTTCTACGACACCTGGCTGTATGACGGCAGCGACTGGCGCGCGGTCAGGACGACCGCCACGCCCTTCACGAACTATTCGTGGGTGCAGTACGACCCGGGCCTGCATTCGGTCGTCGCGCTTTCGCAGGAGGACTATCGAACGTGGGCCTTTGACGGCGCGAACTGGTTTGCCTCGCCCTCGACGCTTGTCGACCCCAACCTCGCCTTCACGATGGGCCGCCAGAGCCCGGCGGCAACGCTCGATCCGCAGACCGGGCTCTGGGTGATCTTCGGGGGCTATGGAAACGCGGCCCTTGACGACACATGGATTGGCGGCGGCGGTGCATGGACAAAGGTGTCTCCGGCTGCGGCGCCAAGCGCGCGTGCGTCCGCATTCGAGGGCTGGGATCCCGTGCGAGAGCAAGTCATGCTTTTCGGTGGCGTCTCAAACGTGAACAAATACCCACCCACGTACGACTCTGACCATGCCGCCGAAGCGTGGGGTTGGGATGGCGCCACGTGGACCCAGCTAGCAGGTCCCGGAGCTCCGACGCAAGCATCTGGATGCCTACCATCCACGAGCTATGGACTGCTGAACGCTGCGGGCAACCTGCAGGTGATCAACACCTGCGACAAGGTCACCGCCAGCGCGCCAATGACGGCATCTCCTGTGGCGAGCTGCTCGACCGGAGTCCAGGCCAACGTACCGCCCGCGGTCAGCAGCAGCGATGATCTCGTCTATTTCCGCGACGGCGAAACCAAGATCCGATCCCTGAGCCTTGACGGCTTGACGGCTGATGTGACCTCAGTCCCGGGCGGCGGGACGACGACCAGCTTCTTCTCCGTCAGCCCGGACGATCGGCGCATTGCGGTCGTCGTCGAAGACCTGTCGCCCACCACATCGATCAACGAGCGCCTGTACGTCGAAGACCTCAACGGCGGCGGCAACCACGTCGACATCTTCTCCACGAGCCAACCCAAGTCCGGTGGTACCACGCTGTTTCCTGAAGGATGGCACCAGGGATCACTCGTCCTCGCAGTGATGCCCGCATGTGGATCTCAACTCTCCGGGTTATCGCCCGTGTCATGGCATGTCGTGGACCCCGCCACCGGCAGTCGCCAGGCCTCGGTGGATGCGGCGAACTGCGGGACTCTGAACCTATGGCCGTCACGGGCGGGCATCGCGTGCCTCCAAAGCAACGGCACCGGATTGTATGACTGGGGTGGAGCGATGCACGCTGGGTATTCACACGGTGCCTTCGAGCAGTGTCAGATCGGCGTCTCGCCATCGGGCCTGCGATTTTTGTATTCGGGGCCGGCCGCGGCTTGCGGTGCGAATACCGTCACCTACTACTTCGGCGACGACGTGCACGTCGGAAGCGAGCTCACCGGACATGCAGCCTGCCTCTGGATCAACGATAACCATCTGCTGGCTCCCGACGCTGTGATCACGATCGGTCCGCCGACCAGTCAATTCGCGAGTCCGGTTGCCCAGCTCACGGTGAACGGATCATGCGCCGGGCGGTTCCCGGGAACTCTCTGACCTACTCACGCGCCGGAGGTGCTCCCGGGCGCGGCAGGGCGATCAGGAAGATGAGCAGCACCAGCGAGTGGGCGACCGAGCACCAGGCGCAAATCACGCCCAGGCGCACGATCTCGATGAAGACCAGGTAGAGGATGGTCACCAGGCCGATCGCCGACCACGCCAGCTGCACGCGCGTCCACTTCGTGGCGCCACGTGCCAGCAGCACCGCCGCCGCGATGCAGGCGCTCAACGCGAACCACGCGATACCGGCCGCCGAGGTGGGGACGGGCGAGCCCGCGATCACCGCGTAGGAGCTCGACAGCACGGCCTCGCAGTTGACGGTCGACGTGGTGGGGCATGCGAGCGGGACGCCCGCGTAGTGGACCGCGGTGAGGTAGATCGATACCGCGAGACCCGCCACCGCGGCGAGGAGCGCGAGCAGCTGCAGCCTCACGCGCGGTGCCTAGCCCAGCTGTTTCTGAATCGCCTGGATGGAGGTCGCCGAGCAAACGGCCGCCGGCATGTTGCCGGTCGTGTCGCAGACGGCGGCGGTGATCAGGTTGGCCGCCCCGAGGATTGCCTTGGCCTGCGGCGTCGAAGGGTCGGACAGCGCTGTCGCGATCGCCTGCCAGCTCATCCCGGCCAGGATGTCCGGCAAATACATCGCGCCCTCCGACTCGAAGCGGTTGCCCACGTCGATGAAAGGTATCGACCCGCCGGTGTCGTACTGGCTGATGAGCGCCTGCTGCGCCGCGGTCGGTGACTCCAGCGGGTTCTGGTTGCGGTCGCTGGCCTCCACGGACTCGAAATCGATGTACTGGCTGGTGTATGTCGAGCCATGAAAGGTGAAGGTCGGCGTGTTCGGATAGATGTCGGTCGAAGAGGAGCTGGTGGTCTGGAGACCCGAGAACACACCGAACCGCGAGAGCGCAACGATCAAGGGCCAGCGCTGGGCCGCGCAGTAAGGACAGAACTCGGCGCCGTAGTAGAGAACCGCCGGCTTGCCCGTCGGACCTGTCAGCGGCGACGCGGAGATCTTCTTGAACCGGTTGTTGGCCGAGCCCGCGCCCACGGAATCGAGCTCGGTGGCCGGGATGCCGGCCAGCTGCGCGACCACCTGCTGCGTGGCGTCGACGGCGAGCGGCTTGGGCGGCAGGGGCGTCGTGTACCAGCGGATGACCAGGAATGCGACGACCAGGACGGCGATCCCACCCACCACTGCCGCGGGGACGATCCACGATGGCGTGTTCGAGACGGGCTTGCGCAATTGCGCTGCCCGTTTGGCGTTAGGGCGACGGCTCATCAGGCTCCCCGGGTGATCGGCTGCGCCAGGATCCACAGGCTTGTCATCGTGTACATGACCATCAGGAGCAGCATCGGGTACTGGCTGAGCAGCGCGCGCTCGGCGGAACGGAATCGCTCGCCGGCTCGCAGGTGGGCGAGGTAGACGGCGATCACGTGGCCGAGGACGATGAGCACCACCTGCGCGTACCAGACGGTCGCTGCCTGCGCCAGCGCGAAGCTCGGCTTGAGGTTCGCCACCGCGGGCCACAGGTGCCACCCGCGCGCCAGCGGGTCGTTGAGCAGCGGGATGATGCCCTGCGACTGGACCATCACGTAGCTGTAGTTGTGGGCCGCGTTGTAGACCAGCGCGATCGGCACCAGCGTTAGCGCAAACGCGGTGATCGTCGCCGTGACGTCCACCTTGCGCTTGCCGAAGTACATGACCATCTCCATGAACGCGATGAACACCAGCAGGAAGAGTCCGCTGATCAGCAGCAGGCCCAGCGTGCGGGCGAAGAAGGAGCCAAGCACCCCCATCGGGAGCCAGATCGGCTTGATGGCGATGGTGAACTCCTGCCATGGCTGCGTGGCGAGGACGCCGTCGAAGGCCAGCGTGCTGAGCATCAGGATGACGAATACGACCCGATCCCAACCGCTGGGCGCCGGCTTGAGCAGGCCCACGCCCCACGGGCGCAGGTACACGGCGACCACGTTGCCCGCTGCATCGCGTTCCGCCTCGACAGGTCCGAACCTGCCGACGATGTCGAAGAGAACGGTGAAAGCCTCGCAGTGCGACAGCCACGCGTCGCGGCCGAACAGAAACATGCCGGCCAGCGTGATCGCCGAGTAAACGAGTGCCGCGATCGCGACCATCACCGGGATGCTCGCGATGCCGCTGGTGAGCTCGAGGCACGCGAACGAGAGGTAGAAGAACGCAGCGGCCCACACCCCAACCTCGGGCAGGGTCCACGCCGGCTTGATCGGCACGAGCCGTGTGACCGCGTCGTAGATCGCCGCCCAGGGGTTGAGCAGGTACCACAGGTTGCCGACGAGCCCGCTCACGATCACAGTCGCGGCCCAGAAGTAGATCCAGGTCAGGTATTCCGCGGGGTTCAGCTCAGGCTTGCGCGACCCGAGCAGGCCGGCAATCACGATCACCGCGAGCGCCGCGACCCCGATCACACCCCCGGCGATGCGCGGCCACCGCGAGCGGGCAAGCGGCAGCAGGGCCGGCGCCTCTCGGCGCGGGTATGCAACGGCCTTCGCGCCCACCTGGTCGCCGGTGAACAGAACGACGAGGACGAACGAGATGACGACCACGCCCGCCGCCGCATATAGATAGAGCGCGAGCGAGATCGGGAGGTCGTACCGGACCCCGAAACCGTGGAGGACGATGCTTGTCAACAGCATCACGTGACCACCAGCTGGCCGAGATGCGTGCTTGTCGACTCCCACTCGATTTCGAACGAACCGGTGTTGATGGCCTTGAACGTGTGGCTGGTCACCTGTCCCGCCGTGCAATTGAAATGGATGTCGTAGCCGTGCAGGTGCACCTCTCCGGTCGTGTCGCTTGTGATGTTGATGGTGACCGTGTCGTTCCGATGCGCCGTCAAATCACTCGGCGACATCGAAGAGGCGGCGGTCACCGTCACGTCGATGGTGCGGTTCTGCCCGCCTGGATTTTGATTGGCGTAGATGAGGTAGCCGCCGACGGCGACGAACGCCACGAGCACGACGGCCACGATGATCAGACGAGTCCGGCTCATTGAATTCCTCCTTTATTGCGAGCGCTCCCGGCGGGGCGCCGGGATCAGCGAGAGCTGAGACGCAAGGAGGACGGTGGCCCGCGTCGCGTGAGCGGCGTATCCGCAACAGGAACCAGCAGCAGTGTGGCGCGGTAGGGATCGAAGACCTGGGCGCCGGCGGTGAAGAACCTATCCGGTTCTGGAGCCGGAACCCAGGATGCGCGGATGAGCGTGATGGCCGAGCCGAGTCTCGCCATGAGCCAACGCAGCGCGAGCGCGGCGGCCATGGCGACCGGCAGCTGGCCCAGCGTGCCCCAGAGCAGCAGCACGAGAAGGGAGGGTTGGACGGCGCCGGCGGCAGCCGACTCGACCAGCTCCTGGCCCGTGAACACGGCGAGCTGGATCGTGAACATGGCCGCGACCAGGCGCGCGTACGAGGGCATTGAGCGGTCCGGCGTCAGGGGGCCACCGCTGAGCACGCGCGCGAGCGCGACCACAAATACGCCGGCGATGGCCACCGCGCCCAACGCACCGACTCCTGTCTTGGCCAGCGTCGGGAAGTACGCGTGGGCGCCCGCCGCCTGGACCTGCTGCGCCGCGGCGCCGAAGCGGAGCTGGTAGACCAGCAGATGGCCGGCCTGCGAACCGAGCACCGCCAGCGCCACGAACACGAGCCAGACCCGCCTGCCGCTCACGGGACTCGATGATAGGGGGCGCCCCGTGCGGCTAGCGCAGGGACGCTCCGGGCGCGGATCCCTCCCAGGCGGTCGTCTCCCAGTTGTCCTTGCGCCCGTCGAGCGGCATCCACGGCGGCATCTCCATGAGCAGCGCGTGGCTCAGCGCGTGGGCGTACGGCTCGTAGCCCTTGCGCAGGCTCACGAGGCGCTCGCGAAACACGGCCGGGTCGACCGTGATACCGGCCAGCGTGAGCGCGGCGAGGATGGCCTCGAACTCCGGCTCTGACATGCGGTCCACATCGTGAAAATGAGGCGCCGCGCGAAGCACCTGGCTCAGGTCGCCCAGCGCGTGACGGCCGATCGCATAGACGCGGCGCGCCTGCCAGGTCTTGCCTTCGGCCTTGGCCGCCTGCCACAGCGCCGCGAAATCCATGATCGCCGTCAGGGCGGCCAGCCAGGACTGGTTCTCGTGCTGCGAGCGGAAGTAGCTCAGGACCTGGTAGGAGAGGTGGCTTTCGAGCAGCTCCGCGGTCCACTCCTCCCAGCGGGTCATCAAGGGCCGCAGCTCCTCCATCGCGCCCGAGGCGGCGGCGCGCCGCCACAGCTCGCCCGCGCTGGGCGGCGAGCCGCACCATTCGTCCAGCATCGAGATCGCGATCTCCCGGCGCGAGAAGCTCTGATAGAGGACCGGCAGGTACGAGATGAGGATCGCGAGGAAGCCGAAGCCGGTGCCGGCCTCCACCACGGTGACGAATCGCGCGAGGTCTGTCTTGGGGGTGAAGTCCCCGATCCCGAGCGTCGTGAACGAGGTGCCGCTGACGTACAGGTTGTCCTGGCCGGACAGCGAGGCATCGAAGCCGGCCGCCCACAGGAGGAGGCCGAAACCGATGACCATGATCGTCCCCCACAGGACGAACAGGGCCAGCAGGGAGATGGGGCCGTACCAGCTGAGAAACGTCTCCCGGCGGTCGCTGGGCGGCGCGCGGCGCGCAATCGCCGCCCACGGCATCCAGGTCACGCGGTAGAAGATCTTGGACACGCGCACGCCCGTCACGCGCCGGGGCAGGATGATCGTCTCAAACGCGTCTCGCAGCACGACGAACACGAGCAGGAGGCCGATCAATCCCGCGATGAGCTGGGCCATCAACAGCGCATCAAACCACGATGTCGCGCAGGAAATTCACGCCGCCCGCGCCCCTAGACCGCGATGAGGCGCGCACTCGAAGCCTGCAGGGCGAGGGCCAGCGACCCGAGAAGCTCTGCCCTCTCCACGAACACCGCGGGCCGAACCTCGACGCTGGCGGCCGCCGCCTGCACCGCGTGGCGGCGAATGGATTCGCGCATCGGCTGCAGCAGCACCTCGCCGGTCCTGCTGAGCAGCCCGCCGACGATCACGCGCTCCGGATTGATCAGGTTGCACAGGCCGGCGACCGCGACTCCGATCTCTCGTCCGGCGTCGGCCACGGCCCGCCGGCAGCGCACGTCGCCGCCCACCGCGAGCTCGACGATCTGCGACAGGTTCAGGAGCTCGCCCCCGACCGGACCGACGAGCTGCACGATGGCCGGACCTGCCGCCAGCGTTTCGAGACACCCACGATTGCCGCAGTAGCAGAGGGCGCCCGACTCGTCCATCGTCGTGTGGCCGATCTCACCCGCCGTCCCCGACGCTCCGCGCAGCAGGTGGCCGTCGATGACGATGCCGGCGCCGACGCCGGTCGCCGCCTTGATGTAGGCGAAGGTCGAGCAGTCTCGGCCGGCGCCCCACGTGAGCTCGGCGAGGGCGCCTAGGTTGGCGTCGTTCTCGATCTCCACCGGCATGCCCAGGCGAGCCTCCATCTCGCTCGCGATCCGCAAACCGACCCAGCCGGGCAGGATGGTCGCGGAGCCGACGGTGCCGTGAACCCGATCGACCGGCCCGGGGATGCCGATCCCCGCGCCGACGACGGCTGTCCGCTCGACTTTCGTTTCGGCCAGGACCTCCGTCACCATGCGCGAGGACGCGTCAAGCGCCTGCTCGGCGTTGTGGTCCACGTCGATGTTGCAACTGCGCTCCCCGAGCACGTTGTGGGCCAGGTCGGCGATCGCCACCTGCACGTGGCTGTGCCCGAAATCGATGCCCGCCACGACCTGTGCCCGGCTCTGGAGGGCGAGCTGCACGCCGGGCCGGCCGCCACGCGCGGCGGGCGAGCCGGCGGCCACATCCCACACGAGGCCCGAGTCCTTCATCGCCGCGATCAAAGTCGAGACGGTCGTGCGCGAGAGGCCGGTGGCGCGCGAGATCTCGGCCTGCGTCGCGTGGCCCTGCTCGCTCAGGACGCGCATCACGCGCTGCCGGTTGCGGTCGCGCAGCCAGCCGAGCGTCCCCTCTGCCGTCCTCTCCCCGTTCCTGCTCATCCCGGCACGCGAATCATGGCGACATCGCGGGGTTTGTCAAGAGCTCGGACAACATAGCGTTCACTTTCCGACGCAGCCTTGACAAACCCCCATGGCTGGGCCATGCTCTCTCCGGCGTCTCTGAGTGGACCTGCTGCCGGCGCACTCTCGCCCCGGGGACTCTCGAGTACCGGGAAGAAGGCAGCGGGAAGAGAGAATCTGAGAGGTAGTGCGCATGAAGTTAGCGAAGTCGGTACCCGCATTCATGGTCGTGGGGGTCGCCCTCATGGCATGCGGCGGGTCAAGCACAGCAGGAACGTCCTCGCCGGCCACCGTTCCGTCGAGCCTGAGCATCAGCTCGTTCGACGTGAACTTCACGGCGATGTCGACGTTGAGCGCCCTGCACGGAGCCGGCAGCGGCCTCGTCGGGGTGATCCTTCCGGACACGACGTCGTCCACCCGGTACGTCAGCTTCGACCTGCCGTACCTGACGAAGGCCTTCCAGATGGCCGGATACAGCTCGTCTGAGTTCAAGATCGACAACGCCCAGGGCAGCGACGCCACCGAGCTCGCGCTCGCCCAGGCGGACATCACCCAGGGCGCGAAGGTCCTGGTGATGGACCCCCTCGACAGCACCGTCGGCACCCAGATCCAGGCCGCGGCCGCCGCGAAGGGCGTCAAGGTCATCAGCTATGACCGCGCCACCTTCACCGGCACCGCCACCTACTACGTCAGCTTCGACAACGTCCAGGTCGGCAAGCTGATCGGCCAGGGCTTCAAGGACTGCGTCACCGCATGGAACGTCGCCAACCCGCAGGTCTTCACGCTGAACGGCGGCGAGGACACCGACCCGAACGCGATCGACTTCGCGAAGGGCTACAACTCCGTCGTCTGGGGCGACACCGTTCCCCAGGAGACGGTCGGCAAGACCGCCAACGGATACACCCTCGTCGGTGACCAGGTTGCCCTCGGTTGGGACAACGCGAAGGGTCAGGCCGTCTTCCAGCAGCAGTTCACGGCACACCCGAGCATCAACGCCACCATCGAGGCGAACGACGGGCTCGCCAACGCGGTGGTGACCGTTCTGAAGCAGAAGGGCGTCGCCGCCGGCAAGATCCCGACCACCGGACAGGACGCCAGTCTCGGCGGCATCGAGAACGTCCTCACCGGCTACCAGTGCGGCACGGTCTACAAGGCCGTCTACCTCGAGGCCCAGGACGCCGTCGCGCTCGCGACCATCCTGCGCGCCAACCTCACGCCGCCCAGCGCGCTCGTCAACAGCACCACCTCCCCCGCGGCAGGCAAGCCGGGCACCACGCAGCCCGCGTCGCTTCTCGTCCCGCTGTGGGTCGACAAGACGAAGGTCGCCTCGACCGTGATCAAGGACAACTTCGTCGACAAGACCGCTCTCTGCCAGGCTGTGACGGCTGCCGTCTGCACCGCCAACGGCATCTCGTAGTAGCAATTTGATGATGCCGCCGCGCTTCGGGCGCGGCGGCATTCTTATTTCTCCTCCACAATTGACGCGGTGGCGCA
Organism: Candidatus Dormiibacterota bacterium; assembly: GCA_036491755.1. GTDB lineage: Bacteria > Chloroflexota > Dormibacteria > Dormibacterales > Dormibacteraceae > DASXBJ01. The sequence goes on from DASXBJ010000125.1 coordinate 15,376, forward strand.
GGTGACGGCAGACTCACCCTCCTCCGGCGAAGCGCTGCTCCAGGTGCGGGGCCTGGACAAGCACTTCGGCGCGGTGCAGGCTCTCTACAAGGTCGACCTCGACCTTCCCGCCGGCCAGGTGACCGCGCTGTGCGGTGACAACGGCGCCGGCAAGTCGGTCCTCACCAAGTGCATTTCCGGCGTCTATGCCCCCGACCACGGCCAGATCTTGTGGGAGGGGCAGCCCGTCCACATCCGCACCACGCGCGACGCGTCGCGTCTCGGCATCGAGACCGTGTACCAGGACCTCGCCCTGTGCGACAACCTCGACATCGTCCAGAACATGTTCCTGGGCAGGGAGAAGCTGCGGAACAGGCTGCTGGACGAGGACGAGATGGAGCGCGAAGCGGCCAAGACGCTCGCGAGCTTGCGGGTCACGACCGTGCGGTCGATCCGCCAGCCGGTGGCGTCGCTGTCCGGCGGTCAGCGCCAGTCGGTCGCCGTGGCGAAGGCCGTCATGTGGAACTCCAAGCTCGTGATCATGGACGAGCCCACCGCCGCCCTCGGCGTGAACCAGACCAGGATGGTGCTGGACCTGCTGAGGCGGCTGCGCGACCGCGGCCTCGCGGTGATGATGATCTCGCACAACCTGAACGACGTGTTCGAGGTGTCCGACCGCATCGCGGTCCTCTACCTCGGGCGAATGGTCATCCAGGACCAGACCAGCGCCTTCGACCGCCAGAGCGTCGTCGAGTACATGACCACCGGTGGCCAGCGCCGGGCAAGCGGACAGGCGAGCGCCTGATGGCGATCGCGCCGGAAGAGGGCCACGACCTCACAGCAGCGCCCGAGGCGGCCACCGCGGAGGTGCCGCCGGAGCTGGTCGCACAGACCTTTGGCGAGTACGCCCGCGCCTGGTGGGCGCGTGTCAAGGGTGGCCAGAGCGGCGTGCTCCCGGTGGTCGTCGGCCTGGCCGGGATCATGGTGGTCTTCGAGATCATCAGCCCCAACCACGTCTTCCTGCACGCCGACAACCTGGTCAACCTGTTCGAGCAGAGCGCCGTCTTCATGGTCCTGGCGATGGCGGAGGCCTTCGTCCTCCTCCTCGGCGAGATCGACCTGTCCGTCGGCTACGTCGGAGCATGCGGCGGGGTCATCGGCGTGCAGCTCGTGCAGCCGGTGACGACCAACTGGCCGTGGTGGGCCGCGATCGTGACCGCGCTCGCCTTCTGCTTCGCGGTGGGCGTGGTCCAGGGCACGATCATCACGCGCCTGGGCATCCCCTCCTTCATCGTCACGCTGGCCGGCTTTCTCATCTTCAACGGCGTGATGCTGATCCTCCTGCTGCTGGGGCCGTTCTCGGGGTATCCGAACCTCGTCTCGCCAAGCCCCAACGTGAAGGTGCTGTTCAACCTGATGGCTGGCAACATCGACCCGACCATCAGCTGGATCGCGATGGCGGTGGTCGTGCTTGGGCTCGGAGCCCTTTTCTGGCTGGGTGACCAGCGCCGCCGAAGCAGCGGTCTCGTCGCCCCGCCGGTCAGCCTGACCCTGATCAAGATCGGCCTGATCGCCGCCGCCGGCATCATCGTGGTGGGCATCTCCAACGTCAACCGGGCCGTCTCCGGGGAGCTCGCCGGCGTGCCGTGGGTGGTTCCCATCGTGCTTGGGGTCCTCGGCGTCTGGACCATCCTGCTGGAGCGCACGAGGTACGGGCGATACGTCTACGCGATCGGCGGCAACGCGGAGGCTGCGCGGCGCGCCGGCGTCGACGTGGCGCTGATCCGCACCATCGCATTCGGGCTGTGCTCGATGACAGCCGGCATCGGCGGGCTGCTCTACGCGTCCTATATAGGCGGCATGTCCAACAACGTCCAGGGCGGCCAGCTCGTCCTGTTTGCGGTGGCCGCCGCCGTGATCGGCGGGACGAGCCTGTTCGGCGGCCGGGGCAAGGTGATCCACGGCGTCCTGGGCGGCCTGGTGATCGGAGGGATCTACAACGGCATGTACCTCCAGGGTCTGGACGTGCAGAGGATCTTCATCGTGACCGGCCTGGTGCTCCTGGCGGCGGTGAGCATCGACGCCCTCTCCCGCCGCAGCAGCAGCAGCGGAGGCGCGTTGGGCCTGGGGCGCTAGCAACGCCCCCACGATTGGGAATCGGTCGACCTGGGTAAACGTTCTTCATACAAATGGCAACACCAAAGTCGGAACTCCTGCCCGTCCTCCCCATGGACGACGTCGTCGTCCTCCCCCACATGACCGTCACCCTCGCTGTCGAAGGCGACGACCAGAAGGCCGCGATCGAGGCCGCCCGCCAGGGCAGCCGGACGATCCTTTTGGTCCCCCGCATCGAGGGCAAGTTCGGCGCCATCGGCACCGTCGGGCGCCTGGGCGAGTCGGCCGAGCTGCCGACCGGCGCCGAGGCCTTCATCATCCGCGGCGAGTACCGCGCCCGGCTCGGCAGCGGCCAGGCCGACATCGGCGGGGCCCTCTGGGTCAAGGCCGACCCCATCCTCGACCCCGAACCGCCGACCGAGCGCTCGGTCGAGCTGTCGCGCGAGTACCGCGCCCTGCTCGAGAACCTGGTCGAGTCCCGCGGCGTGCCGCAGGTCGTCCAGTTCCTGCGCGCGGCCAAGACCCCCGGCCACCTGGCCGACCTGGCCGGCTACTCGCCCGACCTCACGATCGAGCAGAAGCTCCAGGTCCTGGAGACCGCCGACCTCGAGGAGAGGCTGGCGATGCTCATCGGCTGGACCAAGGGCATCCTCGCTGACGCGTCGCTGAAGGAGAAGATCCGCTCGGACGTGGCCGAGGGCATGGAGAAGACGCAGCGCGAGTTCCTCCTGCGCCAGCAGCTGGAAGCGATCAAGAAGCAGCTCAACGAGGGCCAGACCGACGTGGTCTCGACCTACCGCGAGAGGGTGGCCAAGGCCAGCATGCCCGAGTCGGTGCTGACCGAGGTCAACCGGGAGCTGGACAGGCTCGAGCGCACCAGCGAGCAGAACCCCGAGTACGGCTGGATCCGCACCTACCTGGACTGGATGCTGGACATCCCCTGGAACGTGCGGTCGGACGACAACTATGACCTGGGCGAAGCGCGCCGCATCCTCGACGAGGACCACACCGGACTGTCCGACGTCAAGGACCGCATCATCGAGTTCCTCGCCGTGCGCAAGCTGCGCAACGAGCGCGGCCTCGAGCTGCTGGGCGGCCGCGGCTCCGGCGCGATCATCACGCTGGTCGGACCCCCGGGAGTCGGCAAGACCTCGCTTGGCGAGTCAGTGGCGCGCGCCCTCGGCCGGAAGTTCACCCGCGTGTCGCTGGGCGGCATCCGGGACGAGGCTGACATCCGCGGCCACCGCCGCACGTACGTCGGCGCCCTGCCGGGCCGCATCGTGCGCGCCCTGAAGGATGCCGGGACCAAGAACCCCGTGATCATGCTCGACGAGATCGACAAGGTCGGCAGCGACTGGCGGGGCGACCCGTCGTCCGCCCTCCTCGAGGTGCTGGACCCAGCACAGAACCACACGTTCCGCGACCACTACCTCGAGGTCGACCTCGACCTGTCCGAGGTGCTGTTCATCCCCACCGCCAACGTCGCCGAGACGATCCCCGGCCCGCTGCTGGACCGAATGGAGCTCATCCGCTTGGACGGCTACACCGAAGAGGAGAAGGTCGCGATCGCGCGCGATCACCTGCTGCCGCGACAGGTCAAGCAGGCCGGATTGAACCCCGAAGAGGTCACGGTCTCCGACGACGCGATCATGAAGGTCATCACCGACCACACCCGCGAGGCGGGCGTGCGGAACCTCGAGCGCGAGCTGGGCAAGATCACTCGCAAGATCGCGACCAAGGTCGCGAAAAAAGACCTGACGCCGCCGGTCGCGATCACCCCTGACCGCGTGCGCGAGTTCCTGGGCAAGCCGAAGTTCGACAACGAGGTTGCCGAGCGCACCGCCGTGCCCGGCGTGGCAACGGGCCTGGCCGTCACAGGCACCGGAGGCGACGTCCTCTTCGTGGAGGCGACCGCCACCGAGGGCAACGGCCACGGGGCCTCGCTGATCCTGACCGGCCAGCTGGGCGACGTGATGAAGGAGTCCGCGCAGATCGCGCTGTCGTACGTCCAGTCACACGCCCAAGCCTTGAAGATCGACGACGCCGTTGCGAACAAGTCGTTCCACATTCACGTGCCCGAGGGCGCCGTGCCCAAGGACGGCCCGTCGGCCGGCGTGACGATGACGACCGCCATCGTGAGCCTGCTCACCGGACGGCCAATGCGCAGCGTCGTGGCAATGACCGGCGAGGTCACGCTGCAGGGATTGGTGCTACCGATCGGCGGCGTCAAGCAGAAAGTGCTCGCGGCTCACCGCATGGGCTTGCAGGAGGTCATTCTGCCGAAGCGCAACGAAAAGGACATTGACGACGTGCCGCAGAGCGTGCGCGAGTCGATGAAGTTCCACTTCGCGAGCCGGATGGAAGATGTGCTCGAGTACGCGCTCGAGCCCATCGCCACCGCGACGATCGTGGCTGCCTAGCAGATCGACTCACACGAAGGCACGATGTGCCTTCTGGATGCGCTCGATCTCGCGCTCGTCGACACGCGCAATCGCAGCGAATTCTCTCCACCGCGAAACCGCCTCTTGAACTTCAGCCAAGACCAGCTCGGCGCTGCCCCGCTTCAATACCGCGGCTTCCGCGCACGCGCGAAAGTCGTCCAGCTCGAATCCGTCGCGCTTCCCGTTGATGGACATCTGATGCTCCCTCGTCCACACCCCGGTCGGGTTATACGCGTAGGTCACGTCGAACGCGGGCGCGAGCGTCCAGCTGCCGCGCCTGTTCATGAGGAACGCGATGTTCTTGACATGGTCATCCTGATTCCGTGCCACAACGTTGAATACCATGCGTCTGAATTGCTGCTCGGCAAGATCGCTGCCGAGCCCCAGCTGACGCATCGCGAAGAAGGCCTGCTCGTATGAGTTGGCCCCCGGCTGATTGAAGTCAAGGTGGCTGAGACCCGCGAGAGACTGCATGTGAACCTTGGAGCCGTCGTCCATGCGATCGAATCGTTTGGTCATGAAATGGCGCCGGCCGTTCTCTTCGAGGAGACGGCACTCGGTCATCGAGATGCCCGCCTCTCGCGCCATCAACGCATACGCGTATTCGATCGCGCAGTAGCCCTGCGGGTCGTCCAACTCCTTGTCCTTGTTGCCCACCACTCCGTCGAACTTGAGGATCCAGTACTCAAAGCCAGGTCCCGCCTCCACCTGGCCTGAACGCACCTCGAGGGTTGCCGGGTTGAACGCGATCACTGCCTTTGCCCGGGCGCCGCCGGCGGAGGTGCCCACCAGCAGGATGTCGCGGACGCCCTGATCTCCATCCTTCAGTGAGGCGATGAATTCGTTGCGCCGTGTCAATGCTTCGGTGGCCAGCTGCACGAGCGAGTCGACCTGCAGGTCTTTGCTGCGAGTGCTCCTCGGGCCGCGCTGGGGCGTGAATTCGATCGCTCCCATTCCGCGTGACCCGATGTAGCAGAGTCGCTCGACGACGTTGAAGCTCTCGGGGGTTCTGCCCTCAGCCGCGAGCCAGGCATCGATGATTGCGTTCCCAAACCTGTCCGGCAGCGAGTCGGCGAGCAGGCCGGGCAGGCCTCGGAAACTTTCCCTGCTCAGTCCCGGAAAGCTGTAGGGCTCCTGGCGCAGCGGCATCGTGATTGGAGACACCTGGATCCCGCTGTGAAGGAATGCCGGCTCGTACTGAAATGCAGCGACGTCGGTGTTGTCGTCAATGGACACCGCGCCGATGTTGGTTCCCCACAATCGAACAGCTGCGGTGGTGCTCAGGACGGACCGCTCCCGTGCTCCTCGTCCCCCCAGCGCCAGTGCTCTGGCGCTCGCATAGCGTGAGATGCCGAGGACACGCGCATGCGCGCGCGCTGCCGTTCACTGCCGCGGAGCCTCAGCCGCTCGATCGGAGTGGGCGTGGTCTCCGGCACCAGGAGCTCGAGGCGCCCAAGCATGTCGAGAGCCCTCAGGACCCTGATCAGGGTCGACAGGTCGCCTGACCCACCTGCCTCCAGCCTCTGCAGGGTGGCGCGTCCGATTCCGGCCCTCGCCGCCACCTGCGCCTGGGTCAGGTTGCGCTCCAGCCTGGTGCGGGCGAGTCGACGCGCCAGCTCGCCCAGGATGGCCGCATCGCTCTGCAGAGATTCAAATTTCACAACACCTCAATTATAAGGCGTTACAGCCGCTTGTCGCGGTTACAGCCTCGATCCTGAGGCCTAAACAGTATGATCATAACGACTGAGTATTGAGGCTTTCTCAGCCAATATACACGATAAAGACTCATATTGGATGCGTTGTGTCTCAGACCGAGACCGGCGGTGCCGGCCGATCTCGCGATGGCTTTGCAGGGGCGGCTGGAGCGAGGAATATCAGCCACTGATCGGAGCTTGCATCTGGCATGGGGCTCAGCTCGAACCAGATCCTGGAGCAGGCACGCACGATTGCGGTGGTCGGCGCCTCGCGCAATCCAGACAAGGCCGGCGGCTCGGTTCCGTTCGGCCTGCAAAAGCGCGGGTTTCGCATCATCCCGATCAACCCCTACGCCGACGAGCTCTTCGGCGAGCGCGCCTACCGCTCCCTGCTCGACGTACCCGAGAAGATCGACCTGGTCGACGTCTTCCGGCCCGCGGCGGATGCGCCGGAGATAGCGCGCCAGGCCGCCCAGGTGGGCGCGAAGGCGCTGTGGCTGCAGCTCGACATCCGCTCCGACGAGGCGCGCCGGATCGCCGAGGCGGCCGGCATGGACTATGTCGAGGACGAGTGCACCGCAGTGGTCAGCTCCCTGTATCGAATCCACAAACCGAGCGCGGCTTAGCCGCTAATCTCGTGGCGTGGCCCGCAAGAAGCGCCAGCTCCGCGACCGCAGCATCGAGTCCGAGCTCAAGTTTCGCGTCTCGGGACCACGCGACCATGAGACCCTGCGAGAGGTCCTTCTGCAGCGGGGCGCCCAGCTGGAGGACACCTACCGCGAGGAGAACTATCGCTTCAACGGCCCAGGCAAGTCCACGCGCCAGACGACGCTCCGCCTGCGAGTCCTCGATGGCGGTCCACGCGGCTACCTGACCGCAAAGGGACGGGCCAGGTTCGAGGGCCGCGTCAAGATCCGCGAAGAAACCGAGATTGCCGTATCCGACGCCCACGCGACGCTCGACCTTTTGACGCAGCTCCAGTTCAAGGTCGCGTGGTCATATCCGAAGCGTCGCGCGATGTGGATGCTCGACGGTGTCGCGGTCACGCTCGACGAGCTGGAGTTCGGCCATTTCGTCGAGCTCGAAGGCCCGGCGGCCGCGCTGCCGGACCTGGCCCGCAGCCTGGGTCTGGATCCCAACCTGGCGCTTCGCGAGAGCTACTCCGTGATGGCGCGCTCGTACCTGAAGAGCGGGAGGCCCTCTGCCTTGCCGGCGACTCCCGTCAACCCTCAGCCGCCGGAGCCCGTCCCCTCAACAGCGAAACGGAGCTCGTAGCTCTCGGCGTCGAAATCGCCCTCGCCGCCCTCCGGCCGCCAGTCGAGCGGACCGATGTGCCTGAACCCCAGCTTCTCGGCGACACGGCGGCTGGCATGGTTGTCCCGGCCCGCCCACAGCGTGAGCCGGCTCACGCCCAGGTGGAGACGCGCCCAGGTGACCAGCGCGCGCGCGGCCTCCGTCGTCAGCCCCTGGCCGGCGTGGTCGGTGCGGATCCAGTAGTGGAGCTCGGCCGCATCGCCTTCGCGATTGAGCCCGGCCACGCCGAGGATCGTGCCCGTCTCGCGCTCCACGACCGCGAAGTGGAAGACGTGGCCGGCGGCCCACTCCCGCACGTCGCGGCGGGTCAGCTCGCGCGAGCCCTCCATGGTGGGTTCGCGAGCCCACGGCATCCAGGGCAAGAGCTCCGGCCGCGAATCCACGACCGCCGAGTTGATGCCCTCGGCATGATCCGGCGTCACGGGCTCGAGCAGGAGTCGCTCGGTCTCGAGCACCGCCCGCTCGGGCGCTACTCCGCCCGTGGCGGTGGCGCGGTCTGAGCGGTGGCCTTGGCCGGACCCACCCAGATGGTCTGGATGTTGGTGAACTCCTTGATCCCGTACTCCGACAGCTCGCGGCCGTAGCCTGACCGCTTGACCCCGCCAAACGGCAGCCGCGCGTCCGAGGCCACCATCCCGTTCACGAAGACCTGCCCGGCCTCGATGCGCTCGGCCAGCTTTTTCGCAAGCTCGACGTCCCTCGTCCAGATCGCCGACCCGAGCCCGAACTCGGAGTCGTTGGCCACGCGCAGCGCGTCTTCCGCGTCCTTGACGCGGATCACGGCGGCCACGGGGCCGAACGTCTCCTCGTGGTACGCGGGCATGCCCGGCCGGACGTTCGAGAGGACCGTCGGCTGGAAGAAGTAACCGTCGCCTTTGATCCGCTTGCCGCCGACCAGCGCGCGGGCGCCGAGGCGCACCGATTCGCCGACCTGGCGCTCGAGATCGCCGACCAGGTCCTCGCGGGCCAGCGGCCCGACCTGGTTGGCCCTGTCCATCGGGTCGCCGACCTTGAGCGCCGCGACCGCGGCCGTGAACAGCTGCTCGAACTGATCGGCGACGGACTCCTCCACGATGAACCGTTTCGCGGCGATGCAGCTCTGGCCGTTGTTCTGGTTGCGGGCGCGGCAGGCCACCGTCGCGGCCGCGTTGAGGTCGGCGTCCGCGAGCACGATGAACGGGTCCGACCCGCCCAGCTCGAGCACCGCCTTCTTCAGCGCCTTCCCGGCAGTGGCGGCGACCAGGGCTCCCGCGGTGTCGGAGCCGGTCAGGGTGACGGCGGCCACCCGGTGATCCGCGACGATCCGATCCACGGCGCCCGAGCCGACCAGGAGAGTCTGGAAGACGCCTTCGGGGACGCCCGCCTCGCGGAACACCTCTTCGATCGCGAGCGCGGATTGAGGCACGTTCGACGAGTGCTTCAGCAGCATCACGTTGCCTGCGCTCAAAGCCGGCAGCGCCGCCCGGAACGCCTGCCAGAACGGGAAGTTCCACGGCATCACCGCCAGGACGACGCCGAGCGGCTGGAAGCGCACGTAGCTCTGCGTGGCGGTGCTGTCGACCGCCTCGTCGGCCAGCAGCCGGGCGGCGTTGTCGGCGAACCAGGCCGCCGTCCAGGCGCACTTCTCGATCTCGGCTTCGGCTTCCACGATCGGCTTGCCCATCTCGGCCGTCAGCAGGGCCGCGAAGCGCGCCCTGTCCGCCCGCAGGACTCCGGCGACCGAGCGCATGAGCTCGGCGCGCATCTCCAGCCCGCCGTCGCGCCAGGCGTGCCTCGTGGCCCAGGCCCGCGCGATCGCGGCTTCCACCCCTGCTTCATCCAGCTCAGGAAACGTGGCGAGCTCCCGGCCGGTCGCCGGGTCTATCGATTTCAGCACCCTGTCGAATCATGCCACGATTGATCCTGTGGCCCGGGCACCGGTGAAGAAGCGCGCTCCCGCTCCGCCTCGGGCCGCCCCGGAGATGGCCGACGGGCGTGCTCGCGTCGTGATCGAGGCGGTGACGCCCGAGATCGATGGCGGGCGGTTCCCGGCCAAGCGAGTGGTCGGCGAGAGCGTGTCGGTGGAGGCCGACGTGTTCGCCGACGGCCACGACGCCCTGGGGGCGATCGTGCGGTACCGCCACGAATCGTCAGCCGGCTGGATCGACGTGCCGATGAGGGCGCTGCCCAACGACCGCTGGCGCGGCGAGTTCACGGTCACCGCGCTCGGGCGGTACGTCTTCACGGTTGAAGGGTGGGTCGACCACTTCGAGACCTGGCGCCGCCAGTTCGCCAAGCGCGTCGAGGCCGGGCAGGACGTGTCGGTCGAGCTCGAGGTGGCGGCCAGGATGGTTGAGGAAGCCGCCGCTCGCGCCTCCGAGAACCCCTCTGATGCGGCGATCCTGAGGGCGCACGCCGGATCGCTCCGCCAAGGAAAATCGGCGGCGGCTCTGGCGCTGGATGGCGGGCTCGCGACGCTGATGGACGCGTACGCCGACAGAAGCCTGGCCGTCCGCTACGGGCGGGAGCTGCCGATCCAGGTCGAGCCCGAGAGGGCGCTGTTCAGCGCCTGGTACGAGCTCTTTCCGCGCTCGGCGGGAGCGCCGGCCGCCGCACGCGGGCAGGGCGCGGTGCAAAAAAGCGGCACCTTCGCCGACGTGGAGCTCCGCCTCCCCGAGATCGCCCGGATGGGTTTCGACGTGCTCTACCTGCCGCCCATCCACCCCATCGGACGCACGCATCGCAAGGGCGCCAACAACAGGAAGGCCGCACCCGGCGAGCCCGGCAGCCCCTGGGCGATCGGCTCGGAGGACGGCGGCCACAAGTCGATCAATCCTGAACTGGGCACCCTCGACGACTTCCGGAGGCTGTTGCGCGTGGCGGGCGAGCACGGCCTCCAGGTCGCCATGGACATCGCCTTCCAGTGCTCGCCAGACCACCCCTACACGCGCGAGCACCCGGAGTGGTTCAAGCACAGGCCGGACGGCACGATCCGCTACGCGGAGAACCCGCCCAAGAAGTACGAGGACATCGTGCCTTTCGATTTCGAGTCGGAGGCCTGGCGCGATCTGTGGCAGGAGCTGCTCTCGATCTTCGATTTCTGGATCGAGCAGGGCGTCAGGATCTTTCGCGTTGACAACCCGCACACCAAGCCGTTCGCGTTCTGGGAGTGGGCCATCGGCGAGCTCAAGCGCGGGCACCCCGACGTGATCCTGCTCGCCGAGGCGTTCACGCGACCCAAGGTCATGTACCGACTCGCCAAGGCCGGCTTCAGCCAGTCGTACACGTACTTCGCGTGGCGCAACACGGCGCCCGAGCTGTACCAGTACTTCACGGAGCTCGCACAGCCGCCGATCCGCGAGTTCTTCCGGCCCAACCTGTGGACCAACACCCCCGACATACTCACCGAGTACCTCCAGCACGGGGGACGCGCGGCGTTCATGGCGCGGCTGGTGCTGGCGGCGACGCTGGGCGCGAGCTACGGGGTCTACGGTCCCGCGTTCGAGCTGGTCGAGGACCGAGCTCGCGAGCAGGGCTCGGAGGAGTACCTCGATTCGGAGAAGTACCAGCTGCGAGCCTGGAACCTGGACAGCCCCGACAGCCTTCGCGAGCTCATGACCTTGGTCAACGAGATCCGGGTCGAGAATCCCGCGCTCCAGACGGATCGCGGCCTTCGCTTTCACCCGACCGAGAACGACCAGCTGCTGGCCTACAGCAAGAGCTCGCCAGATCGCGCCGACGTGCTGCTGATGGTGGTCAACGTCGACCCTCACCACACCCAGCGAGGCATGGTGACGCTGCCCCTGGGTGAGCTGGGCATCGCAGAGGAGGGGCTGTACCAGGCCCACGAGCTCCTGAGCGGCGCCCGCTACCTGTGGAACGGCCCGCGCAACTACGTCGAGATCAACCCCTTCGCCATGCCCGCGCAGATCTTCCGGTTCCGCCGGCGAGTGCGGCGCGAGCACGACTTCGAGTACTTCCTTTGATCCAGCCGGTCGTCAAGCGCCACAAGATCGAGACCCTCCGCATGGAGGAGGACGCGCTCTGGTACAAGGACGCGCTGATCTACGAGCTCCACGTTCGCGCGTTCAGCGACAGCGACGCCGACGGGAGCGGCGACTTCAAAGGCATGCTCGAGAAGCTTCCCTACCTGCAGGACCTCGGCGTCAACGCGGTCTGGCTGCTGCCGTTCTACCCGTCGCCCGGGCGGGATGACGGCTACGACATCGCCAACTACACCGACGTCAACCCACAATTCGGCACGCTGGCCGACGCCAGCGCCTTCATCAAGGAGGCGCACCGGCGCGGCATTCGCGTCATCAGCGAGCTGGTCTGCAACCACACGTCCGACCAGCACCCATGGTTCCAGCGCGCGCGCCACGCCAAGCCGGGCAGCGCCGCGCGCGACTTCTACGTGTGGAGCGACACCAACCAGCGCTACCAGGACGCACGCATCATCTTCAAGGACTTCGAGACCTCGAACTGGACCTGGGACCACGTGGCCAACGCCTACTACTGGCATCGTTTCTACTCGCACCAACCCGACCTGAACTTCGAGAACCCAAAGGTCAAAGAGGCGATCCTCAAGGCGCTCGACTTCTGGCTCGAGCTCGGTGTCGACGGGGTGCGCCTCGACGCCATCCCATACCTCTTCGAGCGGGAGGGCACGAACTGCGAGAACCTGCCGGAGACGCATCAGTTCCTGCGCGAGATGCGCCAGCACGTCGACACCAACTACCCGAACCGGATGCTCCTGGCGGAGGCCAACCAGTGGCCCGAGGACTCGGTCGCGTACTTCGGCCAGGGCCTGGGTGACGAATGCAACATGTCCTTTCACTTCCCTCTCATGCCGCGCCTGTTCATGTCGATCCGGATGGAGGACCGGTTCCCCATCGTCGACATATTGGCCCAGACTCCCGCGATCCCGGAGTCGGCGCAGTGGGCGCTCTTCTTGCGCAACCACGACGAGCTGACGCTCGAGATGGTCACCGACGAGGAGCGCGACTACATGTACCGCGCGTACACGCAGGACCGGCTGGCCCGCATCAACCTGGGCATCCGCCGCCGGCTCGCCCCACTCCTCGGCAACGACCGCCGCCGCATCGAGCTGATGAACGGCCTCCTGTTCTCCCTGCCGGGCACACCCGTCCTTTATTACGGCGACGAGATAGGCATGGGCGACAACATCTTTCTCGGCGACCGCAATGGCGTGCGCACTCCGATGCAGTGGAGCGCCGACCGCAACGCGGGATTCTCCAGGGCGAATCGCCAGCGGCTCTACCTGCCGGTGATCACCGACCCCGAGTACCACTACGAGACGGTCAACGTCGAAGCCCAGCAGGGCAACCCACATTCCACGCTCTCTTGGATGAAGCGGCTCATCGCACTGCGCAAGCGCCACCGCTCGTTCGGCCGCGGCACTCTCGAGCTGCTGCGGCCCGAGAACCGCAAGGTGCTCGCCTACGTCCGCGCCTACCAGTCAGAGCAGATCCTGTGCGTCGCGAACCTCTCCCGCTTCCTGCAGGCGGTCGAGCTCGACCTGAGCCGGTGGAAGGGCATGGTGCCGGTGGAGCTGTTCAGCAGCAATGAGATGCCCGTGATCGGCGACGGCCCCTACTTCCTGACCCTCGGGCCGCACGCCTTCTACTGGTTCTCGATGCAGCCGCGCGCGACGCCGCAGGTGCAGAGCGACGGATCGCGGCCTGCGACCGTCGTGCCCGAGATCCCCGTTCTCGGCGGCTGGTCATCGGCCCTGCTCGGAGACTCCAAAGAGCGGCTCGAGGTGGTGCTCATCGACTACATCAGGCACCGGCGCTGGTTCGCCGGCAAGGCGCGCCGGGTCAAGTCGGCGACGATCACCGACGTGGTCCCCATACCTGGAGCGGAGGGCGTCGCCTACCTCACGGCCGTCCAGATCGGCTACGCGGAGGGCGACCCCGACACGTACATGCTGCCTCTCGCGTACGCCAACGCCGCCGAGTCCCCGCACATCATGGAACGCTGGCCGCAGTCGGCGGTGGCCTGGATCGCCGGCAAAGACGATGGGGCGCGCGGCTTGCTGTACGACGCGCTCGGGCCGCCGAACTTCGCCGAAGCCCTGCTGGGCGCCATCGCCCGGCGCCGCCGCTCGACCGGCAACACCGGGGTGCTGGTCGGCTCGACCACCAAGGCGTTCAACCGCCTTCGGGGACCGGAGACCGTGCGGCTCGAGGCGCAGATCTCCGTGATGGAGCAGAGCAACAACTCGATGATCTTCGGCGAGCGCTTGATGCTGAAGGTCTTCCGGAGGCTCGAGGAGGGCGTCAACCCCGAGCTCGAGGTGGGCCGGTTCCTCACCGAGAAGACGACCTTCTCCCAGATCGCGCCCCTGGCCGGAAGCCTGGAGTACCGGCGCGCGGCCGGCGAGCCCGCGACCGTGGCGATCATCCAGGGCTACGTGCCCAACCAGGGCGATGCGTGGCAGTACACCCTGAACACGCTGGCCCATTACTTCAACTCGGCCGACCTGGTCGGCGCCGAGCCCGCGGCCATGCCGCGCAGCCTGGTCGATGCGGCCGCGGCCGAGTCGCCGCCGATCGCAATCAAGACGATCGGCGGATACCTGGACTCCGCGCGGCTGTTGGGCCGGCGCACAGCCGAGATGCACGCGGCGCTGGCCTCGGATCCGATCGACCCCGCGTTCGCCCCGGAGAGGATCTCGCAGCAGGACCAGCGCTCGATCTACCAATCGATCAGCGGCCTGTCGATGCGGACCACCGACCTGCTGCGGACGCGCATGGGCGGCCTGCCGCCCGCGGCGCGCGAGGAGGCGAAGCTGGTGCTCGACCTCGAGCCTCGGATCGCCAGCATCCTGCGTACCTTCCTCGGCCGCCGCCTGACCACCACCAGGATCCGGGTTCACGGCGACTATCACCTCGGCCAGGTCCTCTACACGGGGCACGACTTCGTGATCGTCGACTTCGAGGGCGAGCCGACACGCACGCTTTACGAGCGCCGCCTCAAGCGCCTTGCCATGCGAGACGTGGCCGGCATGCTGCGGTCGTTTTCCTACGCGGCGAGCGCAGCTTTACGATCTGAGCAGATTGAACCTGAACGCCTGGCCGGGCTGCAGGAATGGGCGCGCTTCTGGGTCGACTGCGTGTCCGCGGCTTTCTTGAAGAGCTATCTCGCCACTGCCGGCCACGCGTCGTTCGTGCCTCAGGCGAAAGAGGACCTCGAGCTGCAGCTGAGCACGATGCTGCTCGAGAAGGCGCTGTACGAGGTTCGCTATGAGCTCAACCTTCGACCGGACTGGGTGGGCATCCCGCTTCGCGGCATACTCGACCTCGTGACGCCCACGTGATCGCGCCGCGCTCTCTGATCAGCCCGTTCGACCTCCACCTTTTCAACGAGGGCACCCACAGCCACCTCTTCGACAAGCTTGGCGCTCACGTCCTCAGCGAGCCCGCCGGCACCTACTTCGCGGTGTGGGCGCCGAACGCCGACTCGGTGAACGTGATCGGGGACTTCAACGGCTGGGACAAGTCCGCCAACGGCCTGTACCCGCGCGAGCAGTCAGGCATCTGGGAGGGGTTCATTCCCGGCGTCAAGCACGGAGCGCATTACAAGTACTTCATCCACTCCAAGGTGTCCCATGCCGGGGCGGACAAGGCCGACCCCTTCGCCGCCTTCGCGGAGGCGCCCCCGCGCCAGGCCTCGATCGTTTGGGACCTGGCTTACCAATGGGGCGATGAGGGCTGGATGGGGAACCGCCGCGCCTCCAACGGCCGCCAGGCGCCGTGGTCCGTCTACGAGATGCACATCGGGTCGTGGATGCGCGTGCCGGAGGAGGGGAATCGCTCGCTGACCTACCGGGAGCTCGCGCCGCGACTGGCCGACTACGTGAGCCGCATGGGCTTCACCCACGTGGAGTTCATGCCGGTCATGGAGCACCCCTTCTACGGCTCGTGGGGCTACCAGGTGACCGGCTACTTCGCTCCCACCTCGCGGTACGGCACGCCCCAGGATTTCATGTTCCTGGTCGACTACCTGCACCAGAACGGCATCGGCGTGATCCTCGACTGGGTGCCGTCACACTTCCCGGCCGACGAGTTCGGCCTCCAGAACTTCGACGGGACGCACCTCTTCGAGCACGCCGACCCCAGGATGGGCATCCATCCGGACTGGGGCAGCTCGATCTTCAACTACGGACGCAACGAGGTGCGCGGATTCCTGCTGAGCAGCGCGCTGTGCTGGCTGGACCGCTACCACGCGGATGGCCTGCGCGTCGATGCGGTCGCGTCGATGCTCTATCTCGATTATTCGCGCAAGGCGGGTGAGTGGATCCCCAACAAGTTCGGCGGCAACGAGAACCTCGAGGCCGTCGACTTCCTGCGCCGCTTCAACATCGAGGTGTACAAGGAGCAGCCGGACGCCCAGACGGTGGCCGAGGAGTCGACGTCCTGGCCGCAGGTGTCCCGCCCGACCTACGTCGGCGGCCTCGGGTTCGGCATGAAATGGGACATGGGCTGGATGCACGACATGCTCGGCTACATGGGCCAGGAACCGATCCACCGCAAGTTCCACCACGGGGAGCTCACCTTCCGGATGATCTATGCCTTCAGCGAGAACTTCATGCTGCCGCTGTCCCATGACGAGGTGGTTCACGGCAAGGGATCGTTGATCGCCAAGATGCCGGGGGACGACTGGCAGAAGTTCGCCAACCTCCGTCTCCTGTACGGCTACATGTACGCCCAGCCCGGCAAGAAGCTGCTGTTCATGGGCGGCGAGTTCGGACAGTGGCGCGAATGGGACCATGAACAGAGCCTCGACTGGCACCTTCTCGACCAGCCCATGCACGGCGCACTGCGCCTGTGGGTCGGCGATCTGAACCGCGTCCTTCGTGAGGAGAAGGCCCTGCACGAGCTGGACTTCGAGCCCGCCGGCTTCTCGTGGATCGACTGCACCGACGCCGACCAGAGCGTGGTCGCCCTGGTACGGCGCGGCCGGCTCGCCTCAGACGTCCTGGTCGCCATCTTCAACTTCACGCCCGTGCCGCGGCACAACTACCAGATCGGCGTCCCGCAGGCAGGCAGGTGGCGTGAGCTTCTGAACAGCGACGCGCCGCTTTACGGCGGCAGCGGCCAGGGCAACCTGGGCGGAGTCGAGGCGGCGCCCGTCGCGATGCACGGGCACCGGCACAGCCTGACGCTGACCCTCCCTCCACTCGCGGCTCTGCTCCTGAAGCCGGACCCTTCGCCCGATCGGCAGCCTGACGAGTTGGGGTAGAGGCGGACGCGAAGCTCCGTGGTTGGCGCCGGCTCGGCGCCGGGATCGGCTTGGCCTACAGCCGGGCAGTACGACTCGTCAGGGCTGGGGCGAAGGCGTGAACCCGCCGAAGGCGTTGCCGACGCCCGTCTCGGCGTGGATGACGTGCATCACCGCGTTGATCAGCGCCAGGTGCGAGAAGGCCTGCGGAAAGTTGCCCAGATGGCGGCCGCTTCGCGGGTCGATCTCCTCGGCATAGAGCTGCAACGGGCTCGCGTACGACAGGAGCTTCTCGCACAGCTCGCGCGCGCGGTCGAGCTCGCCGATCTCGCACAGCGCGGAGACCAGCCAGAAGGAGCAGATCGTGAAGGTGCCCTCCTCGCCGCGCATTCCGTCGTCGGTTTCGGCGGTGCGGTAGCGAAGCACCATTCCGTCGACGGTCAGCTCGTCGGCGATGGCCAGCACGGTGGCACGCACGCGGGGATCGTCAGGCGGTAGGAAGCGGACCAGCGGGATCAAAAGCACCGAGGCGTCCAGAGCGTTGGAACCGTAGTGCTGGACGAACACGCCCCGTTCGTCCAACCCATGCCGGCATACGTCGGATTTGATCTCATCGGCGATGAGCTGCCAGCTCGCCGCCAGCGCGAGGTCGCCGTGCATCTCCGCCAGCCTCGCGCCGCGATCCAACGCAACCCAGCACATCAATTTCGAGGATGTGAAGTGCTGCGGTTCACCGCGCACCTCCCATATGCCTCGGTCCGGTTTCTTCCAGCTCTCGATCGCCCGCTCGACTGCGCGCTTGAGGATCGGCCATACGACCTCGGGTAGGTAGTCGCGCGACTTGGTGTGGAGGTAAACGGAGTCGAGGACCGCGCCCCACACGTCGTGCTGAACCTGCTGGTAGGCCGCGTTGCCGACGCGAACCGGCCGCGATCCGTCATATCCACCCAGGTGGTCGAGCGTGGACTCGTTCAGCTCGGGCTCGCCGCCGATCCCGTACATGATCTGCAGGTCTTTGGCGCCCGCCGCGACGTCGGCGATGAAGTAGAAGAAGTCGTTGGCTTCTCGCGCGAATCCCAGCGTGTAGAGGCCCCACAGCATGAAGGTCCCGTCGCGGATCCAGGTGTAGCGGTAGTCCCAGTTGCGCTCGCCACCGATCGTCTCGGGCAACGATGTGGTGGGCGCTGCCAGCAACGCCCCGGTCGGGCTGTACGTCAGACCCTTGAGCGTCAGGGCGCTGCGCTGCAGATAGCTCTGCCATGGGTGCTCCGGGAATTCGCCGCGGTTGATCCACTCGCGCCAGAAATCGGCGGTTCGCTCCACTCGCTGGAAAGCCTCGTCGGCCGTGGCCGGAGCCGGATGCTCGGCCCAGAACTCCTTGGTGGTCGAATGGCGCGACCGGGCCCAGGTGATCGCCGCATAAGCGCGCTCGCCCTGGCGGAGTGTCTGCGTCGCATGCGCCCCGGGGCCTTCGAAGCCGACCCTGAGGTCGGTGACCAGCCGGATCGGAATTTCGTCCTCCCCACCGCTGGCGATCGCCTCCTCATACCCCTTGCCCGCGTACTCCCATCGCGCAGCGGTGCGCCCGTAATCGAATACCGGCTGGCAATCGAGACCGAGCTCGACGGCGCCGACCACGCAGCGGGCGGTGCGGAGCAGGATGTGCTCTGCCTCATAGTCGGTTGGTGGGCGGCGGTGGGTGCCCGATCGCCGCTGGCTGTGGTACCACGGACCGATGCACAGGGCGTCGCGCACGACAAGCCAGCCGGTCCGAGTCCGCCAGGTGGTCTCCAGGACGAGGGTGCCCGGCAGGTAGCGCCGTCCGGCCGGGACCTGGACTCCGGTGGGACCGAATCGGAAGCTGCCGGCGGCTCGATCGAGGATGGCGGCGAAGACGCTCGGGCTGTCCGGGCGCGGCAGGCACATCCATTCGACGCGGCCGCTTGGGGCGACCAGACAGTTGACTTCGCAATCCGACAGGAAGGCGTAGTCGGCGATGGGCGGAAACGGGCTCGCGACCCGCGATGGAGCGGCTTGAGGCCCCGGCTCCGGCACGACCGGAGCCGAGCCGCCGTTCGCGCCGATCGCGGGTTTGGAAGCCTGCCCAAGGTCCGACTCACGCACTCTTCTGGCCATCTCTCGCCCGCGTGAGAATATGCCTTGGGCTCAGCCCGTGGAGCTTTTTGGTGGCGCGGCGGCCTTCAGCGAGGCGCGGACCCGCTCGAAGACCTCTTCAGGCGTGCCGACTCCGTCCACCACCACGACCCGCGAGCCTTGCTTTCGATAATGGTCGAGCACCCGCTCTGTGAGCTTGTGATACTCACGCATTCGCTCTGTGACGGCCTCCCGCGTGTCGTCGGGCCGGCCCTCGACGGCCGCCCTGTGCAGGAGGCGGTCGATCAGCGTGTGTTCGGGGACATGGAGCGCAAGCACGAAATCGAGCCCGTGGCCTTCCTCGGCGAGCATCTGGTCGAGCGCCTTGGCCTGGGCGACCGTGCGAGGAAAGCCGTCCAGGAGCACGCCGGCACCGGTTTCCGCCTCGGGGAGTCGCCGCCGCACGATGTCGACGATCAGATCGTCGGGGACCAGGTCGCCCGCGGCCATGATTCGCTTCACCTGGTCGCCGATCGGGGTGCCGCTTGCGATCTCGGCCCTGAGGATCTCACCCGTCGAAAGGTGCTTCAGCGACAGCTCCTTCTCCAGCCGCGCGGCCTGCGTTCCCTTGCCGCTGCCGGGGGGCCCGAAGATGATGCCGATCATTCGGGCGTCAGTTTGATGGCTCGGCGGCGCCCCCACCACCGTCGGGCCTGCTCGGCGAGCAGCTGCTCGATCGCGGGGTCCGGTCCGGATGGCCGCCCTTCAGCGCTGATGGCCAGCCAGCGCCTGGTGATCTCGACGTAGACGTCGGCTTCCGTCCAGCCGGGCAGGCGCTCGAGGACCCCGTGCCTGCGGATCGCCTTGGCGACCGGCTGGTAGACGTGGTCGTACCAGCTCGCCGCCGCCTCGGGCAGCGGAATTTCGCGCTTCTGCTCGAGGGACAGGAAGTAGGCGTGGCCCAGGATGTGATTGATGATCTCGTCGTAGCGCCCGAGCCGGCTGCACTCGAGGCGCGCCTCGGGCCTGCTGCGGTGCAGCTGCGTGGTCTCCAGGAAGGCCGCATACTCGGCGGCCCGCAGGAGCGCGCCGGCGTCGACGTCCGCACCCAGCGGCGCGCGCGTGCGGATCTCGACGACCCGTGCATTGATGGTTTCGCGGCCGAGGTTGCGCGCCACCGACACGCGGTGGTGGCCGTCGATCACGTAGTAGGAGTCGTCGACCTTGTACACGTCGATCGGCGGCAGCTCGTCCCCTTCGACCATCGCCTGGTAGATGCGGGTCCAGCGCTCCCGCAGCCGGCGGGTGACGGGCAGGAAGGCGGGATCAAAATCATCCGTCTTGCTCTCCGGCGCGACGGACCCGACCACCTTGCTCAGCGGTATCTCGCGAACGCCGCCGAAGGCCCTGCCCTCAGGGCCGGCAGCGTTGAGCAGCGGCACGATGGACTGCAGGCGGCGGGATCCGCCGGTCATCGCGGATCGAATGGCACGGCGAAACGCGCGAGCACGCGCGGCATCGAAATCCTCCAGCGCCCGAACTCTTTCCACGCCGAGAACGCGCGGACTCTAGATCAGCGCCTGCTCGGTCTCGGAGTCGAAGAAGTGGAGGCCCCGCGTATCCAGGCCGAGCCGGATCTTGTCGGCGGGTGCGACGCTGATTCTCGGATCGATGCGCGCCGTGACCTGGTCGCCGCCCACCTGCCCGTAAAGGAACTGGTCGGAGCCGAGGCGCTCCACCACGTCGACCTTCATGTCCATCGACGTCCCGCCGTCGACGATGCGATCGGTCAGCGCCTCGGGCCGGAAGCCCAGCGTGCCTGAGGCGGCGCTGACCGGCTTGGGCAGCTTGACGCTGAAACCGGACGCGTTCGCGGTGCCGTCCTGGACCGTCGCGGGCACGAAGTTCATGGTCGGGCTGCCGATGAAGCTGGCGACGAAGAGGTTGGCCGGGTGGTCGTAGATCTCGCCGGGTGTGCCGACCTGCTGCAGGATCCCGGCGTTCATGATGGCGATGCGGTCGCCCATGGTCATCGCCTCGACCTGGTCGTGCGTCACGTAGATGAAGGTCGTCTGCAGGTCGCGGTGCAGCTTCTGGAGCTCGATGCGAGTCTGGCCGCGCAGCTTGGCGTCGAGGTTGGACAGGGGCTCGTCGAGCAGGAAAACCTTGGGGCTGCGCACGATGGCGCGGCCCAGCGCAACGCGCTGCCGCTGGCCGCCCGACAGGGCTCTCGGCTTGCGGTTCAGGAAGTTGTCGAGGCCCAGGATGCCCGATGCGCGGCGCACGCGCTGATCGATGTCGGGCTTCTTCATCTTCTGCATCTGCAGCGGGAAGGCCATGTTGTCGTACACGGTCATGTGCGGGTACAGCGCGTACGACTGGAAGACCATCGCGATGTCGCGATCCTTGGCTGCGATGTCGTTGATCCTGCGATCGCCGATCCGAATCTCGCCCTCGCTGATGTCCTCGAGACCGGCCAGCATGCGCAGCGCGGTCGACTTGCCGCATCCCGACGGCCCCACGAGCACCATGAACTCCTTGTCCTTGATCTCGACATTGAAGTCCTTGACCACCGTGAGGTCGGCCGTGTAGCGCTTCACAACATGGTCAAACGTGACAGGTGCCATTTATTTCCTTCCCCTCATACGACGGTTCATTTGACCGCCCCCGCGAGAACGCCGCGCACGAAGTACCTCTGAAACGAGAAGAAGACGACCAGCGGGACCAGGATCGAGATCATGCCACCTGTGGACAGGATCCAGTAGTTTGCCGCGAGCGTCCGGATCTGGTCGAACAGGAAGATCGTGAGCGGATGGTGCTTGTTGCCGGCGAGGAAGACCAGGGCGACCAGCAGGTCGTTCCACACCCAGATGAACTGGAAGATCATGAGCGAGGCGGCGGCCGGCAGCCCCAGCGGCAGCACGACCCGGCTGAAGAGCCTCCACTCCCCCGCCCCATCGATTCGCGCCGCCTCGAGCAATTCCCTGGGCAGGCCGCCGTAGAAGTTGTTCATCAGGAAGATGCCGAAGGGCAACCCGAAAGCGACGTGGAAGATGATCACCCCGACGATCGTGCCGAACGGGTTGAACCCGGTGAGATCCCCGAAGCCACGGTAGAGCTGGATGACGGGGATCAAAGCGACCTGGACCGGCACGACCATCAGCGCGATGATGATCGCGAACATGATGGTGCGACCGCGCCAGCGCCCGAACGCCATCGAGTAGGCAGCCAGGCTCGAGATGATGGTCACCAGGAGCGTGGCCGGCACCGTGATCTCGGCCGAGGTGACAAGGGAGTCGAGCAGGCCGCCACTGGCGAAGCCCTGCGCGAAGAGCGTTTGGTAGTTCGACAGCGTCAGCTGACTCGGCGCCGAGAACACGGTCCACCAGCCCGACTGCTGGAACAGCGCTTCCGGCCGCAGCGAGATGATGGCGAGGCCCACGGTGGGCATGAGCCAGAACGCGGCAATCAGCACCACCAGGAGGTTGAGGACCCACTTGGCGGGCCGGATGCGGATGATCGCACGACGCTTCTGCGCCACCGGCCTGGCAGCCGCCGTCTGCACTGCGCTCACCCCCTGATCCTCCGGAGGTTCGAGATCATGGCCGGCAGGACCAGGATGAACAGGATCACCGCGATGGCGCTCGCCAGGCCCCAGTTTCCCAGTCCGGTGAAACCCGATGTGTACATCACGACGGCTAGGGTCT
>DASXBJ010000126.1:0-5465 GCA_036491755.1 Candidatus Dormiibacterota bacterium
CGACCGGTCGGAGCTCGCCACATCCTTGAAGACGCGCACGCTGCGCTCGACCTCCTCTGCGCTGAAGTCGCCGTTGTACGTGTCGGCGGGCGGGAAGTGTGTGAAGACGCAAGTCCCGTCAATGCCCTCCCACATGAAGGTGTGGTGCTCGGGCTTGTTGGTGTCGTTCCACGAAAGCTTCTGGGTGAGGAAGTAGTCGCATCCGGCTTCCTTCATGAGCTGGGGCAGGTTGCCCGGGTAGCCGAACACGTCGGGC
This sequence comes from Candidatus Dormiibacterota bacterium, assembly GCA_036491755.1. Lineage (GTDB taxonomy): Bacteria > Chloroflexota > Dormibacteria > Dormibacterales > Dormibacteraceae > DASXBJ01. Next base: position 257 of record DASXBJ010000126.1, read on the forward strand.
AGCCACAGGATCCGGGTCTCGAAGCCGAATTCGCGCGTGAAGAACCGTTTTCCGTGCAGCAGTTGCCGGACCAGCGCTTCGCCCGAGGGGAGGTTGCAGTCGGCCTCGACCCACATCCCCCCGACCGGCTCCCACTGGCCGGCAGCCACCTTCTCCTTGATGCGCCGGTAGATGTCCGGATAGGACTCCTTCATCCACTGGTACTGCGCCGGCTGCGAGCAGGCGAAGACGTAATCCGGGTGCTGGTCCATGAGCTCGAGCTGCGTCGACCAGCTGCGCGCGCATTTCCGTTTGGCCTCCCGAAGCGGCCACTCCCACGCCGTGTCGATGTGCGCATGGCCGACCGCGGTGATCCGGTGGGCCGGATCGATGTTCAGCTGTCCAACCGACTCCGCCGGCTGGTCGATGGCCAGCTCGGCCTGTCTGAAAATGAAGGCCGGCTCCGGCGATTCGCGCAGCGCGATCATCGATGGTGCGGGCTCCGGCCCGTTCTCGGTCGCGCGCGGGTTGGCGGCCGCCTCGAGGTAGAAGTCGACCTCGGGGTGGTCGATCGGCAGCCGGCGGTGATTGGGGTCGATACCCCGCCACGGCCTGCCGTCCTTCCATGCCAGGGCCTCGCAGGTGAAACCTGTCGGGCCTGCGAACCCAAGGTCAAACTTCGCGACGACCCGCTGCCCGGCCCACGCATCGGGCACCCGACCCGTGACGTGAAACCAGGTCGTGCTCCATGCCGGCCCCCAGGCATCGCCCACCTGGAAAGGCCGGTACTCGCCGTGCATCGCCTCGTCGTACGTGATGGGCTCGCCCCGGACGAGAAACGCGGTCAGCGCCAGGTCGGCCATCGAGAGCTCAGGTCCGGCTTACGGTCTGGCGACCAGCTTTTCCAGGCGCTCGACCATCGAGGCCAGGGTGGCGAACGCCGCCTCGATCGGCTCCGGCGAGGTCATGTCCACGCCGGCCATCCGCAGGCCCTCCATCGGATACATGGATCCCGCGCTGCTCAGGAAGGCGAGGTAGGACTCGATCGCCTTCGCATCGCCCTCCGCGACGCGCTCCACAAGATGGTCGGCCGCCGCAATGCCGGTCGCGTACTGGTACACGTAGAAGTTGCTGTAGAGGTGGGTGTGGAACTGGGCCCATGTCGAGCCGATCCGCTCGCGATCGCGAGCGTCAACCTCGACCTCTGAGCCGTAGACCTCGGACATCAGGTCCGCCATGAGGTTGTTCAGGTAATCGGCGGTGATGGCGCGCCCGCGCTCCGCGTGCTCGTGAATCTCGAGCTCGAGCCTCGCGAGGGAAGGCATGATGAAGAAGTACCGATAGAAGTTCGACATCGCCTCTTCGATGACCGCGACCTGGAAGGCGGGATCGGTCTGGGTGGCGAGCAGGTGGCGCCGCGTCAGGGCCTGGTGCATGTTGGACGCCACCTCGGCCTGGAAGAGTCCGTAGTTGGAGTAGATGAACGGCTGAGCGTGACGCGCGTAGTGGGAGTGCATCGAGTGTCCGAGCTCGTGCGCGAGCGTGCTCATCGAGTAGATGTCGTCGTTGTAGCTCATGAAGATGAACGGCCGAGTGTCCATCGCGCCGGATGAGAACGCGCCCATGCGCTTGCCCTGGTTGGGATAGATGTCGACCCACCTGTCCTCGTGCGCCCCCTTGCGCATGACGCTCACGTACTCCTGGCCCAGGGGCGCCACGCCCTCGGCGATCCAGTCCACCGCCTGGTCGTATGGCACCTCGAGCCGGGCCTCGCCGATCTGGGCCCTGGTGTCATACGGCTTCAGCCTGTCGACGCCAAGCGCCTGGCGGCGCACGCGCCAGTACCGATGCCATGTGCCGACGTTGTCGCGGAACGTTCGGATGACGTTGTGGAAGACCTCGGTCGGGATGTGGGCCGGCTCGAGAGCAGCCTCCAGCGAGGACGCAAACCCGCGGGCGCGAGCGAAAAACACGTCTCGCTTCACCCCGCCCGCCAGGCTGGCGGCCATCGCGTGCTGCATCGCGAGGTGCGCGTCCGCGTAGCTTTCGAACGCCGTGCGCCGCACCTCTCGGTCGGCGTGGGTCATGAGCATGGCGATGGTGCCCTGAGCGACCTCATGTGGCTGGCCGTCGGTCCCCATCGCGGGGGCGAACTTGAGGTCCGTGTTGGCGAGCACGCTGTGCACCGAGAGGGCCGTGGCCAGCGGGTCGGACACCTGCGTCAGCACCTGCTCGACTTCGGCGCTGCGGATGCGCTTCTGCAGCTTCTCGAGGCGGTCGAAGTAGTGTCCGAGGTGCGCAAGGCGGGGTGACGAACCGACCCAGCCGCGGAGCCTCGGCAGCCCGATGCCGATCATCTCGGGCAGCGCGAACGAGGTGGCGGCGCCGAGTTGAGCCGCGACCGATCGCGCACGGTCGGCCCGCGCCGCGGCGCCCTGGTTGCCGACATCAACGGAGTAAGACATCGTCGTGTAGACCATCACCTTGCCCATCAGGCGATGGACGCGTTCTGAGGCGTCAAACCAGTCCGCCAGCGCATCGGCCGAATCGCCCAGGTGACCGCTGAACTCGGCCAGGTCGGGAAGCTTCGCGAGGATGGTTTCGAGCGCTTGCTCCCAATCCGCCTCGTCAGGAAAGACGCTCTCGCGGTCCCACGTGCTGCCCTTGTCCACCTCGGAGCGCGGGGGCAGCGAGCTGGCCACGAACTAAGGGTAATGGGCGCCGGTTAGCATGGGCACGTGCCACGCGCAACGGCCAATGGGATCGAGCTCGAATACGAGGCGTTTGGCAATCCGAAGGGTGCCCCGATGCTCCTGATCATGGGCCTGGGAGCTCAGATGATCAGCTGGGAGGAGGGGTTCTGCGATCTCCTCGTCTCACGAGGTTTCTATGTCATCCGGTACGACAATCGCGACTCGGGCCTGTCGACCAAGATGGAGGCAGCCGGGCTGCCGGACGTGCTGGCGGCGATCAACGGCGAGCCGCGCGCGGCCTACCAGCTCGACGACATGGCGGCCGATGCCGTCGGTTTGCTCGACGCGCTGGGTATCGGCGCTGCCCACATCGTGGGTGCATCGATGGGTGGCTACATAGCCCAGCTCGTCGCGCTGAACCATCCCAAGCATGTCTTGACCCTGACGTCGATCATGTCCGGTCCGGCCCCTTCCGAGGGCGTTCCCCCGACCGCCGAAGGCGCCGCCGTTCTCATGGTGAGCCCGCCGGCGACGCGAGAGGAACGCGTGGCTCAGGGCATGTCGATCAGGCGGGTCCTGGTCGGATCGGGCGATCCGTTTGACGACGCGCTCGAGCGGGCTCGCGCGGAACGCGCGATCGATCGTTCCTACTACCCGGTCGGCACGGGAAGGCAGCTCGTATCCGTCCTGGCCTCGCCCGCCAGGCTGGAGCGCTTGCGATCGGCCGGCGTACCGACGCTGATCATCCATGGCACCGACGATGTGCTGATCCCCATCGAAAACGGCAGGCTCATCGCGTCGGCCGTCCCGGGCGCGCGCCTCCTCGAGATCGAGGGCATGGGTCACGACCTTCCCAGGCGCGTGTGGCCCCAGGTCGCCGATGCCATCGAGGAGCTGGCCCGCCACGTGGAAACCTCGAAGTCCGTCCGTCGTGCCTGACATGTTGCTCACCGCGGGCACCGGCACGCTCGACGGCATCAGCCCCGCGCTGGCGGTGCTGGCTGGGCTCGTCTCGTTCGTTTCGCCGTGTGTTCTCCCGCTCGTGCCCGCCTACCTGGCATACCTCGGAGCGCGGGCTGCTCAACCGGTGCCTGTCACGGCCGGGGGCGCCGTGGCGCCCGTCGAGTCCCGACCGTCGTCCCTTCCCGTGGCCGCCGCGGGGGCGGGGTTCGTGGCGGGCCTGTCGGTGGTCTTCATCCTGTTCTTCTACGTGTTCTCGCTGGTCGTGCAGCCGGTCCGTTATTACGTGCCCGTGGTCGCGGGCGTGTTCGTGATCGCCCTGGCCCTGCACGTCGCAGGTCTCATCCGCATTCCTTTTCTGTCGGGCGAGTACCGGCTGATGAAGCAAGCGCCCCAGGGTGGCGGGGTGGCCGGAGGCTTCGTGCTCGGCATGGGTTTCGCCAGCGGTTGGACTCCGTGCATCGGCGTGACGCTGAGCGCGGTGCTCAGCTCGGCGGTGACTGCGGGCACGACGGCGCAGGGATTGGTCTTGATGGTCGCTTACTGCCTTGGCCTGGGCCTGCCTTTCATCGCGCTCGCCTTTGCGTTGGAGAGCGCCAAGCCAATGGTCAGGCTGGTCAACAACCACCGGCGGGCGATCGACCTCGCGTCGGCGGCCGTCCTGCTGGTGATGGGGGTGCTGCTCCTGACGAACAAGCTCACGATTCTTTCCGCCGGAATCTCCCAGCTCGTCCCGTCCTGGCCGTCGCCGACCCTCTAGAGGTCGAAGTATCCGCGGCGGCTGAACATCAGGGGCGTCACGCCCTCCCGCTGGTCGCCCTCTGTGACCAGGCCGATCAGGACCCAGTGGTCGCCGCCTTCGATGGTGTCGCGCAAGGTGCATACCGCGAAAGCTGCGGCATCATCCTCGAGGATCGGGCCCCCGATCGGGCTCGAAGGTCTTCGCCACCGCAAGGAGTCGAACTTGTCGGCCGCCTTGGTCGCCATCTTTCGCGCCAGGCGCTCACGCCCGGCGGCGAGGATGTTGGCGGTGAAGCCGCCAGTGCTCTGCACCGCAGGCAGCGTGTTGGAGAGCTTATCGATGCACACGAGGGCCAGAGGCGGCTCCAGCGAAACGGCGCAGAAAGCGCTGACGGTGAGTCCTCGGGGGCTGCCGTCATCTCCAAAAGCCGTGAGCACGACGACCCCGCTCGGGAAGCTGGCCATGACCTCGCGGAACCGCTGCGGATCGATCACCTGTGGATCCTAATCGGGCGTGTTAACGAACACTTGTTTGTGGCCGTGGGATTGGTCAGACTGTGTTTCGTGGGGAACGCTCTGGACCTCTTCGCACCGGCCACGCGGGAGTGGTTTCGGGCCGCGTTTGCGGATCCGACTCACGTGCAGGAACGAGGTTGGTCCGAGGTTGCGGCGGGGAGGCACGTCCTCATGGCGGCACCCACCGGAAGCGGCAAGACGCTCGCCGCCTTCCTGTGGTGCCTCGACCGCCTGGCCGGCGAACCCGTGCCCGTCGAGACGGAGCGCTGTCGCGTCCTTTATGTCTCCCCGCTGAAGGCTCTGGCCCACGACGTCGACCG
>DASXBJ010000127.1:0-39191 GCA_036491755.1 Candidatus Dormiibacterota bacterium
TTGTGCACGTAGAAAACCTGTCCACCGCGCTGCAGCTCGCGGCCGATCGCCTCCTTGATCAGCTCGTCGTCATCCGCGGTCACGTACGTCTTGATGGGCTGACGCTCCTCGGGCGGAGTCTGGATCACGCTCATGTCACGAATGCCGCCGACGGCCATGTGAAGCGTGCGCGGGATCGGTGTGGCCGAAAGCGAGAGCACGTCGAGCTGCGTACGCAGTTTCTTCAAGCGCTCCTTCTGCATGACGCCGAAGCGGTGCTCCTCGTCCACGACGAGAAGGCCGAGGCGCTTGAAGCGAACGTCCTTCTGCAGCAGCCGGTGCGTGCCCACCACGATGTCAACCGTCCCGGCCTTGATCCCTTCGATGGCCCGCGCCTGCGTCTCGTCGTCGACGAATCGGGACAGCATCTCGACCACGACGGGAAAGTTCTTGAGCCTTTCGCGAAAGACATGGAAGTGCTGCTGGGCGAGCACGGTGGTCGGGGCCAGCAGGGCGACCTGCTTTCCGCTCATCGCCGCCTTGAAGGCGGCGCGCAGCGCGAGCTCGGTTTTGCCGAAGCCGACGTCGCCGCACAGCAGGCGGTCCATCGGACGGTCGGACTCCATGTCCGCCTTGATCTCGGCCAGGGCCGCCAGCTGGTCCGGCGTCTCCTCATAGGGAAAGGAGGACTCGAGCTCCAGCTGCCATGAGTTGTCGGGTGCGAACGCGATGCCCGGCCGCGCCTCGCGCATCGAATAGATCTTCAACAGATCCTCAGCAACGTCCTGCACCGCCTTGCGAGCGCGTCCTCGTGCCCGCGTCCAGTCCGAGGTCCCCAGACGGTGCAGCGACGGCTCGCCCTCGCCACCGAGGTACTTCTGGACGCGGTCCAGGTTCTCGACCGGAATGAACAGCCGGTCGCCCTCCGCATACTCGAGCTCGAGGTATTCGCGATGCGAACCGTCGGTCTCGATGAGCCGCATGCCCTTGAATCGGGCGATGCCGTGATCGACGTGCACGACGAGCTCGTCGGGCGCGAAGTCGAGCGTGAACTCCTTGGTGAGGTCCTGGGCTCGTGTGCGGCCGGCGCCCCTGCCGCGCGACGGCTTCCGGAGCCGTCCGAAGAGCTCGGCGTCGGTCACCAGGTGGAATCGAATCGCTTTGTTGGAGCACCCGGCGGTGACGTCGAGGTCGGCGTGGCCGAGGACTGGCGCGAGCTCCAGCTCGAGGTCGAGCTCGACGTCCCGCATCGGCGCCCTGGCCCCACCCTCGTCGAGCAGAGCGCGCAGCCTCTCGTCCTGCTCGGTGGCGAAGACGACTGTCGCAGATCCGGCCAGCGCCGCCAGCTCCGCCGCGGCGCGAGGGCGTCCGACCAGCGCGTCGGCGGGAACCCAGCCCAGGTCCAGGGCCCCCCGGTCAGACTCGCCGGCGGTCACCATGAGATGGGCGTGCGACGCCAGGTCGCCGAGCCTGCTCGCCACGACGATGGGCAGGACGAACCCGCGCGGCAGCTCTCCCCCGCCCGACTCCGCGGCCGCCAGCATCGCCGTCTCGTCCTCGACCATCCGCGCCTCGGCCAGCTGCTTGTCGGGCTCGAAATCGATCACCAGGACCTCGGCCGGCACGTGATCCAGCATCGAAGGCTGGGAGGGGTCCAGGTACCCCGCGTAAAACTCGACGCCCGGAAACGCCGCGCCCGCCTCCAGCCGGACCAGCTCGTCCTCCCACGCGGAGCCCACATCGCCCCGCAGCGTGGCCATCGAAACCGAATCGCGCAGGCGCTTCACGGCCGCGGCCCCGCGCTCCGGACCCAGGAGCAGCTCTCGCCCGGTGCGGATGGCGGCCTGCGGGACAGCCATCACGGAACGCTGGTTCTCAGGGTCGAAGAGCCTCAGCGTGTCGATGACGTCGCCCGACCATTCGGCGCGCACCGGCGAGTCGGCGCCGGCGGGGTAAACGTCGAGGATGCCGCCGCGCAGGGAGAACTGGCCCGGGGCGTCGACGAGCGGCTCGCGCGTGTACCCGAGCTCGACCAGCTGCAACGCCACAGCGAGCGGATCTGGTCCGCGGCCCGGCGCGAGGACCACAGTCCCCTGCGCGAGATCGCGCAAAGACAGAGTCTGCCGGGTGCAGGCCCGGCGCGATGAGACGACTACGCAAGGCTCCTCGGCCGCCCGAGCCAGGGCGTTCAGCGCGTCGAGCCGCTTGCTCACCGCCTCGTCGAACGCCGGCGGCCGGTCCAGGAAAGAGACCGCGACCTCCGCAAACACATGCGCAGGCGGCGCGCCGGCCAGCCACGGCCGGAGCTCTTCGGCAAAGCGGTCGGGGGCTGAGGCGAGCACGAGGAGCGATCGTCCCCGACCCGAGCACCATCGGGCGACGGAACCGGCCACGATCGGCCACGACGCCCTCGGCAGCCGCGCCACCTGGAGCTCGGTCGGGCCGCCGGCGTCCAGCCAGCGCTTGAGCTTCGGAGCGGCCTCGAGCGTGCCTTCCCAGAGCGATGTCACGGGAGTTCCTCGCAGCCGAGGGCGCCGGCGCGGTTGAAACGGTCCATCGCCCTCTCGACGCCGGCATCAAGTGCGACCTCGAGCGCAGTCGCCACACCGTCGATTACCGCGGGCAGCCGCTCGGCCTCGGCTTTCGTGAACCTCCCAAGCACGTAGTGGCGTCCCGGCTGCGAGCCCTTCCGCGCAGGCTTGCCGATGCCAACGCGAAAGCGGACGAAGTCGTCGGTGCCCAGCGAGCCGATGATCGACAGCACGCCGTTGTGCCCCGCACCGGAGCCACCCCGCCGGATCCGCATGCGGCACAGGGGCAGGTCGAGCTCGTCGTAGACGACCCACACCTGGTCGGGCGCCACGCCGGCATCCCGAGCTGCCTTCGCCACCGCCTGGCCGGACAGGTTCATGTAGGTCTGCGGCATCACCAGCCACAGCTTCTTCGCCTCCGAGCGGCCGACCAGCGACTGCCATCGCTTGCGATCCACCGGCACGCTGAGCCGGCGCGCCAGCTCGCGCAGGCACGCGAAGCCGAGGTTGTGACGCGTGTCGGCGTACTCCGCATCCGGATTGCCTAGGCCGACGATCAACCGCTCCTGGTCCATCAGATCCTTCCCGTGCAGACGCAATAAGGCCCGCGGCGAGCGCCGCAGACCATGGAGGCGTTGCCTCCGGGACCGAGTCTACCCAGTCACAGCCTTCCCGAAGCGATCACCACGCCGGAGAGACGGAGCGCCGCCCTGGTCAGGCGTGTCATCTCCCTGCGTTCGGCGGTTGTGGCGTGGTCCCACCCGAGAAGGTGCAGCAATCCGTGCACGCACAGGAGCGCGAGCTCGGTCTGCTCCGAGTGCGCGTGGAGGGCGGCCTGGCGGACGACCGCGGGCCAGGAGATCGCCACGTCACCCAGGTGATTCCCGGCTCCCGCGAACGACAGGACGTCCGTGACGGAGTCCTCGCCCGCGAAAGTGCGGTTCAAGCGGCGCAGCTCGGCATCGCCGGTGACGCGGACGGCAACTGAGGCATCTCCCGCCGGGAGGCGGGCCTTGACCTCGGGCAGGCCGGCGGCGCGGCGGAGGGCGGAACGGATCTCGGACGGGCTCACCGGCGCGCGCACCGCCTTGACCACGTCCACCTCCAGGCCTCCTGGCTCGTCCACTGTGTGCAAGTAAACCGCTACAGTCTCCGATCGGTGCGGATCCTGGTCACCGGAGGCGCCGGTTTCATCGGTTCCAACGTGGTCGACGCATATGTTGCCGCCGGCCACGAGGTCGCGGTGCTGGACAACTTGAGCACAGGCAAAGAGGACAACGTGAACCGCGAGGCGCAGCTCCATCGCGCCGACGTGCGAGACCAGCCCGAGGTGGAGAAGGCTTTCGCCGCGTTCCGCCCTGAGATCGTCAACCACCACGCCGCGCAGGCCGAGGTGCCGAAGTCTGTGGCCGACCCCGCGAACGACGCGCACATCAATGTCGTCGGCGGGTTGCACATCCTGAAGGCGAGCGTCGACCACGGCGTGCGCAAGGTCATATTCAGCTCGACAGGCGGAGCGCTGTACGGCGAGCCTGACATCGTTCCCGCCGCCGAGGACCACCCCGTACGTCCCCTCTCCCCTTACGGGACCAGCAAGTTCGCGTTCGAGCAGTATCTCGGCACATTCCAGCGGACATTCGGCCTGGCTTTCACGATCCTGCGCTACGCCAACATCTACGGCGCGCGGCAGGACTTCGCCTCCGAGGAGGGCCGGGTCATCGCCATCTTCGCCAGCCGCATGCTCGAGGGTCGCCCGGTCACGATCGATGGCGACGGCAACCAGTCGCGCGACATGCTCCACGTGGGCGACGTGGCCGCGGCCAACCTCATCGCGCTGGAGAAAGGGGACGGAGGGATCTTTCACGTCAGCACGGGGATCGCGGTCACCGTGAACGACCTCTATCGCAAGCTCTCGCTGCTGACGGACTACAAGCAGGAGCCCAGGTTCGGCCCCGCGCGCAAGGGCGATGTCTACCGCATCGCGCTCGACAATGGGCGGGCCAGAGAAAAGCTCGGCTGGGAGCCGCAGGTGACGCTCGAAGAAGGCCTCAGCCTGACGGTCGACTACTTCCGCGAGCAGGTCGCGCAGCCGGACTGAGGAAGCTTTGACCGCCGCTCTCGTCTTTCTTCACGGCTATACAGCCCGAGCGCTTATCGCTTTCGCGGCCGTCCTCGGCATCTGGGGCACGTACGCCTACTTTCGCAACCAAAAGCTGGGTGGAGGCTTCCGGTCGAGCTATCTGATCATGGCGGGCCTCACTCCGCTGCAGGGTCTCCTCGGCCTGGTGACGCTGGCCAGCGGCCACCGCCCGAACAACCTTCTCCACATCGTCTATGGAGTCTTCGCCACGCTGTTCCTACCCGGCGCGTATGTCTACGCGCAGGGCGGCAGCCAGCGTCGCGAAACGGTGATCCTCGCGGGCTCGGCGTGGATCGTGAGCATCGCGTTCATTCGCGGCTTCGTCACCGGCTGAGGGCGCCCATGGATCCCTCCGCGGTTGTGGCCGGCGTCAAGGAAAGGCGACGCACGGGCGCGCCGCGCCCCAGTGCGGGACGGCGTCTCTTGATCACGGGCGGGGCCGGCTTCCTCGGCGTCAACGCGGCTGCGCACTTCATCGGGGAAGGCTGGCACGTGACGGTGCTCGACAACCTGAGCCGGCCCGGCACGGAGCGGAACCTGACTTGGCTGCTCACCACCCACCCGACCGACTCGACCTTCATCAAGGAAGATGTGAGAAACGCGCCCGCGATGGCCGAACACGTGAAGGACAAGGACGCCATCCTCCACCTGGCGGGCCAGGTCGCGGTGACCACGTCGCTGGTGGATCCCGAAACCGACTTCGATGTCAACGCGCGCGGCACGTTCAACGTCCTCGAAGCGGTGCGGTTGAACAACCACGACGCGCCGTTCGTGTTCGCGTCCACCAACAAGGTGTACGGCAAGCTCGAGCACAACAACGGCCCATGCAAGGAGACCCAACCGATCGACTTCCACAGCCCATACGGGTGCAGCAAGGGCGCCGCGGACCAGTACGTGAGGGACTACGCCCGGTGCTTTCAGATGAACACCGTGGTGCTGCGCCAGAGCTGCATCTACGGCGCGCACCAGTACGGGACGGAAGACCAGGGATGGGTCGCGCATTTCGTCCATTCGATCCTCAACGGCCGGCCGCTGATGATCTACGGCGACGGCAAGCAGGTCCGCGACCTCCTGGACGCGCGAGACCTCAGCGTCCTGTATGCGCTCGTGATCGACAGCATCGACCGCACGCGCGGAGAGATCTACAACGTCGGCGGGGGTCCTGAGAACCAGCGCAACCTGCTAGAGGTCATCGCACAGATCGGCGAGCTGACCGGGAAAAAGCCGCAGTACGGCTTCACGGATTGGCGGGAAGGCGACCAGGCGTACTACGTGAGCGACATCAGCAAAACGAAGTCAGAGCTCGATTGGGCGCCGGCGATCGATTTCGAGCGGGGCCTCAAAGACCTGGTGCGCTGGGCCGAGACGACCTGATTTCCATGTCCCCCGACGGGGAGGGCACTCAAGTCCTGATGCACGTGAAATGCCCCGTGCCTGCGGGCACGCGTTCGAGCAACCGCGATTCGTACCACCCGAACGTCGAGAGCGCGTCCTTGATCCAGCGGAGCGCGAGACCGGCAACGCCGCGACCGTGCGCGGCGTAGTCCTCGACCGAGGTGCCCACCGGCCCTCGCACCTCGAGAAAGCTGAAGTAGCCGATGTCGACGAGAGAGTACAGCCAGTGGAAGCTCCATCTGACCTCGCGCACCGGGAGACCTTCGGCGGCCGCCATGGCCTCGAAGCGGGCCGCGTCAAACAGCTGAATGTGACCGCAGTGATGAAGCTTCGCCTTCCAGCCGAGGCGGCTCACGAAGCGATAGAACGTCCACGGCTGGACCTCCACCGGCAGGACGATGTGAAACATGCCGCCGGGCCGCAGCACGCGACGGATCTCGCGCAGCGTCGCGGCCGGATCCTCCAGGTGCTCCAGGACGTCGAACATGAATGCCGCTGACATCGATCCGTCCGCAAACGGCAGGACGCCGGCCGGGGCCAGATGGAAGTCAACCTTCGGCGCCGAGCGGCGGGCAACTTCGAGCGCGCCCTCGCTGATGTCGACGCCGTGAACGCGCAGGTCCGGGCGGGCTTCCGCCATCGCCCGAGCGACATTGCCGGCGCCGCATCCGATGTCGACCACATCCCCACTGATCCCATCCAGCGCGTCGAGGGCACGCCGGAGCTTCAGGCCCTGGACGTACCACGGCAGCGGACGGATGGGAGAAGCCCCCCAGCGCTTGGATTCGTAGTCGAAGGCCGGAACCTCGATCATGCGCTGGCCGCCTGCGCAGCGATCCTTTCGTGCGCTCGAGCCACCTCCAGCGTCGCGCTTTCCAGCACGTCGATGTGCCGCTCCCAATCGAACCGGCGCGCCCACTCGAAGGCCCGCTCCCCGGTGGCCTGGTTGGCGGCAGGATCATCCAGCAGCGCAACGATCCCCGCCGCGTAGTCACCGACGTCGAGCGGCTCCGCCAGATGGCCGGTGCCCGGCCCGACGGTGACAGTCGGTCCGGCCTGGTTCCACGCCACCACGGGCACGCCCTTGGCCATCGACTCGATGACGCCCATGCCAAAGTCCTCCTCAGGAGCGGGATAGACGTAGACCGCAGCGCCCTCATACAGGCCCTGCAGCTCCTCCTCGGTCACCGGGCCGAGAAAGACGACCTGGTCGGTCAGGCCGAGCTCGGAGACGAGGGCGCGCAGCGTCTCGGTGTGCTGGGTCGGCGGCCCCGGGACGACGAGCTGGACGCGCGGATGAAGCTTGCGCACCTCTGCCATCGCGCGGATCGCGAGGTCGAAGCGCTTCTGCGGATAGTGGCGGTTGGTGAGGAGGATGTACGGGCGGCGGAACGGATAGCCGTTGATCGTCTGGCCGCCGGAGAATCGTGCCTCCATCGGGCGTGGAAAGCCCGAGGCTGAGACGTGGCATCCGGCCGGGCAGTCGATTGCTTCGCGCCGGTAGGTCTTGCGGATGATGTCGCCGATGTAGTCGCCATTGACCAGCAGCTGGTCGGCCTCCTGCACCGAGCGGCGGTCGGCCCATGCGACAAACCGAGTTGCGCGCATGACGATCGCGGCGAGCAGGCGATAGTCGGCGTTCGTCACCCACCCGGTCTGCCGGTCGATCTTGCGCGGGTACACAAGCCGGTTGGGCTGGTTGAGGTAGACCACATATGGGACGTCCATCAGGCGAGCCGCCCACCATGCGATCCATGCGCTGGGCTGATTGCAGCCCACGATTGCGTCGACACCGCGAAAACGCCAGGCATAGAGAGGCATCAGCAGAGAGGTCGCCGCCATCTGCGCGGCTTCGCGGTATGGGAACCAGCGGGGCAGCTGGGGCAGAAAGGTCCTGACGCGCACGTCGCCGATGAGGTCGGGGTAGCACCGCGACGCGTCGACGGTGGGCGCGTAGCACTCGACCGCATAACCCCGCCGGCGCAGGCCGAGCACCTCCTCGATGACGATTCGCTCCCCGCCGCCCGAGTACGTGAACCCGCAGTGGAAGACTGCGATCTTGCGCGGGCCGCCAACGTTCGCTCGGCGCCGTCCCCCGACCAGAAAGAAGCTGAGCAAGCCCAGCACCAACGCGTTGCCCGCGGTGATGGCGTGGTAGAGAACAATCGCGCCGGCCGCGACGGCTGGGGCGAGGCCGAGCCCTCCGCCCAGGACCAGGGCGCCCGCGACCTCGAGGTTGCCCAGGTAGCCAGGCCCAGCCGGCACCGCAAAGCTCAGCAGGATGGCCGGGTAGGCGGCCATCGCCTTCAGCTCGGGCACGGGCACGCCAAGCGCCGCGAACAGCAGGGTGAAGTTGAACGCGTCGATCGCGAGCGCAAGCGCCGTGAGGCCTGCAAGCCGCCAGGCCAGAGCGGGAGACCACAGGCCGCGGGCTCCCGCGCGAAAGGCAAACGCCTGGCCCGCCAGGCCCTGGGACACACGCGCCGGCAGGACTCGTTGGGCGACATTCGACCGGGCGATGCGCGGGCCGAGCAGCGCGGTGCCCACGACGGCGGCCAGCAGCGCGACGGCAAGCGCGGCCGCGCCGAGCAGCCCTCGCGGCGCGCTGACGGCGCCGCTTGCTGCAACGACCTCAAGGCCGGCCAGCACGACCGCGACCCCGGCCAGGTCACAGGCCTTGTCGATGACGATCGTCGCCAGCGCGGACCCGGCGGGAACGCGATGCCGGCGCCAGAGCCACCACGCGCGCGCAGCGTCGCCCGACCGGATCGGCAGCACGTAGTTGAGCAGGCCGCCGGCGGCATTCATCGCAAAAGCGCGCACCATGCCGACGGGCGCGAGCGGCCGAAGCAGCATCAACCACCGTCTCGCTCGGATGATGCTGGTGAGCAGCGCCAGCACGACCATCAGCGCAACCGGCCACCAGCTGTGCACGCGCATGTGGCTCACGACCTCGGGCAGCGAAACGGTGCGCAGCCACAGCCAGAGGAGGGCAAGGCCGAACGCCGTTTGCAGGCCAAGCCTTATCCAGCGGTTCATGCATACGCCTCCAGGTCGCCCAGCGCCGGCACGAAGCTCCGCCGCTGCACGAACAGCCAGAACGCGAACAGGAAGCCGATCACCAGCAGCGTGCCACCGTAATCGTGGAAGAGGATGGCGGACGTGACGCCGATTGTCGCTGCGATCGCGGCCACAGCGCCCACCCGGATGAGGTTGAGGAGCACCGTCAGGAGACCCCCCGCGACGGCCCGCCAAACGGTCGCCTGGCTGATGTCAAGACGGTGTGCTGCATCTTTCGAGCTGATCAATCTGGGCAAGACGTGTGTTGAATCGAACGCACCATATCCACGGTGGGATCCCATTTAAACGGAGGGCCTTTGGATTTCAAGAGCGGCGCAGGCATTTCGTCGTCGCAAATGTGCAGATATTCACCGGCGCGCTCGGGGATTCCGCGCCTAAACTTTTACATCGCTCCTGTGGAGCTAGGACCTTCAGAAGGGAACACAGCGCAGTCATCATCCTTTAGAACCTCACCCCCCGCAGCCAAGCTCGGAGCCGGTGTCGAGAAATCGCCCGGCCCGAGCCTTTTTTAGGGGTTGGGAGCCGCTGTCCGCGCCCACTCGTGGAGAGCCTCGCGCCAGGGTCGCAAGAGGCTGACCCGCTCGGAGAGCAGGCAGCCGTTCCGAGGCCGAATCGCCGCGGCCGGCCGCTCGGAGCTGACGATTGGGCTCACCCGCGCCTGCACACCACATTCCTGCAGGACGGCCACCGCGAGCTCGTCCCAGGCACAGCAGCCGGAGGCGACCGCGTGGACGATGCCGCGCTCCCCGGCGATGGCCAGGTCGAGCGCGGCCCTGGCGAGGTCGGTGGCGCTGGTGGGATTGATCCGCTGGTCGCTCACCACCTTGAGCTCGCCCGTCTGGCGCGCCCCGGCCAGGATCCGTTCCGGAAAGCTGCGGCCCAGGTACCCGTAAACCGCCGCGGTGCGCAGCACCAACCCCCGCGGATCCGCGTCGATCACCCCTCGCTCCCCGGCCAGCTTGGAGCGGGCGTAAGCGCTGAGCGGCCGCGGGGTGTCGCTTTCGACATAAGGGCGCCCGGCTTCGCCGTCGAACACGAAGTTCGTCGAGAAGTGCACCGTCATGGCGCCATGCCGCGCGCAGGCTGCCGCGAGGAGCGCCGGACCAGCACCGTTGACCGCCATCGCGAGCTCGGGTTCCGACTCAGCCTGGTCGACAGAGTTGTACGCGGCGCAGTTGAACACCAGGTCGGGCTTGCGCCTGTGCAGCAGGTCCTCGATCGCGTTCGCGTCGGTGATGGAAACCTGGGCGTGCATCACCGCCGCATCGTCACCCAGCAGCCGGACGAGCTCGGAGCCGACCTGGCCCGAAGCGCCAAGGACTAGCGCCCTCACTCGGCGCGGGTGAGGACCATCAGTCGAGCTGCTTGGCGAGCCCTGAGTGCGCCAGCAGCAGCGCGGTCATCTCGCGTTCGGCGGCGGGACGCCCGACAAGAAAGCCCTGGGCCGCGTCGCATCCGGACTCGACGAGCACCGCCTCGGCCATGCGGTCCTGCAGACCCTCCGCCACCACGCGCAGCCCCAGGTTGTGGCCGAGGCCGACAGCCGACCTCACGATGGCGCCCGAGTCGGGATCCGACGCGAGGGCCGAGACGAACGAGCGGTCGATCTTGATCTCGTTGACCGGCAGTCGCATCAGGTAGAGAAGCGACGAATAGCCGGTGCCGAAATCGTCCAGCGCGAGCCGCACGCCCATCTCGTTCAGGCGGTGCAGGGCCTTGGCGGCGGCGGCGGCCATCGCGACCCCCTCGGTGATCTCCAGTGTCAGCCGGTGAGGCTCGACCTTGAAGTTGCCGAGGGCGCGGGCGACCATCTCTTCCAGCGAGTGGTCCTCGATGTTGCGCGGCGACACGTTGAGCGACACCGACACGTCAAGACCCTCTTCGAGCCACTTGCACAGCTGGGTCAGCGCGGAGTCGATCACCCACGCGGTCAGCGGATGAATGATGCCTGTCTCCTCGGCCATGGCTATGAACCGGTCCGGCGGCATCAGGCCCTCGCGCGGATGATTCCATCGCACGAGCGCCTCGACGGAGTGAATCGCGCCGGTGGCCAGGGTTACCTGCGGCTGGTAATGCAGCACCAGCTCGCCCTGAGGGATCGATCGTCGGAGCTCGCCCGCGAGGCCCGACCGTCGCAGCGTCTGCGCCTCCTGCTCGGGCGCGTAGACGGCATGGCCGCCGCCCGAGCGTTTCGCGACGTACATCGCGACGTCTGCACGGCGCAGCAAGGTGCTGGGGTCGTCACCGTGCACGGGATACATCGCGATGCCGATCGAGGCGCCCGTCTCCACCATCTGGTCGGCGATGGCAAAAGGTCCCTCCAGCGACGCGAGGATCTTTTTCGCGGTCGCGACGACGTCGTCGGGATGCCTGGCGTCGATCGTCAGCACCGCGAACTCGTCGCCGCCCAGGCGGGCGATGGTGTCGGTCGCCCGAAGCACTCCGCGAAGGCGGGCTGTGACCTCCTGCAGGAGGCTGTCGCCGCGGTCATGCCCGAGCGCGTCATTGATGTCTTTGAAGCGGTCGAGGTCGAGGAGCAGCACGCCGAACATCTTCTGGTTGCGGCGCGCGGCGAGCAGCGCCTGGCGCAGGCGGTCGCCGAACAGGCTGCGGTTGGGCAGCCCGGTCAGCGCGTCGTGCAGCGCCTGGTATTCCAGCGCGTCGGTGTGCGCCTTGCGCTCCGAGATGTCCCGCAGGGTGGCGATGAACATGTGCCGCGAGCCAACCTGCATCGAGCTGACGACGAACTCCAGCGGAAACAGGCTCCCGTTCTTGCGCTTCCCCATCGTCTCGTGAGCGCCGCTCACCGGGATGTCGAGCTTCAAGCGCCGCTGGAGGTAGTTGTCGAAAGCGCTGCGATGGGTGGTGGCGATGAGCATGTCGGTGTGCTGGCCGACGAGCTCCTGTTCCGAGTAACCGAAGAGCTTGACGACGGCCGGGTTCGCGGACTCCACCACGCCGCTCTGGTCGATGGTGGCGAGGCCGTCGGAGACGTTGTCCAGCACCGAACGCATCCGCTTCTCGCTCTCCTGCAGAGCGACCTCCGCCCTCTTGCGCTCGACAAACTCGCCGATCTGCGAGCCCACGTCGTTCATCACGGCGGTGAGCCCTTCATCGAGCTCGCGAGGCGCCCACGTGTGCAGCGAGATCATCCCAACCACGCGGCGCCCGCTGCGCACCGGGAAGCCCACGATTCCGTGGAGGCCAGCGGCGACGGCGGCGGCCGAACGTTGGGAGCCGTCTCCCGCGAGGTCAGGCATCGCCACCGGCGCGCCGGATTCCCATACCTGGCCGGCCAACCCTTCGCCGCGCCGGTAGGCTGCCTCGGCAGCCGTCGCCTCGTAGGCGGACGTGTCGCGCCCCGGCCGTTTCCAGGAAGCGCCAAAGTGCATTGCCTCGCGCTCAGCGTCTACCTCCCAGTACTCGGCCAGCTCCCAGTCGAGCGTCCGGCACAAACCCTCGAGCACGCCGGGAGCTGCTTTGTCCCAACCCGGCGATGTGACCAGGGCCTGCGTCACCGCGAAGCGCGCCGCCTGCAGCACCTCGCTGCGCTTGCGGTCGCGGATGTTGACCGCGACCGTCTGGAAGTACATCGGCTTCTCGCCGGCGCCGCGCACCAGTCGCATCGTCAGGTCGACCCACACGGGGTCACCGTCCTTGCGCGTGTAGCGCTTCTCGATGTGCACGCCCTCCTCTTCCCCGGCGAGCATCAGCCGCATAGCGTCCTGGAGGGTGCCGGCGTCATCTGGGTGCGTGATGTCCGAAAGGGAGAGGCTGCGCAGCTCGCTTTCGTCATAGCCGACGAGCTCGCAGAAGGCCGGGTTCACGGTCGTGATGTGCCCATCGAGGTCGGTGAAAGCCATGCCCGCCTGCGCCTGCTCGAACAGCGTCCGGAACCGAGTCTCGGTCTCCCGCTCGGCGGCTTCGGCGCGCGAGCGCTCCGAGACGTCGTTGACCAGCGTCAGCAGCAGATCGCCCCCGGACTCGGCAAGGCGGTGGATGGCAACCTCGACCGCGACCCGGCGGCCATCTTTGGCGATCATGATCGAGCTGTAGCGCAGCGGAGCCTCGCCTCCCGCAAGCCGGCGTTCGAGGTTGGCCGCGAGCGCCGCACGATCCTCGGCCGGCGCCAAATCGATCAGGGTGGGGAAGCCTGCCAGCTCGTCGCGCGAGTAACCGCTCAGCCTGACGTAGGCGTCGTTGCCTGCAACGAACTTGCCGTTCTCGGTGATGAGAAGACCCTCGCCGAGCTCGCTGAGGGCGGCCAGCATGGACGCCTGCCGCCCCACGTGCATGCTCAGATCGCGTTCGACCGCGCGGCTGGTCAGGTAGGCGAGCAATCCCAACCCGAGCAGGACGAGCGACCAGATGGCAATGGCCGCGACGGACACCATCAGGGCCGCGGCGGCATAGATCCACAGGGCGCCGAGGCCGACCACGGCGACGGCGAACACGTACCCGAAGTTCCGAGAGTGGAGACCCAGGTCGAAATGAAGAAGGATGGCGGCGAAGCTCACCGCCGCCAGCGGAGGCAGGTCGTCCCCCAGCGAGTGGCCGGCCACCCCCAGGACGAGGTCGACCAGGACGGCCGAGGCCACCATCAGGCCAAGCTGGGCGCCCAGATGGCTGGCCATTCGCGACGCCCGCACCGCGATGGCGACCCCCGCCAGGACCAGGCCGACCGCGATCAGGCCGATCTCGTCGCGAAGGACATCCGCGGGGGCGTGGGCCTGGGCGAGGCGGTAGGCGACAGCGGCGATGATGGCGGCGGCCGCGAGCCCGTTGACCACGGGCAGGCTCCACGAACGCATGCGGCGCGGGATGGCCGCCGCGGCCCAGGCTGAGCCGAACAACGGGTCGACTCCGAGGGCTCCGGGAGCTCTGTTTCGGTTAGCCAATTCGACCACGATAACGGTCGAACCCGCGATTCGGTGCGCGGGCCTACGTCCCCCGACCGGCTCGCCCGCCCGGCAAACCGGTGCCTTTAGGCCGTTACCTGCCCGTCACTTGCCTGTTTTGGCCTGGGGGCGTTGCGGCACGGTGCGCTTGAGGGGCGGCCTGCGGCCGGCGTGGAGAGGGTTGGCCCCGTCGCCGTCCTTGTCGGTGCTCTTGAGGCGGCCGGCGGCGGCATGCAGGGTCCGCAGCCTCGTCAGCCGCTCCCTCTTGGCCGCCAGCGCGGTCTTCAGGGCGTCGGAAAGCTGGGTGTCGTTCATGGGGACAACCCGGAGCCTCGCCTCGAGCTCCAGGACCTCCACTTCCGCCCGGGTCAGTTCCAGATCGATTGTTTTTGCCACGTCTTCCTTCTTATATGCGGTTCGCAGTCAAAGCCGCCGAACCTAATAACTACCCCACTTGGCGCCAAGTTATGCCTTCCAGCCGCATTGGACCCCGATATTGACCGTGGCAACGGGTGATTGACAGCTCATGGATTGCCAAAGAACGAAATGCGAAGCGAAGTCTAAGTCGGCGGGCGCGGTTTCTATCCGTCCAGGCTGATGGCGTCGCGCAGCTTCTCGAAGAAGCCTTTGGACACCTTCTCCGGCTTGCCGGTCAAGCCCCCCACCTTGCGCAGCAGCGATTTCTGCTCGGCTGAGAAATCTTTCGGGATGACTACCTGGACCACGACGTACTGGTCGCCTCGACGCCCGCCCCGCACGTCGGGCATCCCACGACCCTGGAGCCGGAAGGACTGGCCGTGCTGCGTGCCGGCCGGGATCGCGATCTCGACGGGGCCCTCGAGCGTTGGGATCTCGATCCGGTCACCGAGCGCGGCCTGCACCATGTTGACCCTGAGCTCGAACACGACGTCCTGCTCGTGGCGGGCCAGGTGCGCGTGCGACTTCACGCGCAGCACGACATAGAGGTCGCCGGGCGGGCCTCCGCGCATCCCCGACTCGCCTTCGCCCGTGAGCCGGATCTGGGACCCGGTGTCGACGCCCGCCGGGATCTTGATCGCAAGCCGCCTCGGCGTCTCCACACGCCCCTGGCCGCGGCACTTGAGGCACGGGTTCAAGAGGATCCGGCCGGCGCCCGCGCAGGTCGGGCATGTCGTGGTGGTCACCACCGAGCCGAAGATCGACTGGGCCGCGCGCCGCACCTGCCCCGAGCCGCGGCAACCCGGGCAGGTCTCGGCCCCGCTGCCCGGCTCGGCGCCGTTGCCGGAACAGCGGTCGCAGGTCGCGAGGCGCGCGATGTCGACCTGCTTCTCGACGCCCGCGAACGCCTCCTCGAATGTGATGGTCAGGTCGTAGCGGAGGTCATCGCCGCGGTTTGATCGCTCGCGGCGCGAGCGGCCGCCTCCGAAGAAGGTGTCGAAGATATCGCCGAACGGAATGTCCGAGAAGTCGACCGCCGGCCCGCCGCCCGCCTCGACCGCGGCGTGGCCGAACATGTCATACGTGCGGCGGCGGCCCGGGTCGGACAGGACGCCGTAAGCCTCGCTCGCCTCCTTGAACCGGGCTGCGGCGACGGCGTCATCGGGATTGCGGTCGGGGTGCGAGTCCATGGCGATCTTGCGAAATGCGCGCTTGAGGTCGTCCCCGGATGCCTGGCGGCCGACGCCAAGCACCTCGTAGTAGTCCCGTTTGACCGCCAATTTCAGGCGCTAGCCAGCTGATTCGTCGTCGGTTGACGGCAGCGCCGGCGGCCGCGCGACCCGCACCAGCGCAGGCCGGACGACGCGGTCGCGGATGCGGTACCCGCGGCGAAGCTCGGAGACCACTGTGTCCTCTGGCTGCTCGGAGGTCTCTTCGTGGCCGATCGCCTCGTGCAGCTTGGGGTCGAACCGGGCGCCGACCGACGGGATCGTCTCCAGCCCGTGGGTGTCGAGCGCCTCTTCGAGCTTGCGCACCGACAGCTCGACACCTTTCGCCCAGGCCGCATCAACGGCGTCGGGCTTGTGGTCGAGCGCCTCGTGCAGCGCGTCGAGGCCGGGCAGCAGCCGGCTGATCAGCTCGGCGGACGCGTGCTGGATGGTTTCCAGCTGCTCCTGGCGGGCGCGCTTCTTGTAGTTGTCGAAATCGGCCGCGAGCCGCAGGTGGCGGTCTCTGGCTTCGGCCAGAGCCGACTCGAGCTCGGCGACCTTGGCCTCCAGCGAAGAGGTGCCGGCTTGCGATTCGGCCATCTTGCGGCGCCGCTCGGGATCGTGCGGCTCGGCGGGGTCGTGCGGAAGCTTGCGGGTCGTCATCGTTGACTAGATACCGCGAACGTGACCGGGCTCAAACCCCGGTCATCCCAGCTCGGCCATGCGGTCGCTGGCGGCCAGTGCGACGGCCTGGAGGCGGGCCACCGTCTGGCTGTAGGCCATGCGCGTCGGCCCGATCACGCCGAGCACGCCCTTCAGGCGGTTCGACGGGCCGTAGGTGGTCAGCACGACCGCGCAGCCCTGGAGCTGGCTCGACGCGTTTTCCGATCCGATCATGATCTGGAGGTCGGACTCGCCGATGAGCTGCCGGAGCAGCACCGTCAGGTAGCGCGTCTCCTCGAGGACCTCCAGCACCTGCTGCAGGCGCGATGACTCGGCGAACTCCGGCTGGCGGACGAGGTTGCGGACGCCGTCATGGACAACCAGGCTTTCGGAGCCCTTCTCGTAGATGTCCAGCACCGTCACGACCCGGCCCAGCAGCTCTTTCTCGAGGCCGAGAACCGCGCCCTCGTAGTGACGCCTGACCTCCTCGCTGCCCCGGCCGGCCAGCGAGCCGTTGAGTCGCGCCGTGAGCTTGGTGAGCTGAGCCTGTGTGGCCGCCTCGGACACGTTGACGACCTGCTGGCGCAGCAGGTTGCCCTCGAGCAGGAGGATCAGCAGGACCTCGTTGGGCTCCAGGGAGACGAGGTCGACGTGCTTGATCCGCGCCAGCGTGCCCTGTGGCGCGCTGGCGACCGAGGCGTTGAGGGTCACCGCCGCCGCGGTCATGGCCACCTTCTCGACCAATCCCTGGACGTCCGCCGGCGCCGTGCGGAGCTCCTCCCTGATAAACGCCCCGACCCGGTCCGGGATCTTCTCGACGTCCATCAAGAAGTCGACGAAGTAGCGATACCCCGAATCCGTCGGGACGCGGCCGGCCGACGTGTGGGGCTGCGTCAGGTAGCCGAGGTCGGCCAGCTCGGCCAGCTCGCTGCGGATGGTGGCCGAGGACAGATTGACGAAATAGCGGCTCTGCAGCGCCTGAGATCCGACCGGCACCGCGCTGGTCGTGAACTCATGCACCACCGCCCTGAGGATCGCTTGCTTCCTGTCTTCCATGTGTTTCAGCACTCTGAAGGCCAGAGTGCTAGCTACAGTACCGCGAGGGCGATCTGGTTGTGCAGGTCCAGGCCGCGCCGGGTCGGCACGACTCGGACGCCTGTCCGCTCGATGAGCCCCCCCGCCGCAAGCTCGGCGAGCTCGTCGTCGAAGCCGGGCGGCGCCGTCGTGCCCTCGAGCGTGCGCAGCCCGAGCAGCAGCGACTCGGCGGCCGCCTTGCGCGCGCTCAGCTCTTCCCCATCGGCCCGTGGCGAGATCGCGGCGGCGATGTAGTCACGCGGGCGCGCGACGTTCCACCACCGCCAGGCGGTGGCCCCTTTCCCATCCGTCGCGTACGAGTGGGCGCCGGCGCCCGCGCCGTACACCGGCCTGCACCGCCAGTAGGCTCGGTTGTGGCGGGACTCAAAGCCGGGGCGCGCCCAGTTGGAGACTTCGTACCGCTGGAGGCCGGCCGGCTCCAAGACGGCGCAGGCGGCGTCGAGCTGGTCCCACTGCAGGTCGGGCTGGACCTCGGGCAGGCGGCCTTCCGCCCGCCGCCGGAACAACAGCGTCCCCTCCTCGAAAGACAGGCAGTAAGTCGAGATGTGGTCGGGCTCCAGCTCGATCGCCCTGCGCAGGGTGTCGAGCCAGGTCCCGAGGTCCTGGTACGGGACCGCGTAGATGAGGTCGACGCTTATGTTCGAGATCCCCATGTCGCGGGCGAGGTGGAACGCGCGAATCGCCTGCGCGCCATCGGTCTTCCGCTCGAGCACCGCCAGCGCGCGCCCGTCGAAACCCTGCACCCCCAGGCTCAACCTGTTCACGCCGGCTTCGAGCCACGCGGCGACGCGCTCCCTGTCGGTGCTGGCCGGGTTGGCTTCGAGCGTCACCTCGGCGTCCGGCGCCACATCGAAGGTCGATTTGATGAACTCGAGAAGTCGCGCCGTGAGCCCAGCCGGCAAAAGGCTGGGAGTTCCACCCCCCAGATACACCGTCTCGAGCGCGCCGAAAGGATGGAGGTCACGAGCCCTGGTCAGCTCCCGCTCGAGGGCGTCGACGTAGTCCGGCATGAGCCGGTCCATACGTGCGTAGGCGTTGAAGTCGCAGTAGCCGCACTTGTGCTTGCAGAAGGGAATGTGCACATAGAGATGTGTGAACGGTTGCATCAAACGCCCTTGATCGTGTAGCGCTGCCCGCGCGCCGCCTCGAGCTCGCGCCGCAGGTGGTCCGCCGCCTCACGGTCGTTGGATACGAGCTCCTTGATACGTTGGGCCATGCGGTCCTCGACCCGTGCGATCTGGCGCCCGATCTGGTCGGCATTGGCGTTGTGGCTGCGGTACCGCTCGCGCTTGCGCCACAGCCGTGCGTGCTCCTCTCGCAGGTCGGCCACCGAGCGCCTGACCTGGCACTCGACACATATGCCCTCATGCGTCCGCGAGCTCGCGACCTGCTTGCCGCAGACGCGGCAGAAGACAAGAAGGCTGCTCACGAAGCTTTCAGGTCGGACACGGTGGCGTTGCTGAGCTCGCGCAAGCGTTCCGGGTTGATCTCAAACACCGTGTCAGGCCGCCCCGCGGCCGCCCACACCACCCCGTGTCCCAGCAGGTCGCGATCCATGAACACCGGCAGGTCGGTGGCATGCCCGAACGGAGGCACGCCGCCGATCGCAAAGCCGGTGGCCGACCGCGCGGTGCCGGCATCGGCCTTGGTCACGGGGTTCCCGGCCACCTGCGCCAGCCGCTTTTCGTCCAGGCGGTTGGCGCCGCTCACCAGGGCCACCACCGGACGGCCTGCCGCGACGAAGACCAGGGACTTGACGATCTGGGCGACGTCGCAACCCACGGCACGCGCGGCATCCACCGCGGTGCGGGTGCCCTCCGGAAACCGTTGGACGGCGATGCCGGCCCCGGAATCCGCCAGCCACGCTTCGAACCGTCTCATCTCGGTTCAGGATAGGTCCGGTTGCAAACGGCAGCCGCGACGCGGCACTCTTTGTCCAGTGCTGATGGGACCGACCAGGGTTGTCGTGACGGGAGCGGCCGGCTTCATTGGTTCTCACCTGTGCGAGCGGTTGCTGGCAGACGGCCACGACGTGATCGGCATCGATTGTTTCACCGACTACTACGAGCGCCGGCACAAAGAGGAGAACCTCAAGGCGGCCCTGGCCAGCCCGAAGTTCTCGTTCGTCGAGGCAGATCTAGTCGAAGCGGACCTCGGCCGCACGCTGCAAGAGGCACGCGTCGTCTTTCACCTGGCCGGCCAGCCGGGGGTCCGCCCCAGCTGGGGTGGACACTTCGATCGCTACGTCCGTGACAACATCGTGGCCACGCAGCGGCTGCTCGAGGCGGTGAAGGATCTGCCTCTCGAACGCCTGGTGTTCGCCAGCAGCTCCTCGGTCTACGGCGACGCCGAGATGTTTCCCACCAAGGAGACGGCGCTGCCCCGGCCCGTTTCGCCCTACGGGGTGACCAAGCTCGCCGCTGAGCATCTCGCTCTGCTTTACGCCAAAACCTTCGGCGTGCCCGCCGTGTCGGTCCGGTACTTCACGGTGTACGGACCGCGGCAGCGGCCCGACATGGGCTTCTCGCGTTTCATGCAGGCGC
Organism: Candidatus Dormiibacterota bacterium; assembly: GCA_036491755.1. Lineage (GTDB taxonomy): Bacteria > Chloroflexota > Dormibacteria > Dormibacterales > Dormibacteraceae > DASXBJ01. Next base: position 19,951 of record DASXBJ010000127.1, read on the forward strand.
TATCCGACGGCAACGAGATCGAGGTGTTTGGCGACGGGGAGCAGACTCGAGAGTTCACGTATGTGTCGGACGCGGTCGATGGCACTGTCAAGGCCGCCGGCGCCGATGTCATCGGGCAGGTCTTCAACCTTGGTGGGGGGAGCCGCGTCACCATCAACCGCGTGCTCGCGACGCTCGAGGACATCAGCCGGATCAAGCTGCACCGCCACAACATGCCCGCCGCAGCGGGTGATCCCAGGCACACCGGTGCGTCGATCAACCTGGCCCGTGAGCGCCTCGGTTGGGAGCCTCGCGTCTCGCTGCGCGAGGGTTTGACGCGGCAATGGCAGTGGTTCCGGGAAGCACGGGACCAGGCCCAGCTGAAAACCGCACGCTGAGGACGGCTCCGGGGCGCTCTAGGCTCCGAGGTTCAGCTGCCAGGCCGGCGCAACCCGGGAGAGAGGCGCCTCGCATGAACGGGACGCCGCCTCCACGCTCGATGTCGACCTGCAGACCATGATCGCGCCCCGGGCGCCGGCGGTGAACACGCTGAAGTACTGGCCGCTCGCATCGTCGTAGAACGTCGCGATCCCGCTCGGGTCGACAGCGGCCGTGCCGCGCAGCGTGCCGATCCAATCACTCGCGTTCTGCGTCGAGCTGAAGTCCAGGACACCGGCACGCACCTCCATGTGCGTGTCGTTGTCAAGGGCGTAATCCCCGAAGACGATGCTGTTGACGTTGTCGCTGCGGAGGAGTCCCGCCAGAGTCTCAGGCGAGGCGAAGCCGAGCATCACGACGACTGTCTCCACCGGGAGCCGCACCGAGCCGAGCAGCGTCAAGTCCGGGCCGGGCGGTGGAAGCAGCGCGCCATCTGACGAAGGCAGTGGATTCGCGTGCACCTTGCCCGCCAGGACATCCTTGAGGCGGGCCACGACCTTGCCGGCGATCCGTCCCAGCGCGCTCACGCTGGGAAAAGCATCTTTGCGGCTCAGCGTCATGGTGGTGACGACGCGGCCGAGTCTGACGAAGGTCACCGTCTCGAAAGGTGCCGCCGTCGCGGTTTGCGATCCGTAGTAAAGGGCCTGGTCACCCACGCTCGGCCCGCTCGCAGAGGTCCCGTACGCCGACTGGATGTTGGTCATCTGAGTCGTCGCCGTCGCGGTGGAATCCCACAGAGTGAACTCGACGTCGAACGTCTCGGCAGTGCCGATGTGCACATAGCGCTGAATGACGTGGAAGCGTTCCTGGAAAGGCATGGACGCCGAGTCCAGCGGGCGGACGCCGAAGGAGGGCGGGCCCGGCCACCAGCTGGCGTCGCCAAGAAGTCCCTGCACGTCGGACAGCGCCGGCTCGGCCGCATACAGGTCGATGGGCTTCGCGTTGGCGCCCGTGTTCGAGCTTCGCGCGCAGGCCGCCGCGACCAGCACCATCGCCAGGACGACCGCTGTCGCGCGAATCGTTCTAATCAAGCTTCAACACCGCCATGAACGCCTCTTGGGGGATCTCGATCGACCCGACGCGCTTCATGCGCTTCTTGCCTTCCTTCTGCTTCTCGAGCAGCTTGCGCTTGCGCGTGATGTCTCCGCCATAGCATTTCGCGATCACATCCTTCCTCATCGCCGAGATCGTCTCGCGAGCGACGACCTTGCCGCCGATCGCCGCCTGGAGCGGCACCTCGTAGAGCTGGCGGGGAATGATTGTGCGGAGCTTCTCCACCAGGCGGCGGCCCTGGCTCTGCGCCTTGCTCCGATGCGTGATCAGCGACAGAGCATCGACCGGCTCGCCGGCCACCAGGACATCGAGCTTCACAAGCTCACCTTCGCGGAAGCCGATGATCTCGTAGTCCATCGACGCGTAACCCTTCGAGCGCGACTTCAGCTGGTCGTAGAAGTCGTGGATGATCTCGCCCAGCGGTATCTCGTACTCGAGCACCACGCGGTCGCCCGGACGGTGCTCCAGATGTTTGAACGTTCCACGCCGCTCCTGGCACAGCTCCATCATCGGTCCGACGAATCCTGACGGCACGATGATCGACAGCTTCACAAACGGCTCGGAGATTGATTCGGTCATGGTCGGATCGGGCAGCATCGACGGATTGTCGACGGCTATCACCTCTCCGCGTTTCAGCTTGACCTGGTATTCGACCGTCGGCGCCGTCGTGATGAGGTCGAGCTGGAACTCGCGCTCGAGGCGCTCCTGGACGATCTCGAGATGCAGCAGACCGAGGAACCCGCACCGAAAGCCAAATCCGAGCGCTGCCGAGTTCTCAGGTTCAAAGGACAGGGCGGCGTCGTTCAGCTGCAGCTTTTCGAGCGCTTCCTTCAAGTCGGAGAATTGGTCGGAGTTGGTCGGAAACAGGCCTGCGAACACCATGGGCTTGACCGTGCGGTAGCCCGGCAGCGGGCTGGTCGCGCCGTGCTCCACCGAAGTGATGGTGTCGCCGACTCGAGCGTCGACGACGTTCTTGATGGCGGCGATCACATATCCGACCTCGCCCGCGGTCAGCTTCTCGGCCGGACGAGGCCGAGGCGCAAACCAGCCGACCTCATCGACCTCGTGCACCTTGTCGGTGTTCATCATCCGGATCTTGCTGCGCGGGACGATCTCGCCGTCGACCACGCGAACGTACGTGATGACACCCCTGTAGATGTCGTAATGCGAGTCGAAGATGAGGGCCCGCAGCGGTTTGGTCGCATCCCCGCGCGGATGCGGAACCCGCGCCACGATCGCCTCCAGGATCGCCTCGGTGCCGATACCCTGCTTGGCCGACGCGAAGATGACCTGCTCGCGCGGAATGCCGGTGACATCCGAGATCTCCTCGGCGACCATCTCCGGCTGGGCCGCGTCGAGGTCGATCTTGTTGACCACGGGCACCAGCGTGAGGCCGGCCTCGACCGCCTGGTACAGGTTGGCCAGGGTTTGCGCCTCGATGCCCTGCGCAGCATCCACGACGAGGATCGCCCCCTCGCACGCGGCGAGCGATCTGGAGACCTCATAAGCGAAGTCGACGTGACCCGGGGTGTCTATGAGGTTCAGCTCATATGTCTGGCCGTCCTTGGCCGGATACGACATGCGGACGGCCTGAAGCTTGATCGTGATACCCCGTTCGCGCTCGAGGTCCATCGTGTCCAGCACCTGGGCCTGCATGTCGCGCTGGCTGATCGAGCCGGTGTACTCGAGGAGCCGGTCCGCCAGCGTCGATTTACCGTGGTCGATGTGGGCGATGATGCAGAAATTCCGCACCTGGGCCTGCAGTGTGGGCACGCTCAAATCCTAGAGGCGCATCCCGAAGGGCGAGAATTGCACGCATGGTGATCGTTCTGGCGCTCGGCGTGCTGCTGGTCCTGGCGGGGCTGGCGCTGCTCCTTGACCTGTTGGGAGCCGGGGCTTACATAGTCCGCCGCGTGACCTCCCAATCCCTCGGCGACCTCGCTCCGGGATTTGCTGCCACTGCGCGCGGCTTCAAGACGTACGCGATCCTGGTCATCGCAGTCGGCGTGCTGTGCTGCGGCATTGGCGCGACGGCGATCTTCATTCCGCTGGCCGGCGCCCTCCTGGTGCTCGGTGCGGTGACCTTCGGGGTGGCCTCGATGATCGCGATCGCCGGCGAGGTGGAGACCTACCGCGCGCTGAAGCGCTGAGCCTTCAGCGCCCGGCGAGGACGATCGCCAGGGCGACCAGGGCGGCGGTGTCGGCACGGAGGTTGCGAGGCCCGAGGCCGGCCTGCAGCGCGACCAGCGCCAGCTCGCGTTCGGTCCAGCCGCCTTCCGGACCGACCAGCAGCGTCGACTCGTTGGATGGAGGGGTCGCCGCCAGGCTGCGTGGTGCACCGCGCACCAGCATCACCGGTTGAGGCGCCCCGACAAGCACCTTATCGAGCGATGCCGCAAATGTGACCTCGGGGACTCGGAGCCGTCCGGCGAGCATCGCGGACTCGCGGCAGATCGTGCCCCATCGCTCGGGTTTCGACGCGCGGGCCACACTGCGATCCGCCTGGAAGACAACGAAGGCGTAAGCGCCGGCCTCCGTGCACCGAGACAGCACGAGCTCGAGCGAAGGAGCGGGCAGGTTGGCGATGGCGACGGTGACCTGTGCTCCCGGCTCAGGCTGATACGCCTTTTCCGACACGATCGCGCCCTCGACCCGGCCGGGGGAGACGCTTTCCAGCCGCACCTTGAGCTGGAAACCGGCAGGGTCGATGACGTCGATCTCCTCCCCCAGCCTGGCGCGAAGGGACCGCGCGAGGTGCCGGGCGTCACCGCCCTCGATTACTGCGCGCCCACCTTCACGGCGCGCGAAGAACGAAGGCAATCGCTATTTCACGCGCTTGGCCGAGGCTGCGCAAGGGCCGAGCGCTGCTCCCCAATGACCCGCAGCGCGGCCTCCAGCCTGGCGCGATTCTGATGCTCGTTCAGCCACCTGCTCTGTCCGGATGGATGAGGCAGCGGGATCATCACCGGACATTGGCCGAAGGTGGCGCCGACAAAGCCCTCCAGCCGGCCGGGACCGAGGAACCGTGCGATGGCCATCTGGCCGACCAGGATGACGACTTTCGGCTCGAGGAGTTGCAGCTCCGCCTCCAGCCAGTGGTTGCAGTTGGCGACCGCTGCCGGCGGCGGCCTCAGATCGCCGCTACCGGAGGGGTTGCGGCCTGGAAAGCACCGCATGAGCGCGGCGATGTAGGTCAGGCGGCGGAACTCTTCGGCGCTGGCGAAGCCCGCGCGCAGCATCCATCGGTCGAGCTCTTTGCCGGCCCGGCCCGAAAACGGCCGGCGCGACTCGCGCTCGACGGGACCCGGCGCCTGCCCGACCAGGAAAAAGGGGGCGCCCCAGCGGCCGGCGAAGGTGGGATTCGCCTCGGGGATGATGCCGGCGGCGACGCAGACCGTGCAGGCGCTGCAGGCGGACTGGTGAGCGGCGAGGGCGCTCCGACCCCTGGCCGGCGCCACCCGAGGCGACCTAGATGACGCGCCGGAGGCGCGGGTTGGCGGCGACGCCTGGAATCCGGCCTCGCTTGGCGATGGCCCTGCCCTTGATCTCCTTGATGTCCGCGGTGAACGAAATCGGGGGAGCGCCGCTGATGGCCTGGCCCACCCCGTACGAATCGACCGGCGCGTGCGCGGATTCGAACGCCCTGATTCGGTGGGCGTCAAGGCCCCCGGAAACGTAGATGCCGACATGCTCATGCCCTGCCTGGTCGAGCCTCGCACGCACCTCCTTGACCAGGTCGACGGTGACCTGCCCGCGCTCCTTCGGGGTATCGAGCCTGACCCCGCGCAGCCGCTTGCCCAGCGCTTCGGCCACGCGCAGCGCCTCCTCGGCCTCGTCCTTGAACGTGTCGACGAGCACTATGCGCAGGACGTCGTCTGGCATGTGCGCGTCGAAGGCGCGCGCGGCCTGGACCGTGTCGCCGAACAGCAGGATCATCGCGTGGGGCATGGTCCCGGAGGGCGCTTTCAGACCAGCCAGCTGGGCTCCGAGCGGCGTGGCGCAGCCGGCGCAGCCGCCGATGATCGCCGCGTACTCCATCACCGGCCCGATCAGCGGGTGGACGTGGCGCGCGCCGTACGAGATGACGCGCTTGCCCGCCGCCGCGTCGACGATCTCGCGCGCCGCGGTCGCCCATCCCGTGCAGCTGGACAGCATGCCGAGGAGGGAGGTCTCATAGACGCCGAATCGCGAGTAGGGCGCGCGCACGCGCAGGACCGTCTCGCGGTCGGTGATCGACTCGCCCTCGGCGAGCGCCCACGCTTCGTCGCCATCCTGGAGGACGGCGCCGAGAAGGCGGAGCGCTTCGGAGATACCGCACAGGACGCCGGCATGGCTCGAGAAAAAGTCCATGGCCACGACCGCGTCGATCCCGGCCCCGGCGAGCGTGTCCCGCGCGCGCTGGAAGTACACGTCGGAGGCCGGTCCGGCGAAATAGGCGAGGAGCTCAGAGCTCGAGCTCTGCGCCGTGACCTGCTTCATCGCGGTGAAAATTAACAGGCAGGGTTGCCACAGGTGCGGCTTCGCGCTAAGTTCGATCCCGGTTTGGCGCGATGGCTTGGGGGAGGAAGCCGAAAATAGGGAGGGCCCGCCAGGGGAGTGCCCGATGCACGGCGCGGGCCCGATGAGCTCGATCTCGGCTGCCGGTAACATCGTTGCCGATGGCCAGCCCCACGTCGCAACAGGTACTCGAGGTCCTCTCGCACATCCAGGACCCGGACCTCGGACGCGACGTGGTCAGCCTCGGCATGATCAAGGAGCTCGACGTGAGCCCCGCCGGCAAGGTGAGCTTCACCTTTGAGCTGACGACCCCCGCGTGCCCGGTACGCGACCGGTTCAAGTCCCAGGCCGAGGACCTGGTCGGCGACCTCCCGGGCGTCACAGCCGTCCAGGTCCGGATGACCGCCAACGTGCGCCCGGCCTTCACACGGCCGAAGCCGTCCGAAATCCTCCCCGGGGTCAAACAGACCATCGCGGTCGCCTCGGGCAAGGGCGGCGTCGGCAAGTCGACAGTGGCGGTCAACCTCGCTGCCGCCCTCCGGCTCACTGGCGCCTCGGTTGGCCTGCTGGACGCCGACATCTACGGTCCTTCGATCCCCGCCATGATGGGCGAGCGTTCAGCGCCGGAGCAGGTCAACGGCCTCCTGCAGCCGATCGAGGCACACGGCCTGAAGGTCATGTCCTTCGGCAACATCTATCCCGGCGACCAACCCACCATCTACCGCGGTCCGATGGTTGGCAAGGCGATCGAGGCGATGATGGTCCAGGTCGACTGGGGGCGCCTCGACTACCTGGTCATAGATCTTCCGCCGGGCACCGGTGACGCATCGCTGACCCTGGCCCAGGCCATCCCTCTCACCGGCGTGGCGATCGTGTGCACGCCACAGGATGTCGCCACGGACATCGCCATCAAGGCTCTGCAGATGTTCAGGAAGCTCAACGTGACGCCGCTGGGCCTCATCGAGAACATGAGCTGGTACATCTGCCCGAGCTGCGGCCACCGGCACGAGATCTTCAGCCACGGCGGCGCAGAGGGGGCGGCCAAGCGTTTGGGCGTTCCTTTCCTGGGCGCGATACCCCTGGAAGAAGGCGTCCGCGAGGAAGCAGACCGCGGCACCCCGGTTGTCATCTCGCGACCAGACTCGGCCGGCGCCAAAGCTTTCACGCACATCGCTTCACAGGTTGCCGCGCGGACGTCGATCCAGTCGTTCCGCCAGCTGCCCGTGATCAACGTCCACTAGGCCAGGCGCTGCAAGATCCCGATCCGTTTCCCACCACCGTCGATGTCGACCGGGAACGCCAGGTCATGGACATCACCTGGGAAGACGGCAGGCGGTCCACTTACTCCGGCGAGCAGCTGAGATGGGCGTGCCCATGCGCAGAGTGCCGCGGCGAGGCAGGCGCTCCCGGACGGCTCTCGCGGGTCAAGAGCCTGAGCCCCGACGAGCTCCGCATCAGGGACGTGACCCTCGTCGGGCAATATGCGCTCCAGGTCGCGTTCGAGAGCGGCCACAACACCGGCATCTACACGTTCTCGCTCCTGCGCCATCTGACTTAAGGCAGCCTTCGGGCGCGCCGCGGGCTCTTTTGAGATAATCCCCGCGGCCCGTTGTCCATTTCCACGTCGTTGCCATCAACCGAGCCCAGCTACTCGCCGGCCCCGCCGCTGAGGCGCGTTCCCCGTCGCCGCAGAGGTTTCGGCCGTCGCGGATGGATCGCCGCCGGGCTGACGCTGTTGGTCGTTTTGATCAGCTTCGGGGCATATCTCGCCTACCAGAACACCCTTCCGACGACAGTGGCGACCAACTTCACGAACGGCCAGAAGGACGTGCCGACCGACGGTCGGGTCCTGCTCAACTTCAGCCGCCCGGTCGCGGTTGCGGCCGTGAAGGCGGCCTTCTCCATCAGCCCGACGACCGACGGCTCGATCACTTCGGTGTCCGGCGATACGCAATATGCATGGACACCCGCCAAGCCGCTGCCGGAGCTGACCACGTACACAGTCGCGATGAAGGCGATCTACGACGTCGGCCATCACCGGGTGAAGGCGGCGCAATGGAGCTTCACGACCATCATCGTGCCGCGCATCACATCGGTTGTCGGACCCGCGGGAACACCGCTCATCGACGGCGCGGAGATCGATCCCGGAACGACTCTGAAGCTCAACTTCAACGACGTGATGGAACCGATCACCATCAAGGTCACCATCGGGACGCAGATCGCCACATTGAAGTGGGCTACCGACGACCGCAGCGCAACAATATCCACGACCGGCATCCCGTCCGGGCCGATCACGCTTTCGATGGCCCCCGGCGGCCGCGACCAGTCGGGACACCTGGTGCCATCTGCATTCGCGCTGAAAACCGGCGTCTACTACCACGATCCAGAGCACACGACTGCCCTGAAGTACCCCGCGATCATCCAGATCCCCAACGATGAGTTCGCGCGCGACCAGAACGGGCTGCAGGCCGCGGGCCTTGTATTCGAGTACCTCGCCGAGGGCGGGATCACGCGCCTGAGCGCGATCTTCAACAATTCACCCGACCTCATCGGGCCGATGCGCTCGGCCCGATTCATCTCATTGAAAATCGCGCGCCACTACAAGGGTCTTCTTTTCCAATCCGGCGAATCCCAGGCCACGGCCGCACGGGCAGCCCAGGATCCGACTCCCCAGTTCTTCGACACCATCGGGTACCAGTTCCGCACCGGCGCGCGCATCGCGCCGGACAACCTGATGATCTCGGGCCCGAACGTGCAGGCGGCCGAGCAGAACTACTTCTCGAGCATCCCGGCGTTCACCCTGCCCAAGGCACGCCCCAACCTACCCGCCGGCGGGTCGCTCGGCGCCAGCATCGCGGTCGACGAGCACTACTCGACGTACGCCTACGACCCGCTCACCGGCACCTACTCGAAGACCGAGGAAGGCCATCCCTACAAGGACGCAACCTCAGGCCAGCCGCTGCACATCGAGATGCTGATCATCCTGCACACGACCGAACAGCTCCTGGATGTCGGTGACGGGCACGGCGCTCACATCCACGACTTCGACCTCGACACCAACGGCAGCATCCAGCTGTTCTACAAGGGCCTCGGATACTCAGGCACCTGGGCATCGACCGACAGCCATGGACCGCTGACGTTCACTGTCGGCGGCCAGACCGTCAGCCTGCCGCCCGGCCTGGTCTGGATCGACGTAACGCAGTAACCGGGGGCGCTAGACCGTCGGCTTGCGGCGCCGCGTCGCGGTGGATCGCGCGAGCAGCAGCAGCACGTAAATCCAGAGCACGGCGGCGGTCAGGATCAGGGCCAGCATCAGCCAGGGGTCAAATCCCGGTTGCGGCACTGAGCGCACGAGGTTGAACCCGCCCGGGACGGGAGCGGCGGGCGCCTCGACGTTGACCTTTCCCGCCGGTGCCTGCGCCTGGCTCGATGCGGCGGGAGCCGGAGCCGCGACCGCGCCAGCTGGATGCGAAACCACCGGTGGAACGGTGACCGGCGGTGCGACCACCGGAGGCGGGAGCGGCGCTTGAACTGGCGGCTGGTGCTTCAGCTGGCCGTAATGGTGGCCATGGTTGCCCGGGTTGGCATCGGCGAACGCGCTGATTGCTGAGACGGGAACCATGGCGATGGATGCAAATGCCGCGACTGCGGTGGCCTTGAGGGCATTGTGCTGCAACGTGAACTTCTTCCTTTCTGAAAACGGGCCGTCGGCGGCGCCAGATTACACCAGGCGCACAAGCGCCGCGACCGCGTCTCAGGCTCGGGCCGCGTCCTTCAGCGAGGAGACGTACGCCGAAGCCGCCACAGCCGCGGTGGTGCCGTCGCCGACCGCCGTGGCGATCTGCTTGGTGAGCTGAGCCCGCACGTCGCCCACCGCCCAGACGCCGTCGATGGAGGTCTGCATCCTGCCGTCGGTGATGATGTAGCCCGCCTCGTCGTGCTTCACGTGGACTTTGAACAGGCCTGAGTTGGGCACAAAGCCGATGAAGATGAAAACGCCGCCCACCGACAGCTCCCTGTCCTCACCGTGCTGCTCGTAGCGCACCTGTTGGACCTTCTCGTCGCCGGCGATCTCCTTGACCTGGGCGTCGAAGATGAACTCGATCTTCGGGTTGGCGCGAGCGCGCTCAACCAGTATCGGCTGAGCGCGAAACTCGCTCCGCCGGTGAATTATGTACACCTTCGACGCGTATCGAGTCAGGAATTCACCCTCCTCCACGGCGGCATCTCCGCCACCGACCACGGCCAGCTCCTGGCCTTTGAAGAAAGCCCCGTCGCAGACCGCGCAGTAGCTGACACCGCGGCCCCAGAACTCCTTTTCTCCGGGCACCTGCAGGTATCGCGGGAGGCCGCCGGCGGCCATGATCAGGGCGGGCGCGCGGAGCTCCTCGCCCGACTCCAGGCGGACGACCCTGCTCAACCCCTCGACGTCTATCTCCTTGACGGGCTCGAAGTCGCGCACGTCGACCCCGAACTTGCGCGCGTGGTCGCCCATCTTCATCGCAAGGTCCGAGCCCAGGATCGACTCGAATCCCGGGTAATCCTCGATCAGCTCGGTGTTCAGGAGCTGGCCGCCCAGGGGGCCGCGGTCGACCACCACGGTGCGAAGGTTCATTCGCGCCGTGTAGAGGCCGGCTGCCAGGCCGGCCGGCCCGCCCCCGACGATGACCACGTCGTATTCGCTCATTGCATCAATTGGAATTGGGGAAAGGCAGGTCCGTATTCCTAGCCGTGCTTGAACTGGGCTCCGTAACCCCCGCGGGGGGTCTGGCAGGCGATGTTGTCGAACGGACAGCCGATGGAGCACGCGCCGCACTCGATGCAGTTGCCAAAGCTCACCAGGTTGGTTTTCTGCTCCTCGTTCCACTCGTAGACGCCCGCTGGACAGAAATGGTTGCAGTACTTGCCGGTGCACTTGGCCGCGCAAACGTGCTGGTCGACGATCTCGATGTGAGGCCGGCCCGAGTCCTCGTTGTACTTGACCGTGAACAGCTTGTCGGTGAGCTTTTCCATCAGCCCGCGCCGAAACGCTCCCAAACACGGCACATCAACCGCACCGTGTTGATGTAGTCGGCGGCAAGGATGTTTTCGTTGGGGGCGTGAATGCGGTTGTCCGGCCGGCCTACGCCGACAGGCAGCACGGTCGGGGTGCCAAGGTCTGCGACCACGGCGTGCATGGGTCCGGTGGCAGGCATGAATGGCCACAGGATTGGTTCCCCGTGCATGTCTCTGACACAGTCGATCACGCTCCTCGCGATCGCCGAGCCCGGGTCTGAGCGCGCGGGCTTCTCGCCCTCTCCCGCAAGGATCTCGACCTTTTCGAAACCATGGCGATCCAGGTGCTTGCGCAGGAGCACAAGGACATCGTCGGGATCCTGGTCGGGGATCAGCCGGAAGTCGAGCTTGGCGGTGGCCTCCGCCGGCAGCACCGTCTTCGAGCCCGGACCCTGGTAGCCGGTCGTTATGCCGGCGATGTTGCAGGTGGGCAGGAACAGCAGCTGCTCGATCACCCCTTCGTGCTTCGGATCCCTGACCAGGTGCTCGAAGCCGACGAGCTTTTTGCGCTTGTCCACCTCCGGGTCGATCTTCGCCATCATCGCGCGATCGTCCGCGGTCGGCTTGATCGCTCGGTCGTAGAAGCCCTCGATCTTGATGTTCATATCCTGGTCGCGCAGGCTGGCCAGCGCGCCTACCAGGTACATCGCCGCCGAGGGATAGATCGACGCCCAGCCGGAATGCTGGTCGAACTCGAGCTGCTTGACCCGCAGGTTGACGTAGAGGAGGCCGCGGCACCCGAACTGGATGCTGGCGCGTCCGGCGTCGTCAAACGAGCTGCCCGACTCCCACAGGCAGCCGTCGGCGTGAAGCTTCTCGGCGTGATCGTGAGCGATCTTCTCGAAAGACTTCGAGCCGATCTCCTCTTCCCCTTCGACCAGGAAACGCAGCGTCACCGGAATCTCGCCGAGCTCCTTCAGAATCTCGACGGCATGGATGCGGGCCATCACGTCCGACTTGTCGTCCGCGACGCCGCGGGCGATGATGCGGCCGGCCTTCTCGACGGGCTCAAAGGGAGGCGAATCCCACAGGTCGATCGGGTCGACCGGCTGCACGTCGTAGTGCTGGTAGAGCAGCAGCTTGCGCTTGCCGGCGCCCGGCACCTCGGCGTAGAGCGCCGGCATGCCGCCGGCCTCCATGGTTTCGACCCGGTCTGTGAAACGCGAGAGTCGAGCGCCGAGCCAGTCGCGCGCGGGAGTGATCGCATCGTACCCATGGTTCGAGATGCTGGGGAAGGAACACAGCTCTTTGAGGTCGTCTATGAACCGGCGCGAATGCTTTTCGATGTACGCGTCCACCGCGCTAGTCGAGATCACAGTGCCATCGTAACCTTGTCCCAATGTCAGAGGCTGCGCAGGAATTCCACTTCTCGCCGCGCCCCAACCGGGCCTCCGAGATCCGATGGCGCCCCTGGTCGGCGGGCGCGTTTGACGAAGCTCGGCAGGCCGGCAGGCCTATCCTTCTGGCGATCTCCGCGGTGTGGTGCCACTGGTGCCATGTGATGGACGAAACGACCTACTCGCAGCAGCATGTGATCGACCTCATCAATCGCGAATACGTGCCGATCCGAGTCGACAACGACGTCCGGCCCGACATCAACCAGCGCTACAACATGGGCGGCTGGCCGACCACGGCGTTCCTGACCCCCTCGGGCGACATTCTCACGGGTGCCACCTACCTTGGGCCGGACCAGATGGCAGACGCGCTGGCGAGGGTGGCGGGCTATTACCACGCCAACCAGACGGAGATCGCAAGCAAGGCTCTGGAGGCGCGCCAGCGCGCCGGCATGGGCGTGGCCCGCAGCGCCGGCGACCTCGATGGCGGGCAGGTCGACTTGATTCTCGACGCCGTCATCACGGCCTACGACGCGGAGTACGGCGGCTTTGGCAACGCGCCCAAGTTTCCTCAGACCGAGGCCATCCTCCTGCTCCTCGAGCAGGCTCAGATCCGCTCCCGGCCGGAGCTCCGGCAGATGGCTGTGCACACCCTCGAGCGGATGGCCGCCGGCGGGACGTACGACCACGTCGAAGGCGGCTTCTTCCGCTACTCCACGACGCAGGACTGGAGCGTCCCCCACTTCGAGAAGATGCTGGAAGATCACGGCGGGCTCATCGACGCCCTGGCGTTGGCGGGCATGGCGGACGCGCTCGACACAACGACCGCATATCTCGACAGGGTGCTGCGCGACCCGGAGACCGGCCTGTATGCGGGCAGCCAGGACGCGGATGAGACCTACTACGCGATGGATGCCAAGGCGCGAGCGCAGCAGCGCGCGCCTTACGTGGACCGCCGGGTTTACACGTCGTGGAACGCCGCGCTGGCGATCTCCTACCTCGACGCGGCCGCACGCCTCGACCGTCCCGCGCTTTCCGAGCATGCCGGTGAGCTGCTGCGGCGGCTGTTCGACGAGATGCACCGGCACAACGAAGGAATGCAGCATGCGCAGGGTGTGGGAGGCCAGCTGGCGGACCAGGTGTGGTCGCTGTGGGCGGCGGTCAGAGCTCACCAGCACGGCTTGGGCTCGCGATGGCTGCCGGCCGCGCTTGAGCTTGCGTCGCACCTGGATGAACGCTATGGCGACCCCGAGCTGGGCGGCTATTTCGACCGCGCGGGCGGCGACGATCTGGGGCGGCTGGGTGACCGCATCAAGCCCCTCGTCGAGAACTCGGTGGCCGCAATCGCGCTGATCGAGCTGGACACCATCCTCGGCGACCCCTCATCGACCTTCCGCGTGCGGGCTCGCCGCGCGCTTGAATCGGTGGCGGCGCTACCGCGCCAGTACGGGCTCATGGCGGCGGTGTTCGCGCGCGCACTCGATCGCCTGGAACATTCGATCAAGGTCACGACGAAGAATGCCGGCCTGGCGAGCGCCGCCCTTCGCGCGCATCCATATGTGGTGATCGACCCGTCGGGCGACCACCGCGCCGTCATCTGCGTCGGAACCATATGCTTGGCCCCCGTGGCAACGCCCGCCGCTGTTGTGGAAGCCCTGCAGGACGCCACGGCTGGCCTGGGCGCGCGCCGGCCGCTCCTTTGACCGAAGGTCGACGCCACTTCGGGCGCCGCGTCAACAAGGCGCTCGACGACCCCGACCTGCAGAGGGCCCTCATCCATGCGATGACGGGACTCCGTGCTCGCCGCAACGTCGCTTTCGAGAGCTTCGACTTCGAGCAGGGTCGCGCCGACCTCAAGCAGCGGCGCACCGCCAACCTGGAGCGGCTGCCCGAGCTGGTCGAGCAGTTCGCCCAGCGACTCACCGCCGTCGGGGGCGAGGTGCACTTCGCGAAAGATGCAGCCGAGGCGCGGGCAATCATCGGCGAGATCTGCATGAAGGCGGGAAGCGGCCGGACGTCTCGCGAGCCGATGGTCGTGACGAAGGTCAAATCGATGGCCGGCGAGGAGATCGAGCTCAACCCTTACCTCGAGGGACTCGGCATGGAGGTCGTCGAAACCGACCTCGGCGAGCGGATGGTGCAGCTGACCCACACGCACCCGTCCCACATCATCGCGCCCGCCATCCATCTGACCAAGGAGGACGCGGCGCGAGTGTTCGGCACGGAAGCCACGGTCGAGGCCATCCAGCGCCATGCGCGCGAATCGCTGCGGCAGAAGTTCATCGACGCGAGGGTCGGCATCAGCGGCGCGAACATGGCGATCGCCGAGACCGGCACTATCGTGCTCGTCACCAACGAGGGCAACGCCGACCTCACGACGACGCTGCCCCCGGTGCATATCGCCCTGTTCGGAATCGACAAGGTCGTCGCGACTCTCGACGATGCCGTCGCCGTGCTGCGCATGCTTCCGCGCAGCGGGACCGGCCAGATCATGAGCAGCTACGTCAACTGGATAACGGGGCCATCGCGATCGGCTGACATCGAGCAGTCGCTGACCATCGGCGTCCACGGGCCGCGCGAGATGCACTGCGTGATCATCGACAACGGCCGGGCGAGGATGCTCGAGGACCCGGTCTTTCGCGACGCGCTCACATGCATCAGGTGTGGCGCCTGTTCCAACGCGTGCCCTCCCTTCATGGCGGTCAGCGGCCACCAGTTCGGGCACATCTACAACGGACCGATCGGTCTGGTCCTGACCCCCTTCCATCACGGGCTCGATGCGGCCGACCTGCCGAACACCCTGTGCACGCAGTGCAATGCGTGCCAGGACATCTGCCCTGTCGGCATTCCCCTGCCACGCCAGATCCTCGAGCACCGCCGTTCCGGCCGCAAGTCGCTGCGCAAGCGAGCCGTGCTCGGCATGTGGTCGCAGCCGCAGCTGGCCGACCGGCTCATGCGCACCGCGGCGCCGTTCAGCCGGCTGGTGCCAGGCGCCCCCCGACTCGCCCGAGTGCCGTATCGGGACCGGGCCGCCCCCAGCGAGGTCGACGGCGAGCCGCTGACCATCTTCGCCTCCTGCATGGTGGACCGGATGCTCCCCCAGGCTGCCGTGGCCCTGGAGCGGATCGCCACGGCCGCCGGCTTCAGGGTTGGTTTTCCCAAGACCCAGTGGTGTTGCGGCCTCATCGCAGCCAACGCCGGCGATTTCAACGGTGCCGACAAATTGAATACAGACCTGCAAGCGAGCCTTCGAGATTCCAAGGGTTTGATCGTGACGCCGTCAGCCTCGTGCTTCGGCGCGTTCACCATCGACGCGGCCGGCTGGGGAACCTCGACCGACCCCAAACTGCAGGCCCGGTTCCGCGATTCGACCAGGTTTGCCCTGCAGCTCCTGGAAGGCAACCCCGACCTGGTGGACGCCAGGTCGATGAGCCTGAAGATCGCCTACCACGATTCTTGCCAGTCCCTCCGTCAGCTCGGGCTGAAGTCCGAGCCGCGCAGGCTCCTCGAGCTGGCCGGCTATGAGGTCGCCGACCTGCCTGACATCGCCAACTGCTGCGGGTTCGGCGGCACGTTCAGCCTGGAGTGGCCACGCGTGGCCGGCCGCCTGGCTGATTGGAAGCTCGAAGCCATAGCCAAGACCGGGTGCGCGGTCGTCGCGTCGGACAACCCCGGTTGCCTGCTCCACATCGAGGCCGCGGCGCGGCGGAGGGGAATTCACCTGCGCGTGGCGCACGTGCTCGAGCTCGTCGCGGAGCGCCTGGCCCGACGGCCCTAATCGGTACGCTTAGGACTTCGTGAAGATCACCCTCGCCTCGACCGCGGCGTCCGAGCTGAGTGTCGACGCCCTGGCCGTGCCGGTGTCAACCGGCCAGCGCCTCTCCGGCCCGGCGCTCGATCTCGACCGTGCGATGGGTGGCGTGCTCTCCGAGCTGGTCGCGAACGCCGAGTTCCGCGGGCGCATCCACGAGGTGCTCCCTGTCCCGTCGCCCAAGGGCATCGGACCGCGGCGCGTCATCCTTTACGGCCTCGGCGCGCTGCACGACCTGGATGGCCAGCGCCTGCGCTCCGCGCATCACGAGCTCGTGCGCGCCTCCCGCACTTACGGCTACAAACGGATCGGGCTTCTGCGCACGGACCCCCTGGGATCCGACACGCTGAAAGGGGTCGTCGAGGGCTGCGTGATGGGCTCGTTCGAGCGCCGCTCGCGACAGACGGGCGCGCATCCGGAGCGGATGGAGATCGTCGAGCTGGTACTGGTCGGGTTTGGCGCGGGACGCGAGCACGAGGTCCTGCAGGCTCAGGAAAACGGCGAGGCAACCAACAAGGCCCGCGAGTGGCAGAACGCGCCACCCAATGAGGTCACACCCGAAACGCTCGGTCAGGAGGCACTGAACATCGCGCAGCGGCACAAGCTCGAGGTGGAGATCCTCGGCCCCGACGAGCTCCGCGCGGGCGGCTACAACCTGCTGCTCGGGGTGGCGTCGGGCTCGGCCAGGCCACCGCGACTGATCCGCCTTCGCCATCGCGGCGGCGCCGAACCGGGATCCACGTCACCCGACGCTCCGGTGCTGGCGCTGATCGGCAAGGGCATCACCTTCGACTCCGGCGGCATCTCATTGAAGAAGCCGGAAAACATGAGCTTGATGAAAGGTGACATGGCCGGCGCCGCAGCGGTCCTGGCCGCGATGGACGTGATCGCTGGTCGCAAGATGCCCCTCGACGTGATGGCGGTCGTCGCCGCGACCGAGAACATGGTCGGGCCTGCGGCCCAGCGACCGGGAGACGTGGTCGTGAGCGCCGATGGCAAGACCGTCGAGATCGTCAACACCGACGCCGAGGGCCGGCTCGTGCTGGCCGACGCGCTCACCCACGCGCTCCGCAACGGCGCGACGCACCTCATCGACCTCGCCACGCTCACCGGAGCGGCCACCATCGCGATCGGGCACGGGGCCACCGCGGCCGTCAGCAATGACGATGAGTTCTGGGCGCTGGTCGATCGCGCCTCTCGCGAAGCGGGCGATCGCGTCTGGCGGCTGCCCATCTACGCCGACTATCGAATCCTTCTGCGCAGCCAGATCGCGGACCTTCGGAACTCTGAATACGGGGAAGCAGGCTCGATCATGGGTGGCATGTTCATCGGAGAGTTCGCCGGCGGGAAACCCTGGGCCCATCTCGACATCGCAGCCTCGAGCTGGAACACCAACACCGAGCTGACGACCGTCCTTCGCGGGCCCAGCGGAGCGGGCACGCGCCTGTGCATCGAGCTCGCGGAACTCATGGCCGGCGCCGAGCGTTAACCCAGGATGGCCATCCTCGAGACAATCCACTCGCCGGCCGACCTCAGGGCGCTGAATCAGGCCCAGCTGGACGCCCTCGCCGACGAGGTTCGCGCCTTCCTCGTCGAGCAGACCTCGAAGACCGGGGGCCACCTGTCCCCCAACCTCGGCGTGGTCGAGCTCACGTTTGCGCTGCATCGAGTGTTCGACAGTCCGAAGGACGCGATCGTGTGGGACACGGGCCACCAGGCGTACGTGCACAAGTTGGTGACGGGGCGCGCGAAGGACTTCTCGTCCCTGCGCCAGGCGGGCGGTCTCTCCGGATACCCGTCACGGCGCGAGTCGGAGCACGACCTCGTCGAGAACAGCCATGCCTCGACCTCGTTGAGCTACGCGCTCGGCATCGCCGAGGCCCGCCTGCGCAAGAGGATCGGCGGGTTTGTCGTGGCCGTCATCGGCGATGGTGCGCTCACCGGTGGCATGGCGTACGAAGCTCTCAACCAGATCGCGCACCTGCAGCCACCCAACCTGATCATCGTCATCAATGACAACGGCCGCTCCTACGCCCCGACGGTGGGCGGGCTGGCGCGGCATCTGTCCCAGCTTCGCGTCGACCCCCGGTACGAGCGCCTCAAGGACGACATCTCCCGCCTGCTGCGTGACCTCCCGCTCGTCGGGTCGACCGCCGACCAGGCCGCCTACCGCGTGAAGGAGGGTCTCAAGCAACTCCTGCAGCCTTCGACGATCTTCGAGAGCCTCGGCATCAAGTACGCAGGATTGGTCGACGGCCACGACGAGCCCGCGCTCGAGGAGGTCCTCTCGCGCGCCAAGCGGCTGCGCGAACCGGTCGTCGTGCACGTCGTCACCGAAAAAGGTCACGGCTACTCCCCGGCCGTCGAGGACGAGGTGGACAAGCTACACGGCGTGCCGGCCTTCGATCCCCTGACCGGGCGTCCTCGATCGACGGAGCTGAAATACACGGACGTTTTCGGAGAAGCGCTCATGACGGCCGCCGCCCGCCGCCCCGAGGTGTGCGCGATCACGGCGGCCATGGCGTCGTCGACCGGCCTTCTCAACTTTGCCAAGGAGTTCCCGGACCGGTTCTTCGACGTCGGGATATGCGAGCAGCACGGCGTCACGTTTGCCGCCGGGCTCGCGATGGCCGGCATGCATCCGGTGGTCTGCATCTACTCGACGTTTCTAGCGCGCGCCTTCGACCAGACGATCATGGACGTGGCGCTGCACAACCTGCCGGTCGTCTTCGTGATCGACCGTGCCGGCGTTACAGGTCCCGATGGCGCTTCGCACCACGGGATCTTCGACCTCTCCTACCTTCGTCTGATCCCCAACCTCAAGATCGCCGCGCCCGCGGATGCGACAGAGCTGTGCGCACTGCTCGAGACGGCGCTGGCGGCCGACGGCCCGATCGCCATCCGCTACCCGAGCGGACCGGTCCCGTCGACGCCTGATCTTCCCGTCGAGCCGCTGCCGATCGGGCGCTGGGAAGAGGTGCGGAAGGGTAAGGACGCCGTGATCTTCGCCGTGGGCCGGATGGTCGAGATCGCTCGCGAAGCGGCCGATCGGCTCGAGCTCAACAACGTCTCGT
>DASXBJ010000128.1:0-11347 GCA_036491755.1 Candidatus Dormiibacterota bacterium
GACACCTACGTCCCGCGCTCCGAGTATCCGTTCGAGGTCGTCGGCCTCGTGAGTCTGCTGGTCGGCGTCGAGGGCTCGGTCACCGTCGAGGTGCCCGCAATCCCTCGGCCGGGCCAGCGTTTAGCCAGAAGCGGGAAGGGAGGGATTCGAACCCTCGAGGGAGCTTTACACCCCCTACCCGCTTAGCAGGCGGGTGCTTTCGGCCACTCAGCCACCTCCCCAAGGAGTCCGGGCGTCGATCGATTCTATTCTGACTCGGCTGCTCACCATACTTAGTGCCCGATGGAGGCACCAGGAGGACCCGGCGCGCCCCCGATGTGGGGTCCCGGACGCAAGATGGCGTTCGGCACGGCGCCCACGAAGACCAGCAAGCTCTGGTACACGCTCGCCGATGGAGCGCTCAGCGAGGTCTTCTTTCCCTTCCTCGACCGGCCCGTGCTGCACGAGCTCCGCTTCTTCGCCTCCGCCGGCGGGGCGCCGCCCGTCGATGACAGCCGCGATGGGCAGCACAGCATCAGCTGGTTGAGCCCAGGCGTCCCGGCGTTCAAGGTCGATACGACGCACCACGAGTACCGCCTGACCAAGGAGTTCTTCTCTGACCCTCAGGAGAACGCGCTGATCATCGCCGCCAACTTCACTCCCGAGCTGCCCGACGTCCGGCTGTACCTCCAGGCATCGGCGCACTGGCAGCCAGGAACCGAGGGGAACCACGGCAGCGTGATCGACACTCATCCGCCGGCGCTGCTCATGCAGCAGCAGGACGTGTGGATTTGCATCGTCGGTCCGTTCAGCAAGTGCACCGTCGGGTACTACCGCAGCTCGGACCTGCAGATCGACCTGCACGACGGCGACGGATACCTCACCAGTCCTTACGACAGCGCAGGTCCCGGCAACGTGGCGGTCGGCGCCGAGATCGGCATCCGGGCCGGCGCTCTCCAGATCGCCATCGGCTTTGCCCATTCCCGCGCGGACGCCGAAGAGATCGCCCGCCAGACGCTGCAAAAAGGCGCAGGCGCCGTGCGGCAGGAGTTCGAAAGGGCGTGGCGTCCGCATCTCGACATGCCGCCTGCCCTCGCGAAGGTCAGCGGTGACGAGGGCATGCTCGCACGCGCCTCGATGTCAGTCCTGCGCTCGCTCGAGGACAAGTCGTACGCCGGCGCCTTCGTTGCATCGCCGAGCGCGCCCTGGGGCGAGACCAACCACGACGGCAACCACGTCTACCACCTGGTCTGGCCGCGCGACCTCTGCCGCATTGCCACCGCCTTGCTCGACGCTGGGGACGTCGCCGCAGCGCTGCGTGCGTTCCGCCATCTCGAAGCGCACCAGCGGCCGGACGGCGGCTGGCATCAGAACTGGAAGCTCGACGGCACGCCGCACTGGACTTCGACGGAGCTCGATCAGGTAGCGCTGCCGATTCTTCTTGCGTGGCGGCTGGGCGTCGCGGGAAGCCTGGACCACGACCCCTTTCCGGTGATGGTCCGTCCGGCCGCCCAGTTCATAATCCGAGAGGGGCCGATGACCCAGCTCGACCGATGGGAAGACCTCGGTGGCCTTTCGCCGTCGACTCTCGCAGCCTGCATTGCGGCGCTCATCGTGGCGGCTGAGTTCGCCGGCGACGCGGGCGAGCATGTGGCGTCGAGTCACCTTCGTGCGGTCGCGGACTACTGGAACGACCGCGTCGAGGCATGGTGCACGACGCGGACCGGCCAGTACGTGCGCCTGTCCACCGATCCAGACGTGCAGCCGGCAGGCGGGGCGATCGCCCCCGAGTTCCTCGAGCTGGTTCGCTACGGGCTGCGGCGACCGAAGGACGACCGCATCATGCGCAGCCTGCAGGCGGTGGACGGAACCCTGAAGGTGAGCCTCCCATCGGGACCGAGCTGGCGGCGGTACGTCGGTGACCAGTACGGCGAGCACGAAAACGGAGCGCCGTGGGACGGCACCGGGCGGGGCCGCGCGTGGCCGGTGCTGACGGGCGAACGGGCCCGACACTTTTTCTCGATGGGCCTACCGGCCGCCGAGCTGGTCCGAACGCTCGAGGGTTTCGCCGGGCAGAGCCTGATGCTCCCCGAACAGCTGTGGGATGCCGCGGACATCCCCGCTAAAGGGCTCCAGCTCGGCCGGCCCAATGGATCGGCATGCCCGCTCGGCTGGGCGCACGCGGAGTATCTCGAGCTCCTGACCACGATCGCGCTCGGCGGATTCCCCGACATCGTGCTTCCGGCCCGCCGTCGCTACACCGAGGTGCCACCGTCCGAGCCGGCCTTCGTCTGGTCTCACCGCCACCAGATCACCAAGATCGTGGCGGGCCGGCGGCTTCGCGTTCAGCTGCCACGGCCCGGCGCCGTGCATTACACGTTCGACGAGTGGAAGTCGTTCAGCGAGGTCGAGGCGACGGACACCACGCTTGGAGTGTGGATCGCCGAGATCCCGTGCCACAGGCTGTCGCCCGGAACCGAATTCGCCTGGACCGCGCATTACGTCAGCGGATGGGAGGGGAAGAACTTCAGGCTGACAGTGGTGTGAAGCTCGGCGTTGCCTCACCCTGACCCTCTTCCCGCGGCGCGGGAGAGGGCAAGCTCACCTCTCTTCGGGCGCGTCCAGGTCGTCGAGCCTCAGCTCGTTGCCGGCGTCCTCGTCGAACTGGCTGTGCAGCTCGCCGCAGTCGGCGCAGCGGTAGTACTCGCCAACAAACCCCTTGTGCCAGACCGCGTAGCTGACCACCCCCGGCTCCTCGACCAGGATCTCCTGCTCCAGCCTGTAGATCACCTGCTCCCAGCCGCCAACCTCGATGTCGTCGTCCAGAACGACGACGCAGTAGGGGTGGGGCTCGCCCCACATCATGGTCACCTCGCCCCGGCGCTCGTCGTCGACATTGACGATCGACCACGCCTCGGCCGCCTGGGCACGAGTGCTGCGCACCAGGCGGAGGTGCGCCCAGAACCGCTCGGCGGATTCGCGCTCGGCCTTGTCGTGCTCGGCCTGCGCTTCCTGGAACGCGCTCCACATGCGCAGGAGGTGGTTGCGGAACCGGTGATAGGTCGGCAGGAGCTTGGGTTGCTGCTTGGGTGATCCGATGAGCTGCTCGAACGCGTGCTCGAACGCCGCCTCGACCCGCTCCTGGCGGTCGGCGACATCCGGCGCCCAGGCCTCATCCTCGGACAGCCGCATGCTCTCGTTCAGAACAACCTCGAAATCGAGCCAGTCGTCGCCGAACTCCGGAACGAAGACGCTCTCCACGAGGTCGGCCAGGCGGTGCTCCTCGAGCACAGCGGGAGTCACTTTGCCCCTGGCGTCAGGCCAGCCCTTCCAGCCCATGACGTTGTGGATCCAATAGTCGAAGACCGTGACCGCGTACTGCAGCGCAGCGGGCGAGCTCCAAATCCCTTCCGGCCAGGTTTTCTTGCCCGTCCGGACCTTGTTGTACAGGGCGATGACCTGCTCTTCGTCGAGGTATTCGGTTTCCATGCCGCCCTCCCACTATAGGAATAAGCGCCAAAGCACCCTGGGTATAGTCATTTGAGATGGCACCGTCCCGTGGATTCACCCCCGACCAGGTGGCGCGCTATGCCCGTCACCTCATCCTGCCGGAAGTCGGCGGAGCCGGCCAGCGCAAGCTGCTCGGTTCGAGCGTCCTGCTCCTTGGTGCCGGCGGGCTCGGATCGCCCGCGTCCATGTACCTCGCGGCTGCCGGCGTCGGCAAGATCGGGATCGTCGACTTCGACGTCGTCGACGCTTCCAATCTCCAGCGGCAGCTGCTCCACGGCCACGATGACATCGGCAGACCCAAGGTTGAGTCCGCTGCAGAGACTCTGAGGAACCTGAACCCTGACGTCGAGGTCGTCCCAATCAACGAACACCTCAACTCCGAGACGGCGATGCGGATCTTCTCGCCCTACGACATCATCGTGGACGGCACCGACAACTTCCCGACTCGCTATCTCGCCAATGATGCGGCGCACTTCCTGGCCAAGCCGCTCGTCCACGGAAGCATCTTCCGGTTCGAGGGCAGGCTAGCGATGTTCGATTCCGCCAGGGGCACGGGCTGCTACCGGTGCCTGTTCCCCGAGCCCCCCCCGCCCGGATCGGTGCAGAGCTGCGCAGAGGCGGGCGTGTTCGGGGTGCTGCCGGGGATCATCGGCAGCATGATGGCCTTCGAGACGATCAAGTACCTCTTGAACATCGGCCGCCCGATGATCGGCCGCTACCTGCTCTTCGAGGGCGAGGACATGACCTTCCGCGAGCTGAAGTTGCGCCAGAACAAGGCGTGCCCGCTATGCGGCGAGAACCCGACCGTCACATCGCTGATCGATTACGAGGCGTGGTGCGGCGCCCCCGCCATGGAGCCCTCGGAAGCCCGAGCGAGCTAATCTGGGCTGGAATTGATCCAGCTCGACCGGCACGACGCGACCAGGCTGGAATCCGTGCGTGGAATCGTGCGAGGGCTGGGCTCGGTGCTGATCGCCTACTCGGGCGGGGTCGACTCCACCTTGCTGCTCAAGGTGGCCCTTGACGAGCTGGGCGACGGCGCGGTGGCTGCGCTGGCGAGCTCGCCCGCCTATCCCGAGTCAGAGCAGGAGGAGGCCAGACAGCTGGCGCGCTCACTCGGCGCGCGACTGGTCGAGGTGACCACCGGCGAGGTCGAGCTCGAGGCATATGCCCGCAACAACCCGGATCGATGCTTCCACTGCAAGGAGGAGCTGTTCGACACGCTGGAGCCGATCCAGCGCGAGCTCGGCCTGGCCCATCTCGCGTATGGCGCAACGGCCGACGACGCCGGCGATCACCGGCCCGGCCACGGCTCGGCGGTGCGGCGCGGCGTCCGCTTCCCGCTGCTGGAGGCGGGGATGGCCAAGTCCGAGATCCGGGCGGCCGCGCGCGAACTTGGGTTGCCCAACTGGAACAAGCCGTCCTTCGCTTGCCTGTCATCGCGCATTCCGCATGGCACGACGGTGACGGTGGCCGCTCTGCGGCAGATCGAGGCCGCCGAATCCGCCCTCAAGGCGCTCGGCTTCACCCAGGTCCGCGTCCGCCACCACGGCGACGTGGCCCGCATCGAGGTCGACCCCTCGCAGATCTCCAGGCTGATCGCCGAGCGCGCAAGCGTTGCGGCGGCCGTCCGCGCCGCCGGCTACACGTTCGTGGCCGCTGATCTCGAGGGTTACGCGACCGGCAGCCTGAACCGCACCTGGAAGCCGACCGTCTAGCGGCGCTGCTCGGGCCCGGACGGACGTGAAGCGCGACGGCATCGTTCTCGCCCTGGACGAAGGCACGACTGGAGCGACCGCGATCGCCGTCGGGCCGGATGGGGAAGTCAAGGGCAAGGGCTATCGCGAGATCGCCCAGCACTATCCGCACCCGGGTTGGGTGGAGCACGACCCGAGGGAGATCTGGTCAGCGGTCGAGGCGAGCGCACGCGACGCGATGGCAGCCGCGGGCGCCGAGTCGCGCGACGTGCTGGCGGTCGGCATCACCAACCAGCGCGAGACGCTCGTGCTCTGGGACAGGCGAACGCTCGAGCCGCTGGCGCCGGCGATCGTCTGGCAGGACCGGCGCACCGCGCACGATTGCACTCGGCTGCGAGAGGCGGGCCATGAGGCTCGCGTGCGCGAGGTCACAGGCCTCGTCATCGATCCATATTTCACCGCGACCAAGCTGGCATGGGCGATGGCTCACCTGGACGGCGCGCGTCAAGCCGCCGCCGGCACGATCGACAGCTGGCTGGTGGCGAAGCTGTCCGGTGGCCGAGACCACATCACGGATGCATCCAACGCCTCCCGGACCCTGCTCTTCGACATCGGCCGCGGCGCGTGGAGCACGGACATGGCCGAGCTGTTCGGCGTCTCGCTCGGCAACCTTCCCGCTGTCGTGGACTCGAGTGGACCGTTGTCGCGGTGCTCGGCAGGGGTCCTGGGCGGTGTGGTCGCCCCGATCGGCGGGATCGCCGGGGACCAGCAGGCGGCGCTTTTCGGACAGGCCTGCACGTCGGAGGGAATGGCGAAGAACACGTATGGCACCGGCTCCTTCGTGCTCATGCAGACGGGCCCCCAACGAGTTGCTTCGACGTCGGGGATGCTGACCACAGTCGCCTGGCGTCGCGGCGGGAGGCTGAGCTACGCGCTCGAAGGCGCCATCTTCGTCACGGGCGCCGCCCTCCAGTGGTTGCGTGACGGCCTGGGCATCATCGGCAGCGCGGCGGAAGCCGGGCCGATAGCAGCCTCCGTACCCGATTCCGGAGGAGTGTTCCTCGTCCCGGCGTTTGCCGGCCTCGGGGCGCCCCACTGGGACCCGTACGCGCGCGGGACCATCGTCGGCCTCACGCGCGGCAGTGGCCGCGCCGAGCTTGTGCGGGCCGCGGTCGAAGCGATGGCCTATCAAACACGCGACGTGGTCCAAGCGATGGCCCGCGATACGGGTTCGCCCCTGCGCGAGCTGCGGGTGGACGGCGGCGCCGCCGTCATGGACGTCCTGTGCCAGTTCCAGGCCGACCTTCTGGGAATTCCGGTGCGGAGGCCTCGGAACACCGAGACCACGGCGCTCGGCGCCGCCTTTCTGGCCGGCCTGGGCGTGGGCGTTTGGAGCGAATCCGATCTCGCAGAGCTGTGGAAGGTTGACCGTGACTTCGAGCCGAGGATGTCGCGCGACGAGGCGGACACCCTCCAGGCGCGCTGGCGGCAGGCGGTCGAACGAAGCAGAGGATGGGCCCTGGACGACGCGACCCCGGATAATCAATAGTCCCTTGAGCACGGCCGAACCCCTGGAGCACAAACGCCACCCGAACCTGTACGCCCACGCCATGTGGCGGCAGCAGCGCTTCTTCGCTGGATTCCTGGTCGCGGTCGGGCTCGTGATGACAGGGATCGTCATCTACCAGCACCAGCTCACCAGAGCCAGCAGCGCGGTCTGGCTGCTGTACATCCCGAGCGGCCTGCTGCTCGGCGGCGCCTTTCTCGTCTATCGGAGTCGCAGCCACGTCCACGTCCAGGATGCCGGCCTCAAGATCTCGACCTTGCTGTCGAGCGTGGTGCTGGATTACGACGCCATCAAGTCGGTGCGGTCACAAACCCTGCGCACCCACTTCCTCGACCGCCGGAGCCGCATGGTGGCGCCCATCATGAAGGCGCACATCGACAAGCCCGCGCTGTTCATCCGCGTCCGCGGGGACGAGACCGAGCTCGCGGCCATCAAGAAGAAGCTCGGCGCGAGGCTGATGCACGAGGACACGATAGCCATCCCGGTACCCGACCCCGACGCGGCGGTCTGGGAGATAACCGAGCACCTGCCGGAGCGTCTTGGCCAGAACCAGGGCGGATCGAGGCGACGCAAACGGCGGCGGTGACGGGCCACCGGGCCTACGAGCTCGAGGGGGTGGAGACTCCTCGAACAAAGCGCGACGGTATTTATTTCGACCGATGGGACCTCATCTGGGTCCTGGCTCTCACCATCGTCGCGTTCGTCATCCGGTTCTTCAGCCCCATCCTGCCGGACATCTTTGTCCACCCGCTGCAGGGGCCGGTCATCACCAACTGTGTCTCGAACACGCCGGTCACCGCCTCCGGCACGGCAGGGACGCTCTGCGGGCTGGCGTATCCCTTCAATCGCGGCTACCCGAATCCGAACGGGCAGCTTTCACCGCCCAACGGCCAGGTGTTTGACGAGATCTACTTCCCGGTCGACGCCTACGACGACATCAAGGGCATCGAGCTTTGCCATCCGACGGACCAGAGCTGCCGCTTCAACTATTTCGACCCCGAGCCGCCCCTCGCCAAGCTGATCATCGCCTCGGGAGAATGGGGCTACGGCTGGTATCGGGCCCATTTCACCGGCGCCACCGGCGATTACATCGATCTCGGGTTCAACACGTTAGGCTGGCGGATCGCCGCGTGCCTCTTCGGGACCCTGTGCATCCCGATGATGTACCTCTTGGCGCGGCGGTTGTGGCCCAAGCGACTCTTCGCGATCGCGGCCGCGACGCTGGTGTGCGTCGACGGAATGTTCTTCATCCAGTCGCGGATCGGGATGATCGACATTTTCCCGATCTTTTTCATCCTCTGCTCGTACTTCCTCTACCTCGTGCACATCCAGAGCCGGACCGCGAGGTCGTCGCTCGTCTCCCTCGTGGCCCTCGGAACGATGCTCGGGATCGGCATCGCGTCGAAATGGATCGTGCTGGCCGCCTACGCGAGCATCGTGCTGCTGCTGGTCGTCCGGGCCATCCGTCGTAATGTCGACATCAGCATCGGGCCTTCAAAGCGTCCGTTCTGGTCATGGGGCAGGCCTGAGGGACCGACGATCCCGGGCAACGCCTACTGGCCTTCTTATCTCTCCGTCGCCCTCGTCGCGCTGATCGTGATCCCGGCCGTCATCTACGTCGCCTCCTGGTACCCGTTCTTCGCGCGCGGCCAGTTCCACACCATGGCGGACCTGATCGACTACCAGAAGTCGTCGTACATCTATCACGCGACGCTGAAGGCCACCCACCCGTATGGCTCTCCATGGTGGTCGTGGCCGCTTCTGTCACGGCCGGTCCTCTACTACGCGGAGTACACCGGCCTCGGCGTCGACAAGTTCACCGGCCAGCCCCTGATCTCCCGAATGGCGGACCTCGGCAACCCGTGGATCTGGTGGACGAGCCTGCCCTGTGTGGCTTCGCTCCCGTACTTCATCCTGCGGTACAGAAGCTTTCCGGCGACGGTGATCCTGCTCGGCTTCATCAGCCAGTACCTGCCGTGGTCGCTGATCAGCCGCGTGATCTTCATGTATCACATGTTCGGCGGCCTCATCTTCATGATCCTCGCGGTGGCGTTCGTGCTCACCCACCTGGCCGAAAAGCTCCGACCGCCGGGACGCCAGTGGCTCGTGGCCGCCTATCTCGGCTCGGCGGTGCTCTTCTTCGGCTACTTCTATCCGATATGGACGGGAGTCCCGATATCGCAGGGCGCCTTCTTCGAAGGCGCGGGCACGCCGCCCTGGGGCCCCAAGACCTGGCTCGTCAACTGCCGCGACCTGCCTCCATCGCAGCCGCAGCTGTTCTGTTGGAATTAGGCGCAGGCTTTTTCCTGGCCGCCGCGGCGGCGGCCGGGTTCGGCATCACCTATCTCTCCGGGGTCGCGTTCAACCTTGAAGAACGCATCGCCTTCGGCACCGTTCTGGGAGCGATGGCGGTCGCCGCATCCACCTTCATGGTGTCTCTGGCCCTTCGGGACGTGACCCTTGGCAGCGATCTGGCGGGACTGGCGATCACGCTGGCGGCCGGCGTCGCAGGAGTCGTCATGGCCCGCGCCGAGGTGAGACGCGATCTTGCCGATGCGCGCGTCCGCTGGGGCGCACCGCTGAGTGCAGCCGGCCATCCCTGGCCTGCCGCCGCGATCGTGATCTTGTGCGGGGCTTGGACCGTCCACTTCCTTCACCAGGCCTACGTGTACACGCCGGCGGGCCTGTTCGCCGGGTACGTGAACATATGGGGCGACTGGGCTGCGCACCTCAGCTTCGCCGGCTCGTTCGCGTACGGTCAAAACTTTCCACCGGAATATTCGATCGACCCTGGCCACCACCTCGGCTATCCGTTCATGATCGATTTTCTCGCCGCGGACCTCGTGCCGCTGGGCTTCTCGCTCACCTCTGCGCTCGTCGCCACGACTGCGATCCTGGCGCTGGCCTTTCCCGCGGTCCTGTACCTCGCGGCGCGGCGTTTCGCGGGCGGCCGTGCGGCGGCCGCCATCGCGGTCTTCGTTTTTTTGCTCAGCGGCGGCCTCGGCTTCGTGTACCTCACGGGAGACCTCCAGCGCGGCGGCCTGGCGGTGCTCCTGCATCTGCCGCGTGAGTACTCGTTGAACCGGGACCTCAACTTCCAGTGGCTGAACCCTGTGCTGGCTTACCTCATCCCTCAACGCTCGACGCTATTCGGCTTCAGCCTGGCACTGATCCTCCTGGTCGTGATCTGGATCGCCGTCCGCGAGCACCTGGGCTGGCAGCCTTTCCTCTTCGCCGGCCTCGCCGCGGGCGTGCTGCCGGTCTTCCACGTCCACGCATATGGCACGGTGGTCGCGCTGTCGGCGTTCTGGGCCGTGTTCCAACGGCGGCGACAGTGGCTCGCCTTCTTCGTCCCCGCGGTGATGGTCGGCGCGCCGATTCTCGTCTGGATGTGGCCGCCGGCCAACACAAGCATCTGCGGCGACCTGCCCGCCATTCACGGTTACTGCATCCAACCGGGCTGGCTATCTTTCGCCGACTGGCAGCGAGACGGCGCCGCGTCGATCGGGTGGGATTTCTTGTGGTTCTGGATCAAGAACACGTCCGTGTTCCTGCCGCTGCTCATCGCCGCCTACGCGCTGCGGCGATGGTTTCCCACCGATTTTCCGAGGTGGTATGCGCCGATGTGGTTGTGGTTCATCGTTCCGAACCTGGTGCTCCTCCAGCCCTGGGATTGGGACAACACGAAGTTCTTCATCTTCTGGGCGCTCCTGGGCAGCGTCCTTGTCGGAGGCGTGCTGGCCGGCATGCTTCGGCGGGGTGGGATCACGGCCGCGGGAGCCGGCGTGCTGATCGTGCTGCTGTGCCTCTCAGGGGCGCTCGACCTTGCTCGGGCATCGGACTTCAGCGTCAGCTCCGTCCAGTTCACCGATTCGGGCGGCCTCAAGGTGGCCGCGTGGGTGAGACAGAACACGAGTCCGCGCGCGATGTTCGTGGTGGCCGACGAGCACAACAATCCGATTCCGACTCTGGCCGGCCGGCGCGAGCTCATCGGCTACCCGGGATGGCTGTGGACGTACGGGCTGCCCGACTACGTGCAAAAGGGGATCGACGCCAAGCTCATCCTCGACGGCGCCCCTTCGACGCCGGACCTGGTGCGCAAGTACGGGGTGGACTACCTGATGATCGGCCCGCAGGAACTGACGCGCGGGGCGAGCCGGGCGTACTGGGATGCGCACGGAACGCTCGTTTACAACGATGGGGAGTACGCCGTGTACCGCGTGAGCCGGTGAAGGACTAAGGCGCGGGGATCGTGATTGGGGGGCGCTCCGACCCGCCTGGTCTGGAGGGCTGCGCAGGCGGCTCGGTGGTCGATTCGATCGCCTGCTCGAGCCTGCGGGCCAGGCGCTTCATCTCGCGGTCGCCTCGGTCCAGCCGGTTGACGATCTGCAGGAGGATCTCGTCCTGGTGCATCAGGTGGTTCATCAGCGCCTTGAGCTCCTCTTCGGCCTTGACGTTCAGCTCGTAGTCGTGCTGCGCGCGCATGCGATCGCGGTCGGCGATGCGGTTGAGGGCCATCAGCACGACGGAGACCCAGATCGCGGCCTCCAAGCTGAGGATGAAGTTCAGGAACATAAACGGGTAACGGTCCCAG
>DASXBJ010000129.1:0-4026 GCA_036491755.1 Candidatus Dormiibacterota bacterium
ACGATGACCTTGCCGATCTCTCCGCCGGCGTGGCATCCGATGACCGTGATCGACAGCTTGGTCAGCACAGCGAAACTCTAAGCTCCGCGCGCTTGACTCGGCCGCATCGGCGTCCGTGCGAACCTTGCCATTCATGAGCCGTCGCCACGCATTGCTCGGGGTCGCGATTGCCGTCGTCTGGGGCCTGAACTTCGTGGTGATCGAGGCGGGGCTCAAGGTGTTCCCACCTTTGCTGTTCGTCGCTCTGCGCTTCCTTGTCCTTGTCCCATTCGTCTTCGTCGTGCGCCGCCCGAACGTGCCGTTCCGGTACATCGCGGGTGTCGGGGCGACGTCGGGCGCCCTGCAGTTCGGCCTTTTGTTCCTCAGCCTGTACCTGGGCATGCCTCCAGGCATCGCGTCGCTGATCGTCCAGATTCAGGTTGTGTTCACGATCGCGATCGCCGCGGTGGTCCTGGGCGAGCGGCCTCAGTGGCGGCAGCTGGCGGGCGCCGCTGTCGCCGTCGGCGGCGTGGTGCTGATCGCGACGACACGCGTCGGTCCCGTGATCCCGCTGGGAGCGCTGACGCTGTGCATCGCGGGCGCGGCGGCCTGGGCCACGGGCAACGTGATAACCCGGATCGCGCGCCCAGACGACGCCGTGGCCTTCCTGGCCTGGACTTGCCTCATTCCGCCGGTACCGCTGCTCGCGTTGTCGCTGATCATCGAGGGACCCGGCCGGATCGTGGCGGCAGGTCGATCGCTCACGCTCTCGGCGGTGCTGGCCCTACTGTACGTGGCGCTTCTGGCGTCCGGATTCGGATACATGGCGTGGGCCTACCTGCTCCGCCGGTATCCCGCGTCGACGGTGGCAACAATCTCGCTGATGGTGCCCGTGGTGGGCCTGGCTTCGGCGGCGATCTTCGTCCGCGAGAGCCCCTCGCCATCAGAGCTGATCGGGGCCGCCATCGTGCTGGTCGGCCTGGCCCTGGCGCTGCGCAGCGCGCGGCCCCGACCGGCTCCAGCGCTCGACACGTGATGGACGGCCGACCCTAAGGGGATCTGGCCTCGTAGCTCTCGATCTGGCCGTTTCGCTCGGCAGCCAGGACTTGATCTGCCGGCTTGCGGGTGACTTCGTAGATCGGCGTTCCGGGATCGAGGAACGCCGCGTCGCCATCTTTGACCCTGTAGCCGGGATCGCAGACGTTGCCGGCCACCCTGAACCTGACTCGAGCCACGACCGGGCCGAGGTCGCTCTGTCGAAGGATCGTCGGCGAGCCGGGTCCGGCGAGGTATCGGGTAGAGCCGACCTGGATGAAGTCGACCCAGTCGATCTGAACCGCGCCACATCCTGCGCTCGAGCCGGGGAGCTGGCATCCGCTCAAGAACACCAGCGCGGCCGCCACCATGAAGCGAGCCACCAGCTAGCAAGACGTTGGGCGCCGGCGGAAAGTAACGGGCGTGGGTAGGGCCCGGGCGAAGGCCCGGGCCCTATGTCGGCGATGGGTCGGTCAGCTCGCCTTGTCGGCGAAATCGTTGGTGTAGGTCTCGCTCAGGTTCGCGGACTGGCCCTTGTAGCTGGCGACGAACTGCTGCTGGATCTTCTGCACTGTCTCAGGCCCGCCCGCCGGCATCTTGCAGTCGGTGCCGAAGATGGAGAGCTGGCTCTGCAGGTCGGAGACGTACGAGGCCTTGTCTCCGGCGAAGTAGTCAGTTGGCATCTGGTCGGCGATCTGCGCCGCCGTGTGCGAGTGCATGAACTTCAGCGTCTTGACGTAGGCGTTGACCAGCCGCTGCGCCGTGTCCTTGTTGGAGTTGACCCAATCGTTCTTGGCGAAGACGCCGATGAACGGGTAGTCGCCGCCCAGCGCCGCACGGGTGTCCTGGGGTGTCAGCAGGCTGACCAGGATCTTGCCCTTACCGCTGTTGACGAGGCGCGAGATGGTCGGATACGTGGTCATGCCTGCCGCAATCTTCTTCTGCTGGATGGCG
This sequence comes from Candidatus Dormiibacterota bacterium, assembly GCA_036491755.1. Classification (GTDB taxonomy): domain Bacteria; phylum Chloroflexota; class Dormibacteria; order Dormibacterales; family Dormibacteraceae; genus DASXBJ01. Next base: position 1,969 of record DASXBJ010000129.1, read on the forward strand.
GCGATAAAGGTGTCGCCGGCGCCAACAGCCACGTAGTGGGCGCTCGCCGGGTTGACACCCGCCGTGCCGAGGATGGCCTGCGTGAGCACGTGGGTGCCCGAGCCGAGGTCGGTCACCCCGAGGTTCTTGCCCGCGAGGTCTTTCGGCGAGGTGATGTTGCTAAGCGAGGCATCCACCACCTCCGCTTCACCCGGGGCGATGCCGAACTGGCAGATCGTCTCGATCTTCTTGCCCTGCGTGTTGAGCACCATCGGGTGGCTGTACGCGCCTGAGCCGGCGTCGACGTTGCCGGCCACGACCTCTTCTTCGGACGCCTGGCCGGAGCCCTCGTCGATGAGCTGCACGGTGAGGTTTTCGGCCTTGAAATAGCCGAGTCGCTGGGCAAGCATGTTCGGCAGATAGATCTGCTTGTTCAGCCCGCCGACCATGATCTTGAGGGAGACCGACGCCCCTCCACCGGACGGGCTCGGTGTGCTGCCGCAGGCGGCGAGCACGACCAACGCCGCAATTGCGGCCAACAGCCGGGGACTACCAGATCGCATACGTCGACTCCTCTTTCAAATCCTCGTCTCTGTGGCGACCGGCGGCCGCCACCGGATGAGCCGGTCCTCGAGCGCTGTGATGAGGGCTTCTGCCACCAGCGCAATGGCAGCGAGCAGGGCCATGCCGGCGAACACGCCGGCGGCGTCGAAGTTGTTCTTGGCGGCGTAGATCAGCTCCCCGAGGCCCTGGGTGGCACCGAAGAGCTCGCCGACGACCGCGCCAACCAGGGCGAGGCCAAAGCTCGTGTGCAGGCTGGCGATGATCCACGAGAGCGCCGACGGGATGATGATCTCGGTCGTCAGCTGCCGGTCGCGGGCACCGAGGATGCGGGCGTTGGCCATCAGGTTGCGGTCGACCTCGCGCACTCCCTGGAACGCGTTGAAGAACACGACGAAGAACACCAGGATCGCGGCGGTGGCGATCTTCGCCTTGATGTCCAGGCCGAGCGAGATCGCGAAAAGCGCACCGACCACGACGCGGGGGATGGCGTTCGCGGCCTTGATGTACGGTCCCATGACGTCGGCCAGGAGCGGGTTCCGGCCCAACGCCACGCCGAGGATCACGCCGAGGATCGAGCCGACGATGAAGCCGCCGACCGTCTCTTGCATCGTGACGAAGACCTGGTCCCAGAGCGGGCCGAGGTCCGTGCCCTGTGTGATCCAGGTCCAGATCTTCTGCGCGATGTCGGATGGCTGCGACCAGAAGAACTTGTCCACGACGCACAGATGCCCCGCGGTGTTGCAGTCGCTCACCCGCACCCCGAGCTGCCAGCCGCCGAGGACGACCACCGCCACCAGGAGCCGCAGGCCCTGGACTTTCAGCCGCCGCAGCCGGTGCTCTCGCCGCCTTTTCGCGACCAGGTCGACCGCGGGCCGCGACCCGGCCTGCTCGCTTCCGGCACGGTCAATGCTCAAAGCCAACCTATGCCGCGCCGCGCTTCTGGCGTTCATAGCTCACCAGGACCTCGTCCTTGAGGTCCTTCCAGATCTCTTCGTAGATCTCGATGAAGTGCGGCTGGAAACGGATCTCGGCGACGTTGCGGGGCCGGGGCAGGTCGACCTTGTAGTTGCTCTTCACAGTGCCCGGACCCGCGGTGATCACGAAGACGCGGTCGCTGAGCGAGATCGCCTCCTCGAGGTCGTGGGTGACGAAGACGACGGAGGCCGACGTGGCCGCCCACAGGCCCAGCAGCTCGTCCTCCATCAGGGCGCGGGTCTGCACGTCCAGCGCGCTGAACGGCTCGTCCATAAGGAGGATGCGAGGACCGTTGATGAGGCTCTGGGCGAGCGCGACCCGCTTCCGCATCCCACCCGACAGCTGATAGGGATAGCGGTCCTCGAAACCGGCGAGCCCGACCCGCGCGATCCACTGGCGCGCCTTGTCCCGCGCGTCGCGACTCGATGAGCCGTGGTAGCGAGGACCGGCGGCGACGTTCTCGAGGACCGTCTTCCAGGGAAAGACCGCGTCCGCCTGGAACATGTACCCGATCCCGTCGGCGATGCCCTTGACCGGCCG
>DASXBJ010000130.1:0-42344 GCA_036491755.1 Candidatus Dormiibacterota bacterium
CTAGGGATGCCAAAATGTCAGCGAGAGGTAACACCCCGAATTATCTCCAACCCGCTTCTTACTCCCAGCCTCCGCCTGACACCCTCTTCACAGCCCGTCCCCGCGCGCCACTCTCTCGAGGTGACCTTCAGCCACCTGGCAGACAAGAAGCACGAAAACTAGGGCTGCCAAACTGCCGGCAAGGCGAGAACTTCAGTTATTTCTCCAACCCGCTTCTTCACCGCCAGCCTCCCCCAACCCCTTTTCACAGCCCGTCCCCGCACCTCACTCTCGCGAGATGACCTTCAGTCACTCACCGCCTTCTTCAAGAGCCCGCGGATCCTTGCCTCTTCGGTGGCACCCAACTTCTTCAGCGCGAACGCGGACGGCCACATGCCACCGTCGTCGAGGTTTGCCGCGTCGCTGAAGCCGAGCGTCGAGTACCTGGTCTTGAACTTCCGCGCGTCCTGGAAGAAGCAGACCATCTTGCCATCCTTGTAGTACGCCGGCATCCCGTACCAGAGCTTCGGCGAGAGGTCGGGCGCGCTCCCCTTGATGACCGCATGCAGCCGCTTCGCCATGGCGCGATCGGGTGCCGACATCGAGGCGATCTTGGCGAGGACCGCGCCTTCCTCATTTGCCTTGTCCGCGTCAGCCTTCAACTCCCTGATGCGCTCCCTCATCGCGAGCTTTTCCTCGGCCGAAAATGCCGTGGACGCCTTGGCCTTCACGGTGGTCTTCCTGGTGCTCTTCTTTGCAGGTTTCGTCTCAGCCATCATGGCGCTGGATCATAACGAGATCGCAATTGCCAAGGACCCAGACGCCCTAGCTCTTCAGCGCCGCCGCCGCCGCCTCCCAGCACAACCTGTGCCCGTTGACGCTGTCCTCGCGCTTGAACCGCACGACCACCATGGTCGGAGTCGGAGCGGCGAGCGCGTCGGCGATGGCCGGCTCCAGGCCCGACCGATCGGTCACCGGGCTGTATACCAACCCGTACAGGCGCGCGACCTGCGAGATGTCGAGGCTCAGCGGCGTGGCAAACAGCTCCTCGAAAACGTCCTGATGCTCCGCCTGAGGCAAGAAGTTGAAAACCCCTCCCCCATCGTTGTCGCACACCACCAGGGTCGCCTTCACACCGTGACGCCGCATCGCCCAAAGCCCGTTCATGTCGTGATAGAGCGAAAGGTCTCCCAGGAACAGCACCGTCGGCACCTCCGGCCGCCCCGCCGCCAGCCCCAGCCCGCTCGACACGAGCCCGTCGATCCCGCTGGCGCCGCGGTTCGCGAAGAACCGCTGCTGCGACTTCGCCTGCGGCCAGAAGCTCTCGGCCGCCCTGATCGGCATGCTCGAACCGATGAACACCTGTCCCGGCTCGGGCAGCCTCCCGGCCAACGCGCGCACGACATGCCCCTCGTGCAGCGGGGTCGACACCATCGCGGCCGCCATCGCCGCCGTGGCCCGCTTGCCCGCAGTCACCCACTGGTCGCGCCACGCCGACCGGTCGATCGGAGGCAGCGCCTCGAGCAAGGGCTGCGCGTCGCACGCCAGCACATTCGTGGCCACCTGGTCCTGGTCGCGCCAGGAGCGGTCGGGATCGATCAGGAAAGTGGGCGCGGAGGCCGCGGCCAGCCAGCGGTTCAGCGCTCGCGAGGTAGGCGTCGCGCCGACGCGGATGACCAGGTCCGGCCCGTGCTGCAGCGACCACCCGGCACGCAGCAGCGCCTCATACGACTCGACCGATGCGCCCGTTTCCGCGCGACGCAGCTGCGAGGTGGGCTCGGCCAGCACCGGCAGCCCCATCCGCTGCAGCGCCGGCGCCAACCGATCGCCATCCCGCATCTCGCCGGCGACGACCAGCGGTCGCTGCGCGCGCTGCAGGGCCATCGCCAGCGACGCGACCTGAGCGGGCGAAGGCAGAGCCCGGCCTGCGGAGATCGACTGCCCAGGCGAGCCCAGAGCCGCCGGGACATGGCCCGGCGCCGGAACGAGCGGCTCGCGGAACGGGAGGTTGACGTGGACAGGCCCCCCCGCCGCTTCGGCGTAGGCGCGCGCCGCGAGCCGCCGCCAGACCCGAGGCGCCCCCGGCATGTCGACCGGCGCGCCTGGGTCGACGAACCACCGCACCGCGGTGCCGTAGAGGCGCTGTTGGTCGATAGCCTGGTTGGCTCCGACCCCCTGCAACTCTGGCGGCCGGTCGGCGGTCAACACGATCAGGGGCGCGCGCGAATATGACGCCTCCACCACGGCGGCGTGGAACTCCGCCGCCGCTGTGCCCGAGGTGCACAGGAGAACCACCGGCTTGCCGGTGGACTTGGCCAGGCCGACGCCGAAAAACGATCCGCTCCGTTCGTCGATGTGCATCAGGACCCTGATCCGCGGATGGCGCTGGAGCGCCATGGCCAGCGGGGCGGAACGAGACCCAGGCGAGACGCACGCATACTCGACTCCCTGGGCCGCCAGCTCGTCGACGAAAGTTGCGGCGAACGCTTGCGTTACATCCATAGGATTTCGGGAGGCCTCAGTGATTCTCGACGGTAAGGACGTACATCTGAGCTACTTCGTGGAAGGCGACGGAACGCCCGTCACGCTCCTGCACGGCTTCACGCAAAGCGGAAACAGCTGGCGCGAGGTCCTGGCGAAGATGCCGCCGGGCTACCGATGGATCGTCCCCGACCTCCGCGGCCACGGGCTGACGCGGTCGCGGGAAGGCGCCCCATGCACCATGGAGGCATGCACCACGGACCTCGAGATGCTGTGGGACCACCTGGGCGTCGACCGCACGCACCTCATCGGCTACTCGATGGGGGGCCGGCTCGCTCTTCATGTGGCCGCACGTGTTCCCCATCGAATCCTGTCGCTGCTCACCATCGGCGCCCATGCCGGGCTCGATGAGGATGCCCGCGAAGGGCGCCGGCGGGGCGACGAAGCGCTGGCCGCGCGCATCGAGAACGATGGGCTCGAGGCGTTCGTCAAGTACTGGGGCTCCCTCCCGCTGTTCGCGGGGCTCGAGCGCCGCGGGCCCTCTTTCGTTGCGCAGGTGAGGTCGGAGAGGTTGAAAAACCATGTCGAGGGCCTCGCATGCTCGCTCCGAGGGATGGGGGCAGGAGTCATGGAGCCGGTGTGGGAAGACCTGGCCGCGGTCAACGTGCCGTGCACCTTCGTGGCCGGCCAGCTCGACCACGGATACGTCGCCTCCGCGCGGAGGTTGGCTTCCAGCGTGCCGCACGGCCGCATCGAGGTCGTGCCACGCGCCGGACATTCGGTGCACCTGGAACGGCCGGACGCTTTCAGCCGGATCCTGGCGGCTCACCTCGCGGCCGTCCCCGCAGCGCGCGGCTCGGGCACCGGCGACGCGCCCTCGAGCTCGACCGTCGCCTGAAGGCCGGCGGCATAACGGCCGGCTCCCAGGCGCTCGAGGTCAAGGAATCCGCCTCCGGCGACCCTGCGCAGGATGAACCTCCGGCAGCCGCCGGCGAGAAGAGTCTCGACCTCTCGCGCCACGTCCGCGGGCCGGCGCGCATCGATGTATGCGCGGTTCACAGCAGCAGCCCCATCGTCAGGAGCAATGCATACGCCAGCTCGGCGACCGCCATTCGCTTGAGGGCGCGCACCAGCGGCGGCCCGGCGGTGTTCGTGAATGCGATCCGCACCGGCGCCACGGCAATCGGGATGGCGAAAAGGATGAGCATCACCGTCCATCCAGCGAGTTGGAACACGGCGACGGCGACCGGCACGGCGAAAGCAGCGGCGACCAGCGCCAGGAGCAGTCCTCGTGTGCGCTCTCGGCCGGTTCGCGTCGCCAGCGTGCGTTTGCCGGCCGCCCTGTCGGTGTCGATGTCGCGCAGGTTGTTGAGGACCAGGATGGCGCAGGCCAGGAAACCCAACGCGCAGCCGAACAGGATGGCCAGCGACGTGACGTGACTTGTCTCGACGTACACCGTGCCAACGGTCGCCACCAGACCGAAGAAGACAAAGCAGAAGAGCTCGCCCAGTCCGAGGTAGCCGTAGGGCCGAGGGCCGCCCGTGTACAGCCACCCGGCGAGCAGACAGGCGGCCCCGACGACGAGGAGCCTCCAATCGACCGCCAGGCTCAGGACTACGCCGGCTGCGCCCGCGACGGCGAACGCGCCAACCGCGGCCAGGCGCACCCGGTCGGGCGCGACAATCCCCGACGACGCGGCCCGCACAGGACCGATGCGCCGCGGCGAATCCGCACCGCGCACGTGGTCCGAATAGTCGTTGGCAAAGTTGACTCCGAGCTGCATGCCAAGGCCGACGATCAGCGCCGCCACGCCGGCTCCCCATCGCGCCCCACCCTGGTGGATCGCGATCGCGGTCCCCGCCAGCACCGGTGCGACCGAAGCCGCCAGCGTGGCGGGCCGCACCGCCGACCACCAGACGCGCGTCGCGCTGAGCGGCAGCGCCGCGATCATGGCCGTTTGGGGAACTTCTTGAAGTCGGGCTTGCGCTTCTGCACGTACGCGTCGCGCCCTTCCTGCGCCTCTTGGCTGAGGTAATACAGCAACGTCGCGTCGCCGGCGAGCTGCTGAATGCCGGCCAGGCCGTCGTCAGCAGCGTTCAGCCCCGCCTTCAGCAGCCGCAGCGCCAGCGGGCTCAGCTCGAGCATGCGGCGGCACCACGCCACGGTCTCCTTCTCGAGATCCGCCAGCGGCACCACCTTGTTGACGAGGCCCATCCGCAGCGCTTCCTCAGCACCGTACTGCTCGCAAAGGAACCAGATCTCTCGAGCCTTCTTCTGGCCGACGATGCGCGCGAGCAGGCCGGCGCCATAGCCGCCGTCGAAGCTGCCCACGCGCGGACCGGTCTGGCCGAAGCGCGCGTTGTCCGCCGCGATGGTGAGGTCGCAAACCACGTGCAGGACATGGCCGCCGCCAATCGCATAGCCGGCGACCATCGCGATGACAGGCTTGGGCAGCCGCCGGATCTGGATCTGGAGGTCGAGCACGTTGAGGCGGCCCTTGCCCGAGGAGTCGACGTACCCGTCGTCGCCGCGGATCCGCTGGTCGCCCCCGGAGCAGAAGGCCTCCGTGCCCGCGCCGGTGAGGATGACGACCCCGATCCCGGAATCGTCGCGGGCCAGCTCGAAAGCCCTGCCCATCTCGAAGACCGTGGTCGGGCGAAACGCATTGCGGACCTCGGGTCGGTTGATCGTGATCTTCGCGATGCCGTCCCAGGTCTCGTAGATGACGTCCTCGAACTCCCCGGACCGGGCCCAGCCGGGCTCCCTTTGATCTTTCAAGTCGCCACTCCTAGAGCAGTCACTAGCACTATCGCTGATCGTACGCCGGACGGCAGGCTACGCGCGTTGGCGGGGTTTGCGCCGGGGAAACAGACGCACGATCTTGGCGTAGTCGTCAGGCGTGTCGATGTCGTCGGCGCGTCCTGGAGCCGGCACGATGTCGATGAGCTCGGGATGCCCCTGCAGCACCTGGCGCGCCCCCGCGTCGCCCTTGAGTGCGAAGAGCTGGTCCCAGAGGTCGCGGGCCAGGACGACTGGAGGCGCCCATTCGTGGTGGCCCTGGGACACGGCGACTGCCGGCCGCGATCCTTCGCGCCGCCACGACCGCAGGAGCGCGGCGACGGTGCGCGATCCGACGAGCGGTTGGTCGCCAAGCAGCACCACCGCCGCCTCGATCTCGGGCCGCATCGCGCGCAAGCCGGCCTGGAGCGAGGAGGCCATGCCGGTGCGCGCATCGGGGTTGTGCACTAGCTCGGCCGCCCCACCGACCGCCTCCTTCACGTCGTCGGCTGAATAGACGACGACGGTCTGGTGACATCCGCCTTCGGAGGCGGCCCGCATGACGTGCTTGACCATGGGCGTGCCATCGAGGTCGAGCAGCAGCTTTTGCGAGCCCGCCATCCTCGAGCTCGCGCCCGCGGCCATGACGACGGCGCCGATGGGCAGCAGAGCGGCCGCCAGGCGGTCGAACGGAGGGCGCGCTGAGCGGATCCATTCCACCTCGATGCCGGCGCGGATCGCGACCTCGGCGAACCCGCGGAGCCGCGAGTTGTCGCCGTCGACGAGCAGCAGCCTTCGACCGGCCACGACCGACAGGTCCGGCGCCTGCTCCGGAAGGCCGACGACGGCGAGCGCACGACAGTCCGCACGGGACTCGAGATGCTGCAAGGCGGCGTCGAGGTCCCGGCCGCGCACCACGATGGAGTGGGTGCCCTCCGGTTCGCGGTAAGTGCGGCCCCGGACCGGCAGGTCCAGGTCGCCCATCACGAAAATCAAGAGTGTTCCGCCCCGGAGGTCCGCAGCATATTGGCGCCATCGACGGCCGGAGCCAAGGCAAGGGTGGCGCAAGGAGGAGCGCAGCTAAACCTGCGCGACGACGCGGCGACGGGCCCCTTGACGCCGGCTTCAGCGCCAAAGGCGCCCGGCCGTCTAGGGCGCCGAAGATGCAAGGAACTTCCGGGGCGGAACACTCACTCTCAGCATGGCAGAAGGGACCGGGCTTACTCTCTGGTGAATGCCCTTGCTCGGAGCACACGTCGATTCGTCCGGAGGACTGCACCTGGCCTTCGAGCGCGCGGCCGCGATGGGTGCGCAGGCGATCCAGGTCCACCCCACCCCGCCCGGCTTCTGGGGTTCACCGAAGCTCGATGAGACGCGGATCGCGACGTTCCGGGAGGCTGCCGCCAAACACGGCCGGCCGCCCTTCTACTTTCACGCCGTCTACCTGATCAACCTGGCGGGCGACGACCCCACGCTGCGGCAACGTTCAGAGAGCACGCTTGCCGGCTACCTCAAGGCCGCAGACGAGCTGGGCGTAAACGGCGTCATCTTCCACACGGGTTCTCATAAGGGCGCCGGCTTCGAGGCCAGGCTGCCCAGCATCACCGAGCACCTGAGGCACGTCCTCGAGCGGGCAGACCCCAAGGAGGCTCACCTCCTGATCGAGAACAACGCAGGGCTCGGCGGGTGCGTCGGCGCGCGCTTCGAAGAGATCGAGCAGATGCTCAGCGCGCTCGACGATCCGCGGGTCACCGTGTGCTTCGACACCTGCCACGCGTTCGCTTCGGGCTATGACGAACGCACCGAGGCGGAGGTGAAGAAGACCCTGGACGAGCTCGATCGCGTCATCGGCCTGGCCCGGCTCGAGGTCATCCACTGCAACGATTCCGTGACCGGGCTTGGTTCCAATCGCGACCGCCACGCCAACATAGGGACCGGTCAGATCGGAGAGGAGGGCTTCCGCGCACTCCTGCACGAGCCGCGACTGGCCAATCTGCCCTTCATCCTCGAGGTGCCCGGCGCCGGCGAGGGGCCCGACGCCGAGCAGGTCGCGGTCTTGCGCAGGTTGGCCGGCTAGAACGAATTGACTAGGCCGCACCGGACGCGGTGTGGGAGTCCTCCATCTCGCAGTCCTCGAGCGCCGGCCGGCGCCGGGGCGGGCGGATCGAGGCGATCCCGCCCAACCACCACGCGCGGCGGGCCAGCAGCCGGAAGCGGGACATCGCGCGACCCAGGCCATCCGCCAATTGGCGGCTGTTCTCCATCTCGCGCTGGACGTCCTGCAGGCGCTGCCAGGCTACCTCTTCGTGCTTGTACTGGTACATCTCGGCTCCTCCTTAACTGGCGTCTTCATTACGATGGTTAGTATAACCGATGTTAGAGTGTCGTGGGTTATGGATATACTTCTTTTTGATGAGTGAACGGGAGGCACCTGGCGAGCTTGGGTTGATCCAGGCGTTCGTCAACACCGTCGACCTGGGCGATGAGGGCCCGGACGAGTTCAAAGACCTGAACACCTTCCAGGCGTGGATGGTTGCAAGAGGACTGCTCGACTTGGGCCAGCCCGTCGAGGAGGCGGATCTCGGGCATGCCATAGCCGTTCGGGAGGCGATTCGCGGCGTCATCGGCGGCAATACGGGTAACCCCCTCTACCCCGTCGACGCCGCGACCCTGAACGAGGCGGCGGCGGCCAGCCGGCTGCGCATCCGATTTGGCCCTGACGGCAAACCAAGGCTCGAACCAGACGCGTCGGGCGTGGTCAGCGCGATCGGCCGGATCGTGGCTGCTCTATATGTCGCAACGCGCGACGAAAGATGGTCGCGGCTCAAGCTGTGCGGCTCGCCCACCTGCCGCTGGGCCTTCTACGACCTCTCTCGGAATCATTCGAGCCGCTGGTGCGACATGGCCACCTGCGGCAACCGCGAGAAGGCCCGGCGCCACAGGACGCACGTCAAAGCCCACGCCTAGCCCTCCCCTATCTTTGTCGCGGTGAACAAAGCCCGCGCCGAAGCTTTCAGCGACGGAGTTTTCGCGGTGGCCGCGACCCTGCTGGTGTTCAACCTCGCCGCACCCAAGGTCTCTCACGGGCTCGACCAGGCGCTGCTGGCGGAGTGGCCTTCGTACACGGCCTACGCCATCAGCTTTGGAACGATCGTGGTGATCTGGGTCAATCACCACGTCGTGTTCGATTCCCTCGACCGGGTCGACCGCAGATTTCTGTTCATCAACGCCCTGCTGCTCGTCACGGTGGCCGCGATCCCGTTTCCAACCGGGCTGCTGGCCGATTACCTGCAAGCCGGCCACGACCAGCAGACAGCCGCCTTCGCCTACGGCCTGACGATGTCCGCGATGGCTGTGGCGTTCAGCCTCATGACGCTTTACGCGCGACGCTACCGGCGGACCTATGCGCCGCTGGACTGGCTGGGTTTCGCGACCGGCCTGGTCCTCTATCCGCTGGCGACCCTGAGCGCCCTCGCGAACTTCCGGTTCGCCCTCGCCATCTACGGCTTCGTCGTGTTGTTCTACCTGGCCCTGCCGATCCTGCGCGAGTACCTGGCCGGCTCAGGCGACGGAGCTTCGCCCGGCCTCGCGCTTGGCAACGCCGGAGCCACCAAATCGCACGGCGGTGACCTCGGCGAGGATGCCTAACGCCGTCTCCTCCGCGCCGCGGCTCCCCAGGTCAAAACCAATAGGGCCATGCACCTGGGCCAATTGGTCCTCGGTAAACCCTTCGGCTCGCAGCGCGTCGAAACGGTTCTGGTTGGTCTTGCGGCTCCCGATCGCGCCGATATAGCCCACATCCTTCCCAAGCACCGAGCGCAGCGCGGGGAGATCGAACTTAGGGTCGTGGGTGAGGATCACGACGTAGGTCGAGTTGTCCAAGGTCAGCCGGCTCATGGCCTCATCGGGCCAGGCCACGATGATCTCGTCGGCTTCGGGGAACCGTTCCCTGGTCGCGAACTTCGCGCGTGCGTCGATGACGGTGACTCGATATCCCATGACCTTCGCCAGCCGGTGCAGGGGGATGGCGATGTGGATCGCCCCGATGATCGCGAGATGCGGTTGCCGGCGGAATGGTTCGACAAAGACGTCGCCTTCGCGGCGCGGCATGTCGATGCCCGCTTCGGTCCCTTTGATGACCTCGCTCACGCCGCTCACGAGGTTGGTTCGCAAGATGACCGGCTCGTCTCGATTCAGCATCGCGATCAGCTCGCGGTGCGCGGCGGCAAGGGGCTGGATGAACACCTCGATGTGACCGCCGCACGCGAGCCCGACCTCAAATGCGACGTCGTCGGCCACGCCGAACGCGGCGATCTTCGGCGTCCCGCTCTGGAGCACCTTCTGCGCCTCCTCGAACACAGCGCCCTCGATGCATCCGTTCGAGACCGAGCCGGCCATACGTCCCGACCGCGTCGCCAGCATCCTCGATCCCAACGGCCGAGGGCTCGAACCCCAGGTCTCGATCACCGTGGCGATGGCGATTTCCTCACCCGCCGCGGTCCACTCGTTGAGCTCGGCCAGCAGCTCGCGCATTACCGAGCCCTCGTCCTGCTGTCGAGGCCCGCCAGCAGCCGGCCCAGGTCCTCCAGGGCCTGCAGGTTGTGGGCGGCCAGAAAGTCGTCGACCAGCGGCAGCGCGGCGGCCATGCCGCGCGTGATGGGCTGGTAGCCGTCCGAACCGATCAAGGGGTTGAGCCAGATCAACCGGTAGGAAGACCTGCGCAGGTGAACCAGCTCAGCGCCCAGCTGCGCGGGATCGCCGCGGTCCCAGCCGTCGCTGACGATGATCACAACCGCTCCGTGGCCCAGGACCCGGCGCGCCCAATGCCGGTTGAAGTCCGCCAGCGCGTCGCCGATCCGCGTGCCTCCGCTGAAGTCGTGAACCTTCTTGCTCACCGAGTCCAGGGAACGGTCCAGGTCGCGATGTCGCAGCATCCGGGTGATGCGTGTCAGGCGGGTGGAGAAGACGAAAGCCTCCAGGTCCTCGCGGCGCGCGATCGCGTGCGCGAAGATCATCAGCAGCCGCGAGTAGCGCTCCATCGAGCCGCTGACATCGCAGATGAGCACCAGCGGGCGGCGCCGCACCCTGGGACGGCGGCTGAACAGCCGCATGAGCTCCCCCGAGGACCGGATCGCGTGCCGCGCCGAGCGCCGCAGGTCGATCCGGCCATTCCGGGCCGGCCGCAGCCGCCGCGTCCTGCGTTCGGCGACCCGCCAGGGGGATTGCTCGAGGAGGCGCCGCACCTGCTCGGTCTCCTGCCATGTCATCTGGTCGAAATCCTTGCGCCGCAGCAGCTCCTCTTTGCTGTAGCCGCTGGAGCTCGCCGGCACCTCGGTCGGCTCTTTCTCGCGGTTCATCTGCGAGCCGTGCAGCCCGAGCGCGGCGGACCACGCCTTGGCGCGTTCCGGATCCATCGGCAGGGCGCGGCTCCGACCCGGAATCACGCCGGCCGACGCTCGAGGATCGGCGGGCGCCCAGAAAATGTCGAACGCGGCCTCGAACGTCGGGATGTCCTCCTTCCGGCTGACGAAGACCGTGCGCAGCGCGTTTCGGAAATCGGCCTGCTGCTTCAGGTCGATGTAGCCGAGGGCGCGAGTAGCGTCGGTCAGTCGCCTTGGGCCGGCCTCGACGCCGGCGTCGTGCAGCAGACGCGCAAACGCCGCGAGCCGCGGCAGCAGGTCGATCCCCCTCTTGTTCCCATCCGCGAGATGGCCATGGTCGGGGACCCCTGGAGTGGCAGCCGCCCCCTCAGGCACCTCGAGCCTTCTCGACCAGCGCCGGCACCTGCTCCCTCACGCGCTCGAGGTCCTCCTGGTACTTCAACGCCGAGCCAAGCGTCGCGTTGACCAGGTTGGCGTCGATCTGGGTCGCGCCCAGCGCCGCCAGGGACCGCGCCCAGTCGAGCGTCTCGGCGACGCCCGGGACCTTGTAAAGGTCCATCCCGCGCAGGCTCTGCACGAGGGCTGCCACCTCGCGGGCCAGCCCGTCGGCGGCCTCGGGCGCGCGCGCCCGCACGATCTCGACCTCTTTCTCCAGGTCGGGGTAGTCGATCCAGTGGTACAGGCAGCGGCGCTTCAGCGCGTCGTGCACCTCGCGCGTGCGGTTGGAGGTGATCACGACGAATGGAGGGTGCTTTGCCTTGATGGTGCCGATCTCGGGAATCGAGACCTGGAAATCGCTCAGCAGCTCGAGCAGAAACGCTTCGAATTCCTCATCGGACCTGTCGATCTCGTCGATGAGAAGTACGGGCGGCGTCGGATCGTCGTTGTCGATGGCGTCAAGCAGCGGCCGGCGCAGCAGTAATTCCGAGCTGAAGATCTCCCGCTCGGCGTTGCGCCGATCCTCGTTCTCGCTCAGCAGCCTGATGTGCAGGAGCTGGCGCGGATAGTTCCACTCGTAAACAGCGTGCGCGAGATCGATTCCCTCGTAGCACTGAAGCCTGATCAGCCGGGCGCCGAGCACGTCGGCCATGACTTTCGCGGCCTCTGTCTTGCCCACGCCCGCCTCACCCTCTATGAAGAGCGGCTTCTCCAGCTTGAGGGCCAGATAGATCGAGGTGGCGAGGGCGCGATCGCCGATGTATCTGCGCTCGCGCAGGCGCGCCTCGATGTTCTCGATGGTCGCCGGCGAGCCCGCGGTCACGCGCAAAGGTTACGACCGGCCGGTGGCCCGGCGCGGTGCCGGACCACCAGCCCAGGCCTTATTGCGCTTGCTGGATGGCTCGCTTGACGAGCACACGCGCGAGGTGCTTCTTGTACTCCGGGCTGGCCCGCAGGTCGCCTGACGGGTTCAACCCATCCGAGGCATGCTCGGCCGCCTCCTCAGGCTTGGCGCCCTTGTGAAGCGCTTCCTCGACGGCCTTGGCGCGCACGGGTGTCGGACCGACGTTGGTCAAACCGATGCGCCAGCCCCCGTTCATCTTCTGGGCCCCTGCGCCGACGATCGCCCAGTCGAAAAGCCGGCGCCGGAACTTGATGTACTTGTGCGGACCTTCGGCCACCGGGAACACCACCTCGACGACGATCTCGTCCGCCGCGAGCGGAGTGGTGAAAAGGTCCTTGAAGAAATCCTTGGCCGCGATCGTCCGCTGGTTGGTGACGATCTCGGCGTCAAGCATCAGGGCGATGGTCGGATAGTCGCCTGCCGCGTCGGCGTGCGCAATAACGCCACCCATCGTGCCCATGTTGCGGACCTGGTTGTCGCCCACCTCACCCGCCACGTCGGCGAGGATCGGCAGCTTGTCCTTCACGACGGGCGAGTTCTGAATGGTCACGTGGCGCGTGAGGGCGCCGATGTGGAGCTTGCCACCTGATTCCTTGATGTGGTCGAGCTCTTTGATGCCGTTGATGTCGACGAGCGCTTTGGGTTGGGCCAGGCGAAGGCGCATGAGCGGGATGAGGCTGTGGCCCCCCGCCAGCACCTTCGCGTCCTCCCCGTACTTGTTGAGGAGCTTGGTCGCCTCGTCCACCGAAGAGGCGCGCGCGTACTCGAATGCTGCCGGGATCACTGACGAGCCTCCTTTCCATTGGATGAAGCCTTGCTTGCCCCTTTCATCTGCTTCCACAGACGGTCGGGTGTGGCCGGCATGTCAACGTGCTTGATGCCGAGCGGGCTCAACGCGTCGCAGATGGCGTTGATGACCGCGACGGTGGACGCGATGGTGCCGGCCTCGCCGATCCCCTTCACGCCGAGGTCGTTGGTCGGGCTGGGGGTCACGGTGCTGTCCAGCTCGAGGGTGGGCATCTCGTTGGCGGTGAGCATCACGTAGTCGAGGAAGGTGGCAGACCGAAGCTGGCCCGACTCCTCGTCATAGATCATCTCCTCGAACAGGGCCTGAGCAATGCCCTGCGCGATTCCGCCGTGGAGCTGGCCCGCCACGATCATGGGGTTGACGACGTTGCCGCAGTCGTCGACCGCGACGTACTTCTGCATGTCGACGGCGCCTGTCTCCGGGTCGACCTCGACGACGCAGATATGCGTTCCGAACGGCCATACGAAGTTCGGTGGCTCGAAATATGCGACGGCCTCGAGTCCCTGCTCCATGCCCTCGGGCAGCTGGCCGTAAGCCGCGAAAGCGACCTCGCCCAGAGCCTTGGACTTGTCAGGTGCGCCCTTCACGTGGAACTTGCCCTGGTCGAACACGATGTCTTCCTCAGCCGCTTCCAGGATGTGGGCCGCGATCTTCTTCGCCTTGTCGATGACCTTGTTGCTGGCGCGCTGGATCGCGATGCCGCCCACCGCCAGCGAGCGCGAGCCGTAGGTGCCGTAGCCGAAACCCGGTCCTTCGTTGGTGTCTCCGTGGCGGATGTCGATCTGTTCCATCGGAAGCCCGAGCGCGTCCGCGGCAATCTGGGCATGGGTCGTGTCGTTGCCCTGCCCGTGGTTGTGCGTGCCGACATAGATGCTGACCCCGCCGGTGGGGTGGATCTTGACCAGCGCCGACTCCGAGAGCACGACCCCGCCCGTGGCCGGACCGGTGACCGCTCCGGGCCCCAGACCGCAGAGCTCGATCCAGGTGGAAAGGCCGATGCCGAGATAACGGCCCTGTTTGCGAAGCTCCTTCTGCTTCTTGCGCAGGTCTTCGTAACCAACGATCTTGAGCGCCTTGTCCATCGCCTTCTCGTAATCGCCGGAGTCCATGGTCAGGCCGAAGTTCTGCGTGTAGGGAAATTCTGCTTTCTGGATGAAGTTCTTGCGGCGCAGCTCGGCCGGGTCCATCCCTATCTCGTGCGCGACGAGGTCGATCATCCGCTCGACCGCGTGAGTGGCCTCGGGCCGGCCGGCGCCGCGGTACGGATCCGTGGTGATCTTGTTGGTCAGGACCGCAACCGAGCGGGACGAGATGGCCTGCCAGTGGTACGCGCCACCTGCCAGGAGGCAGGCGCAGGTCTGAAATGCGCCGAACGTGCCTATGTAGGCGCCGGCGTCGAGCATCTGGGTCAGGCGCATCCCGAGCAGGGTGCCGTCTTTCTTCGCCGCGACCTCGATGTCGAAAATCTGGCCGCGTCCCGCGTAAGCGTTCTGCACGGCCTCGGTCCGGGTCTCCGTGTACTTGATCGGACGTTCCAGCAGCTTGGCGCAAGCCGGCACGATGTAGTCCTCGGGGTACGGGCTGATCTTGGAACCGAAGCCTCCGCCGACGTCGTGCGAGATGACGCGCAGCTGATGCTCGCCAAGGCTGAGCGCGCCGCCGACGAACAGCCGGATCCAGTGCGGGTTCTGCGTCGACAGCCACATGGTCATGCGCTTGTCGAACGGGTCGTACTCGGCCATCACGACGCGGCTCTCCATGGGGTTGGGCGACAGCCGCTGCTGGAGGATGCGTTCCTTCACCACCACTTCGGCGTCCTTGAAGGCTTTGTCGGTCGCCTCCCAGGGCACGTATGTCGTATCCCACGCGATGTTGTCCTTCTGGTCGAGGTGCGCCTTCGGCGAGCCGGGCTTGAGCGCCTCCTCGATGTCCATCACCGCCGGAAGCGTCTCGTAATCGACGTCGACGAGCTGGGCGGCGTCGGCCGCCTGGCCGCGTTGCTCCGCCACGACCACCGCGACCGGCTCGCCCTGGTAGCACACCTCTTCGGCCGCGATCGGGTAGCGCGGAGGGTTGGCCAGCTTGATCGGGGCGAAGACCGGCGCCACCGGGAATGTGGCCGGACCGCCGATGACGTCTTTGAAATCCTTGGCGGTGAAGACGGCGATCACGCCCGGGGCCTTCCTGGCGGCCTCGACGCCGATGCTGAGGATGCGAGCATGCGCGTGCGGGCTGCGGACGACCGCGAGGTGGACAAGCCCGGCCCGCGTCAGGTCGTCCGTGTACCTGCCGTGTCCGGTGATCAAGCGCGGGTCCTCGCGGCGGTGGATCTTGGCTCCGACCATCTGGGAGACTGACATGCCTACTCCCCTCCCGCGGTCAGGGCGGCCTTGCTGCCGGATTTCGCGGGAGCGCCTGCCATCGTTTTGGCCGCCGACTGGACCGCCTTCACGATGTTCACGTAACCCGTGCACCGGCAGAGGTTGCCCTCGAGACCCTTGCGGATCTCGTCCTCGGTCGGATTCGGGTTCTGCTCGAGCAGATAGACGGAGCCCATGATGAAGCCGGGGGTGCAATAGCCGCACTGGAGGCCGTGCTCGTCCCAGAACGCCTGCTGGATCGGGTGCAGCTGGCCCTCCTTGGCCAGACCCTCGATCGTCTGGAGCTTCCGCCCTTCGGCCTGGACCGCGAACATCGTGCAGCTCTTCACCGCCTTGCCGTCGACCAGGATCGTGCACGCGCCGCACTGGCTCGTGTCGCAGCCGATGTGGGTGCCGGTGAGGCCGAGTGTGTCCCGCAGGTAATGCACGAGCAAAAGACGGGGCTCCACCTCATGCTCGTGGGCGCGGCCGTTGACGTTGGTGGCGACCTTGTGCTTCATACGCTCCTCCTCATCCGCAGGGGGTGCTCCCTGCGGCGCCGGAAACGGGGACGGTGACACGGTTCGCGCGGGGACATGCGACCCGCGGAGCCGCTGGAGCCCAACCTGGAAAGTCTATTGCGCTACTTTTAGCGGCGAAATGCAACTAGAAAATTCCTTCAGCGTCGGCGCGCCGCCGGATCGGGTCTTCGCCTACCTGCTGGATGTGAACAAGGTGGTCGGTTGCGTGCCGGGCGCCGAGCTGTCCGAAGTCGTCGATCCGTCGACCTTCAAAGGCAAGGTGAAGGTCAAGGTCGGGCCGATCACCGTGGCCTACAGCGGAACGGCGCGGATCGCCAACCGGAACGAGGAGAACCGGACGGCAACGCTCGAAGCGGAGGGTCGCGAGACCACCGGACCAGGCTCCGCGCGAGCGTCAGCCCAGATGAGCGTGGACGCCGATGGCGCCGGCTCGACCGTCAAGATCGTCACCGACTACAGCGTCGCCGGGCGGGTCGCGCAGTTCGGTCGAGGCGTCATGGAGGACGTCTCACGGCGGATCGTCAACGACATGGCCGCCTGCATCAAGGCCAACCTGGAGGCGGCCGAGCCGCCCAGCGGCCCGGCGGGCGCCGTCGCGCCGGGGGCTGGCAGCGCCGCGCCGGCTCGGTCGACCACGGCCCCGACAACCGTGACGGCTGCCAAGCCGGTGAACGCGGTCGGCCTGCTCTTCTCCGTGCTGTGGGCACGGATCAAAGGAGTCTTCTCGGGGAAGTCAGCCTAGGTACAGCGCCAGCATGTGGTCGCGGTTGACCCAGATGGCCGGCTGCGTCCAGCTCTTGCCGGCGACTCCCACCATCGTGATCGTCGCGTCGACCACCTGAAAGAACCTGCTCTTGAGCAGGATCTCGTTGTGCATGCCTGTCTCCGCAGCCTTGGGAAACTCCGCGGCGCCGGTGACGATGAACGTGCCCGCCTGGTACATGATGTAGCGCCGGACGATTTCCATCACCTCATCTGGCGGCGGCGGCTCCTGCTCGATCGTGCGTATGCCGCCGACCTGGGCCTTGTTGAACAGTCCTTCCGGCACGCCGTTCAGCTGCAATGCGCCGGGGAGCAGCGGTTCGGCGCTCACGTTGCGCATGTGGAAGAGCGGCTCGGGGTCGTTCATGGTCTCCCGAAGACGGCCCCGCATCTGGATCTCGGCGGTGATGCGCTGGTAGGAGGTGAGCACGTCGACCTTGGTCCAGGCGACCGTGGGGTTGATTGAGGTGGTGGGCGACATCAGCAGGGGAGGATAACTCTCCGCGCCCGCATTGACGCTCGACAATGGAACCGTGAAGCGGGATGAAGCGCCCAACACCGATCGCCGGACGCAGCGGCCGCTCTCGTGAAGTCGAAGGAGCTCTATCCGGGCATCTTCAGCCGGCACGCCGCAGCCTACTCCCGCCGGCTCGACCAGATCATGGCGCGGGGCGAGGCTCGCGGGCGGCAGCGGATGATCGACCTGGCGGCCCTGGAGACCGGGATGACGGTGCTCGACATCGCATGCGGGCCAGGCAATATCACCCGCCGCCTCGCAGCGCAGGTCGGGGCGGGTGGGCAGGTCGTCGGAATCGACCTCGCGCCCGGCATGATCGAGCTCGCCCAGGCGGCAGGCCTCGGCAACGCCCGCTTCGAGGTGATGGACATGGAGAGCCTGGCATTTCCCGATGCATCGTTCGACGCGGCGGTCTGCGGGCACGGCCTCCAATTCGCGCCCGACCTCGGGCGGGCCCTGCGCGAGGCCCGGCGCGTGCTGCGCACCGGAGCGCGGCTGGCTGCCAGCGTGCCGGTGACCGGCGAACGCGAATCCGTGTGGGCTCTCCTGCAGTCGGTGATCGACGCGTGGCTGCCACCGGCGCCCCAGGCCACCGACCAGACCGCGACACGCGCCACCGTCGCCGACGCCGCCGCGTTCCGCAAGGTGGCGCTCGACGCAGGATTCAGCTCGGCAAGCGTTGAAATGGTCGAAGAGCACGTGAGATGGGCGTCGGCGGATCAGCTCGTTTCGATGTTCACCACCTGGTGGGACTGCGCCTCGCGCCTCGAGGAGGTCGATGAATCGCGACGGGAGGGTTTCCACAAGGAAGCCACGGCCGCCCTCCTGACGAGATTTCCCGGTCCGATCGACACCACCGGCCGCAACCACGTTTTGCTCGCCATCGCCTGATGCTTCGAGCGGCGGTTCCCTTCCTGTGCGTCGTCTCGATGCTGGCGGCCACGTCGCCGACGCCTTCCCCTGTCGCTTACGCGCCACCCGAGTACCGCGCCCTCTGGGTGGACGCTTTTCATGACGGCATCAAGTCGCCGGCCCAGGTGGAGAAACTTGTGGCCGACGCCCACCGCGCCAACCTGAACGCCCTCTTCGTCCAGGTCCGCAAGGCCGGTGACGCCTACTACAACCGCTCCGACGAGCCGAGGGCCATCGACATCACCGGTCCCGCGAGCTTCGATCCTCTTGCGTACGTCATCCGGCTCGCGCACGCATCGGTGCCGCGGATCGAGGTGCACGCTTGGGTGAACACCTTCTTCGTGGGCCAATCGAGCCGCGTTTACGCGCAGCACGGCGACCAGTGGGGCAACCGGACGGCTGACGGGTCCACCGGCGGATTCCTTGATCCCGGTGTGCCCGAGGTTCAGATCTACACCCACCAGGTGCTGATGGACCTGGCCCGGAACTATGACGTCGACGGCATCCACCTGGATTTTGTCCGGTACCCCGACGCCTCATGGGGCTACAGCCCGCTTGCAACGAGCCAGTACATGCTGCAGAACGGCCTCTCCGCGCCTCCGGACGCTTCCAACCCGCAGTGGCAGGACTGGCGCAGATCTCGCGTCACGGCGTTCGTGCGCGACCTGCACAACAACCTTCAGCTCGAGAAGCCGTCGGTGAAGCTCAGCGGAGCGCTGATCTGTTACGGCGGCGGGCCGTTGAACGCCGCGGGCTGGACCGGCACGTCGGCCTACACGTCTGTGTTCCAGGACTGGTTCAACTGGATCGTCAAGGGCTACCTGGACTTCGGCGTGCCGATGAACTACGACAGCGACTGGAGCGGGCAGCAGAAAGCATGGTTCGACGGGTGGCTCAACTTCGAGAAGGATTCCGGCTTCGGCAACCGCGTCATCACCGGGGTCGGCGCGTTTCTCAACTATCCGGAGGACACGATGAACCAGATCCGCCGGGTGCTCAGCCCGTCTGCTTCCGGCAACCACGTCCTGGGCGTCGCGATCTATGCCTACGCGTCGACATCGGTATATGGGACGGACGATTTCTATACGTCGTCCGACCTGTCAGGCGGCCTTCCCCGGCAGCCGTACGCGGGCGGGATCACCGCGCCGGCAGGGCTGGTCGAGCGGGCGAAGACCTTCAACTCGCAATTCATCGCTGAGCTTTCGAAACCCGGCTTCTATGACGACGTGCAGCTGGGTCGGGTGGCGACGCAACCCGTCTTCACCCAACCCGCGCTGGTCCCGGTTCTACCGCTGGTCGGAACGCCGTGAGGCGACGCAGACTGTGACCGTGCCGCCAGCCAGCGCGATCCTCCGGATGCTCGCCTTCGCGGTGCCTTCGGTTCTCGGCATGGCCGGCGTGCAACCGCTGGTCGCGGCGGCGACCGGCTCTGTCCACCTGCCGTGGGCGCTCACGCTCGCGGGACCCGCGATCACCGGCGCGCTGCTCGTGTTCGCGGCGGGCCGTGCTTTCGACCACGGCGACTCGGTGCAGCCTCCGTGGTATGCGGCGTGGCTCCTGCTGCCCGGTGCATTCCTGCTCGCCGGAGCGGCCGCGATGTGCATCTTCGGAGCGCTGGTGGAGTTCGCTCTTATCGCCTCGACCATGTGGTTTCTCCTGGTCGCCGGCTCTGTCTCGTGGGGAGCGGCCATGGTCCTGGTGAGGACGGGTTCGCGCTGACCAGCGCCTCTAGCGGGCGGCGCGCGAGTGCGTCATGCCCGCTCCGCCCGCGACGGAGCGCCGGAAGCAGACGGCCACCCACATTCGGAATGGGCGCCACTTCTCGGCGATCTCTTCCAGGCTGGCGAGGTCCGGCGTGCCGGCAAGCCCGTAGGCCGAGCGGATCGCCTCGAGCAACCGCGGTTCCTGCGTGGGTAGCTCGTCGACAGCGCTGAGAGCGCGCAGTCGCACGAGCTGCGACCCGAACTCGCCTATGCCGCGCAGTCGCTGCAGCGCCAGCAGCGCCTCGTCGCGGGCCATGGCGCGCAGGGTTTCAGTATCCAGCTGACCTGCGAGCGCCGCCTCGCCCAGCGCATTGAGATACTCGACCTTCCGGCCGAACAGACCCTGGAACTTCGTCAGCTGCACCAGCTGCTCCGGGCCGGCAAAGCAATACAGGACGTGGCCGTGAACGTCGACCGGCACGCCGAGCTCGCGGCTCATTCGGTCTTTGATGCCCTGGCCCTGACGCATTGAGATGCGCGAAGAGATCAGGCACCACGCCGTCGCCTCGTATGCGTTGCTCCAGTTGACGGGCCGGAAGCCGGGGAACATCGCTTGCAGCCTGGCGACCACCGGGTCGAGTCGTGCTATGTCGGGCCACTGGGTGCCATCGACGTCGAGGCTGAGGATCCGCGCGACCTGGCTGCGGACACGGTCGACGTCGGCCGTCCCGTAAACGCTGCCGTGGACTGCACTGCCGGCGCCCTGGGTCAGGCACACCCCGGTCGGGGTCCAATCGCCGTCGGTGTGAAACGCAAGGTGAAGATGGCCTTCGCTCGTGCCTCCGTCAGAAGGCGCCTCGTGCCACGCATCGATGAAGCCCGCGCTTTCGCGGAGTGAGTAGTTGCCCATCGGCTCGATCTCAAAGGTGTCCGCAGTCGCGCTCCGGGTCATGCCCTCTCATGGCGGAGACGGGCAGAGACGGCCGCCCAGGCGCGCCCGGCTGAGGTTGGGATCAGGCCAGCTTGATCCGGTTCGCTCGTGGACCCTTCTGGCTGGGCTCGATCTCGAAGGTGACTCGCTCGCCGCCGGCGAGGGAGTCGAAGTTCACGGTCGAGTCCAGCCCGGTGCGGTGGAAGAAGTACTCCCGCCCGTCCTCGGCGGCGATGAAGCCGAACCCGCGGTCGGAGACCAGCTTTTTGATGGTGCCTGTCGGCATTCCCCAATCTCCTCTTCTCGAAAGCTAGCCACGAACGCACGGTCCTTTCGAGAAGAGGCCGACCGCGGCGCACACCGCCCGCCGCCGGGCGACGAAATTACCTTACCACCGCTCCGGCGATATTCAAGCGGCCAGCAGGGCCACCCCCGCCAGGGTCACCGCCGCCCCGGACAGCTTCATCACGGCGCCCTGGCGCTCCCTCAGGCGCCACACTCCCCAGACGGCCACCGCGACGATCGCCGTCTCGCGCACAGGGGCCACGACAGCGAGCGGAGCCAGGCTCAACGCCCACAGCACCAGGAAGTAGCCGCCCCACATGAACGCGCCGATCACGATCGACGTGCGCCAGCCCGGAATCGTCGCTCGGTCGGGTTGCGGAGCGAACCGCAAGCGCACGGCCAGCCGCATCGAGACCGCCAGACCGATCGCCATGAGCGTGAAGATCAGCCAGGCGTACAACCAAGGGGAGGTCAGCCGGACCCCGATGCGATCGACCGCCGTGTAGAGGGCTATCGCCACGCCGGTCAGCAGCGCCGGCACCGTCGCCCGCCCCGCGCCCTGCGAAAGGGTGACGGCGAGTATGCCCACCAGGAGCAGTCCGACACCGACCAGCTGCACAGGGTCAAGCCTCTCGCCGATCACGACCAGGGCCAGCACGACGGCGATCAGGGGCGCGGATCCACGTGCGACCGGATAGACGGCGGAGAGCTCACCGCGGCGATATGCCGTCGAAACAAGCCACATGTACACGGTTTCCAGCGCGGCCGACACCAGGCCGAAACCGAGGGCGCCCGCCGGAAGGCTCGGCCGTCCGAGCAGCAGCCACGCGGGAAAGACGGCCGCGGTCGATATCAACGCGGCCACGAACGCGGCTCGTTCGAATGTGGCCAGGGGATCGCCGCTCACCTTGATCAGGACATTCCAAGTTCCGTGGAGAGCTGCGGCCCCCAGAGCTAGCGCGATGCCGGCTGCGATCAAGAGCGCCAGGACGCGGAGGTCGGAGGCTGCGAGAAGACTCGGCGGCTCGGCATTCAGGAGCGGCGGGGTCGCGCCAGGAGACGGCCCAGCAGCCTGTACACCTCGGGATTGACGAGGAGCCCGTTATGGCTGCCCCATGCCGGGAGGGCCGGGATGTCCGGCCGGAGGCAGGCTCGGAAATTCACCACATCGTCCGAGCGCGTGTAGATGGAGGTTGTCGGCACGACCGGCTTGAGCTCGAGCTCGTGGTCGAAACGACCCTCGGCCTTGAGCTTGCGGCCATAGGCGATCTCGTTGGCGATCTTCACCACGCCGATCGCGTGGTGTGTGATCGCTCGCAGGTCGGTCCAGTCGGCCAGCGGCGAGCCCAGCGTGATCACCTGCTCGATGGCGTCCGGCCGGCGATGCGAGAGCACCTTGGCGAGCAAACCGCCGCGGCTGTGGCCGATGATGCTGACCCTCATTCCAGAAGTCCTTTCGAGCTCGATGAGGCGCTGGCGAAGGCCGCCGAGCATGTGCTCCGAGTCGCGCACGTTGAAAACGATCCCTGAGAAGTGGGACCGGTACCCGATCCGGCCGAGCCAGGCGTGCAGGGTCGCCATCGACCAGTCGCCCGAGAGGAAGCCGGGAATGAGCATCACAGGGCGCCCGTCGCCGCGCGGCACCCCGCGCCCGCGAAACACCGGGTCGCGCAGGAGCGCCGTCAGCTCGCGCAGCGAGAACGGGTCCCACAACCTCATAGCGAGCGATCGTATTTGTTGTGCCGCGCCGGCGTGTGACGCAAGGTCAGATGATCCTTTTCAATTCATTGAACATACAATCTGTTAATTTTGATCGATGACCGGTCGACCGTATCGCCTGGGCCGCCGGCAGCCCGCCGTCGACCGCACACGGGCCACGATCCTGGCGGCGGCGCGCGAGCTGGTCGTGTCAACGCCCTCCGCTCAGGTCAGCATCGGGGCGGTGGCCAGGCTCGCCGCCGTCTCCAGGATCACGGTGTACAACCAATTCGGCTCCAAACAAGGTCTGCTCGATGCGCTCGGATCGCGGCCCCCAGAGCTTCCCGGAGAAATGTCCACCGAGCCGGTCGAGGCGCTGCGGCGGCGCGTTGAGCGCTCGTGTGCGGCCTGGGCCACCAACCCGGGCTTGCATCGCAACCTGCCACCGGCCGTGAGGCCCGCAGAGATCGAGCACGACAGGTTGCTGGCGGAACGCCTGGCCGCGGGGGATCGACTGCGTCCGGGCTGCTCGATCAAGGAGGCGGAGGACGTGATCGGGGTCGTGACCTCGTTCCAGGCGTTCGATCTCCTGCACGGCGACGGCCGGCGCTCCACGGCGGCGGTGGCCGGCATCTTGATGCGGTTGGCCGGCGGCATCCTGGCGTAGGATGACGCGGTGCGGCATAAAATCGCCGATCTGGACGGCCCCGTGCACTACCTGGACTTCGGCGGGACGGGCGAGCCGCTCCTCATGGTCCATGGCCTCGGCGGCAGCGCCTTGAACTGGATGTCGGTGGGCCCAGCCCTGGCCGAAGGCTACCGGCCGATCGCCATCGACCTGGCCGGATTCGGCCAGACTCCGCTGTTCAGCCGCTCGGCGGCCGTCGGCGCCAACGCCGGGCTGGTGCACGACTTCATCGAGCGCGTGATCGGCCGGCCGGTGGCGTTGATGGGCAACTCGATGGGCGGGCACATCGCCATCCTCGAGGCCGCCACCCATCCGCAATCGGTGAGCGCGATGGTCCTGGTCGATCCCGCGATCCCTGGCGTCGCCGTGCAGCGGCCCCAGCCCGCACTACTCGGCGTGGTGGCCGCCCTCTCCATCCCCGGGCTCGCTCAGAGCCTGCTGGACCGCCGCGTGCGAACGCTGGGGGCGGAGGGCCTCGTCCGCCAAGCTCTCTCGCTGGTCTGCGCGGATCCATCCCGGCTGGACCCCGCGCTGGTGGAGGCTCATGTCCAGCTCACCCGAGAGCGCGAGCACCTTGGACGCCAGAACGACCGCGCGTTTCTCCAGGCGACCAGGTCGATCGGCCTGCGCATGGCCGACCCTCGCTTCTGGGCGCGGGTGGCGCGCGTCTCAGCGCCCACGCTCGTCGTCCACGGCAGCCTTGACCGCCTCATCCCGCTGGCCGCGGCCCGCAACCTCGTGCGGCGGAAGCCGGCCTGGCACCTCGAGGTTCTCGATGGAGTCGGCCATGTCCCGATGATGGAGATCCCTGACCTCTTCCTCGATGCATTGATGGGATGGTCCGCGTATAGAATCGCCCGCGAGCCCGCTGCAGCCTCATAAACGGAGAAGTGCTCTAGCAACGCTTTGGCCACCGTCTCGGAACCCCCACATAGCAAGCGCCCCAGCCGGCTGAAGATCGCGGCGTCGATCGTGCCCGACCTTCGCCGCCTGGGCCGATGGGACCCCGCTCCGCCGATGTGGCTCGAGGGCCGGATCTCCCTCGAATACGTTCGGTTGATCCGCGACCCGGTCTTTCGCGGCATTGATGTGCCGTCCGGAGGACGAAGGCCCGTGCTGCTCATCCCCGGGTTCCTGGCGGGTGACTGGACGCTGCGCACTCCGTTCGACTGGCTCCGTCGAATGGGCTACCGGCCTCACATGACCGGCGTGACCTTCAACGTGACGTTTTCAGAGGTCATGCTGAAGCCGCTCATCGACGCGCTGCTCGAGCTGCACCGCAAGACCGGCTCGCGCGTGGCGGTGGTGGGACACAGCCGCGGCGGCGTCCTCGCCAAGGTCCTCTCGCACCGCAGGCCCGACCTGGTCGAACAGGTGATCACGCTCGGGTCGCCACTGCGGGATCCGTTCGACATCCATCCGCTGACGATGGCCGGCGTCCGCGCCGCTCACCTCTACAACGTCTTCCGTTACGGCCACACCGCATCCGTGGAGCAGCGCTTTCTCCGCGACCTCGCCGCCGTGCCACGCGTGCCGACGACCTCGATCTACTCCCGCTCCGACGGCGTCGTGAACTGGAAGGCATGCCTGCGACCCGACGTCAACGCCATCGAGGTCCAGGGCAGCCACGTCGGCCTGGCCTTGAACCCCGAGGTGTATCGCATCCTTGCCCACCTCCTCCCCGCTCCCTGGCGGCACGACTGAGTAACATCGGTTTCTGACGGGAGCTCCGATCGGGGCTGAGAGGGCGCGATGGGCGCCGACCGAATGAACCTGAACTGGGTAATGCCAGCGGAGGGAGTCCATGAGCGACATCGCCGCTCGATCGCCGGAGGCGGACGCCTTCGGCAAGGTCGAGAGCCGCGGGATCGAGGCGGTCCCAACCTCGGAACGTCACGGCGCGCCACGCGAGCTCGCCTTCCTGTGGGGGGGCGCCTTTGTGAACTACGCGAGCCTGTTCACCGCCAGCCTGCTCACCACCTATTTCGGGCTGGGGGTCTGGGATGGGCTCGCCGCAACCACTCTCGGAACGGTCGCGGCCGCCGTGATCCTCGGGCTGCTGAGCAACACCGGCCCGAGCTCCGGCCAGCCGCAGATCGTGTTCACGCGCGGCATCTTCGGCCGGCGTGGGTCGTACCTCGGGGCCACGCTCACCCTGTTCCTGGCCACGGGATGGTTCGCTGTCGACTGTGTCATCGCCGCGCAGGCCGGCGCCCAATTGTTGGGCGGCGGCAGCCGGTCCATCACGTTCGCGCTGGTGATCGTCATCGCGGCCATCAGCGTCGCGGTTGCGGTCTTCGGTCACCAGACCATCAAGGTGCTCGAGACCTACGGGGCGGTTGCTTTCGCCGCCCTGTCACTGGCGCTGTTCTTGTTCCTGGCTCCGCAGTTTCACTGGAACCAGGGACCGGCGGTCTCCGGCGCCGACTACGTCGGGGCCTTCGTGCTCGGATTCATGACCTGCTTCGCTCTCGTCGCCTCGTGGTATCCGTTCGCCAGCGACTATTCGCGTTACCTGCCCTCCAGCAGCTCCCGCCGCGCCGTCACATGGTGGCCGGTCGCCGGCGTTGCGCTGCCGATGATCCTGCTTGGTTTGTTCGGCCTGCTGCTGCCCACCGTGGATGCCCGGTTGGCCGCGAGCCAGGGCGTTCTGGCGGTGATCAAGGCGCACACACCGCCATGGGTCGCCGTTCCCTTCTTCATCTTCATCGTCGCGGGAGAGATATGGGCGAACTACCTCGACGTGTACACGGCCGGGCTGGTGTCGCTGGCGATGGGGATCAGAGTCAAGCGCTGGCAGACAGCGCTCGGTTGTGGACTCGCCGGCACCGGCCTCGCGGCATATGCCGTTTTGGTCAGCGACTTTCATCTTGCCTACGAGGACTTCCTGATCCTCACATATCTCTGGGCGCCGGCCTGGGCGGCGGTGGTCCTGCTGAGCTTCTTCGTGTTCGACCAAAAGCCTCGGCCGGCGCTGGCGGTGATCGCCTGGGTCGCGGGCACCGTGCTGAGCCTGGTCTTCGTCAACTACGCGAATCTGTTCAGCAACCTCGCGCCGGCGCGGAGCTTTTTCAACCAGGGGCTCATCTCCGGGCTGCACGGCGCCGATGTGAGCGGGGTGGTCAGCGTGGGCGTGGCGGCCGCCGTCTACTGGGGCGGAAGGCGATGGCGGGCCGCATGAGACTCCCGGTCGCGTTGACGATCGCCGGCTCGGACTCGGGAGGCGGCGCTGGGATCCAGGCCGACCTCAAGACTTTCGCCGCGCTCGGAGTTCACGGCACCTCGGCCATCACTGCGGTGACCGCCCAGAACACGCTTGGAGTCACCGACATCTTCGAGCTGCCGCCAAGCCTCGTCACGGCTCAAATCAACGCGGTCGTCGAGGACATCGGCGTGCAGGCGGCCAAGACAGGGATGCTGTCGAGCGCAGCCATCATCGAGGCTGTGGCGGAGGCGATAGAGACTCATCGCATCCGCCTGCTCGTCGTCGACCCGGTAATGGTGGCCAAAGGCGGAGCGCGGCTGTTGCACGAGAGCGCTGTCGACGCCTTGCGCAAGCGGCTTCTGCCGCTGGCTGCGATCGTCACCCCGAATCTGCCTGAGGCCGAGGTGCTGCTCGGGCGCGTGGTGAGCAGCCTCGCGGAGCGGCGGCAGGCGGCGCGGGACCTGGTCGCGATGGGCGCCCGCGCCGCGATCGTCAAAGCAGGTCACGCGCAGACCGACGTGACCGACGTGTACTGGGACGGCCGCGAGATGATCGAGCTCGAGGGCGATCGCGTGGCGACGTTGAACACCCATGGCAGCGGCTGCGTGTTCTCGTCGGCCATCACGGCCGCCCTGGCCAGGGGCGCCGAACCTGTGGATGCGGTGCGCCTGGCCAAGCAGTTCATCGGGGGCGCGATCGCGAACGCAATCGAGATCGGCCACGGCCACGGGCCCGTCAACCCGATGTTCCGCGACCCGTAGCAACGAAGGAACTTTCCAGGATCGACCGTTAAGCTCTACCGACATGAGCAAGCGAAAGCGCGCCACACCTGCCAGGCCGGCCGGTGGCTCGGAACAGCCGCCTCCGGCCGAAGACACCAAGGACACCGACAGCTCTGCACCCGGCGAGATGGCTCATGTGAGCCCCGATCTCCTGGCGGGGAGCCCGGACATATTCGCCTCGAGACCCAGCGAGCGGGAGGCGAGCTCGGAGCCCGAACCCGCCGCCGGCGAGATATCCGACGCCGCCTCTCGGCCGATCGAGCCGGTTGAGCCGGTCGAGCCGGAGGCCGCGATCGAGAGCCCGCTCGAGCCGACCGACGCGAGCACGACCCTGGGCGAGCCCGAAGCACCTGCGCCAGCGTCGCTTCCACCGCCCACTGCGCCGCCGCCGCCGGCGGCAGCCGTGACGGCGGCCCGGTATCCCGCCGTTCCCGCTCGTCGTACCGGTTCGAGCATGGCGCTCGGCATCGTCCTGGTCGTGGTCGGCCTTTTCGCGCTGGGCGTGGTCATGTTCGGCGTGGACCTCACGCAGTACGGCTGGCCCCTTTTCGTGATCATCCCCGGACTGACGCTGCTGGTCATTGGCTTCGTCGGCCTGGGCGCAGGGGCATCCATCCCCGGCGGCATGATCACGATGCTCGGGCTGGTTCTGGCCTACCAGAGCAGCACCGGCGACTGGCCGAGCTGGGCGTTCGCGTGGGCTCTCATCGTGCCAGGCGGCCTGGGCCTCGGGATGTACCTCCAGGCGCTCAAGGATCGCGATCCCGCCGCTCTGCGCCGCGGACGGGCCCTCATGTTCGTCGGCGGGATGATCTTCCTGATCGGATTCGTTCTGTTCGAATCGATCCTCGGCATCAGCAACATGGACTACGGCGGTTTTGGCAAAGCTGCCCTTCCGCTGCTGCTGATCGTGATCGGGATCGTCCTGCTGGTCCGGAGCGCCCAGAACCGCCGCAGGGTCTAGGCCTTTCCGAGCGGTCGGGAACTAAGCCGGCTGCTGGCCGCCGAGTCGAGCCGCGATCTGGTCGCGGGTCACCTGGTATTCGGTTTCGGTCCGGTAATGGCGGAAGCCGAGTCTTTGGTTGATCGCCAGCATCGGGGCGTTGGATCCCGCATTGCCGGTCGACATCCACTGGAAATCCGGATAGAGCTCTCGTAGGTGCAGCAGCATTGCCGCCTTGACCCATTTGCCAAGGCCGCGGCCGGTCGCGCTCGGCACGACGCCGGTGAACTGCTGCTGGATGATCGCTGGACGGTACGGCGCCCAGGTGACCTCGGTGAATCCCGTGACGATCCCATCCGGCTCGCGGGTGAGGGCCGAGAGCGTAGTCTCACCGGCGGCCTCCATCCGCTCGTAGTAATAACGGATGGATTCCGGCGTGCTTATCGAGTCACCATGGTCCAGGTCATCCATCGGCGCCGCACTGAACATGGCCGTCAGCGAGGAGGCGAGAGCGGTCCACATCGCCTCGGGTACACGGCCGTCATGGATTTCCAGCTTTGTGTGCGGTGACCGCTGCTGCCCTTCCCGGACCCACCGCTCGACCATGGCCCAGTCGACGTCCGCCACCCGGAGACGGTTCTCGGCGCCGATGAGCTTGGCCTCGGCGCCGAGCCACCTCAAGAAGGCATGACCGGCTTCGTCCACGGTGCCGATGCCGAGAGTCGTGCACCCGTGGCGGTCCATCAGCTCGAGGATCACGGCAAGCCAGCTAGCTCCGATGCGCCGGCGCCGATGCGAGGGGCGCACGTACGCATCCATCCACATGAGGTGCTTGTTGGTGGCGTACTCGGGATTCGCGGGCCTGACGGTGGACGCGCCGAGCATGCTGACGATGACGCCTCCGGATGAGATTTCATAGCGGTACTCGAAGTCCTGCGGATTCGCTCTCTTCAGCCGCCGCTCCTCGGCGTCATCGGGGCGCACCGGGTCATCGGGGCGCTCCTCCTTCTGCCGGGCGCGTCGGAATTCGTGGTATCGCTGCCACAGTTCGGGACCTGCGGCCAGGAAGTCCACTGCCTGCGGTGAGCTGTAGGTGCCCATCGCCCGATATTCTCACAGTCGATGACAACGACCCCCCCGTTCAAAGTGGGCGTCACGATCCACCCCCAGCAGTGCACGATCCGCGAGCTGCGTGACGCGTGGCTTCGAGTCGACGCGCTCGGAGTCGACAGCATCTGGTTCTGGGACCACTTCTTTCCGCTGTATGGAGATCCCGACGGCAACCAGTTCGAATGCTGGTCTCTGCTGGCGGCGGCGGCGATTGAGACGCGCGCCCCGCAGATCGGTCCCATGGTCACGTGCGTGGGTTATCGCAACCCGGACCTTCTCGCGTACATGGCCGGCACGGTCGACCAGCTGTCGGGCGGTAGGCTCGTGCTGGGACTCGGCGCGGGATGGTTCGAGCCGGACTACGAGGAGTTCGGTTTCGAGTTCGGAGAGGCCCGTGACCGGGTGCGGCTGCTGAAGGAGGCCCTGCCGCGAATCAAGCGGCGTATCGCCGCGCTGAAACCGGGACCGGCCGGGAGCCTGCCGCTCCTCATCGGCGGCGGTGGTGAACAGGTGGTGCTTCGGCTGGTCGCCGAGCATGCCCAGATGTGGAACGGCGGCGACTCGCCCGTGGAGTTCAAATCCAAGTCGGCGGTCCTCGATGACTGGTGCGCGCGCGTGGGACGCGATCCCAAGACCATCGAACGCACGGCCAACGTCGGTCGAATCTCGCCCCGGGCCGCCGAGGAATGGCTCCAGGCCGGCCTCCAGCATTTTGTCCTTCGACTCGCACACCCGTACGACACGAAGCCCGTGGAGCGGATGCTCAAGCTTCGGGATTCCTGAGCGGCAACACCTCGTCGGGTCGGGGACGCCGCAGGGGAGGCTTCTCGGCTTCGAGCGCCGTTTGCCTGCGGTCGCGCATGGCGCGCAGAAGCTGCTCGGTCGGCACTCCGAACACGTTGCGGATCATGCCGTCGAAGTAAGAAGGTCCGCCCAGCCGCTGCAGCACTGTCTTGCGCGGATGGACGAGGGCCCGGTTGAGCCGGTAAAAGACGACGTTCGGGGCCAGCTTCGGGTCCTGCCATTCCCCGGCCTCCGACATGGTCATGCCGCGGAACGCACCCATGTGAGCGCCCGTGATCTCCGACACGTGGATCCATCTGACCGCTCGCCTTCCGAACTGAAATCCATCTGGCTTGAGAGTCAATCGCTCCCCAAGCCCTTGCATCGCGGTGAAATGGAAAGCGTTGAGCCCGAACATCACGAGGACCGCGACCGGGGCCACCCACGAGTACTGGTGATTCGTGAAGACCGCGAGACCGAGCGCAAAGGGAAAGGCCACCCAGCCGGCGATTCGCAGGATGCGCACCGCCGAAGGGAGGCTCGGGGCATCCAGCACCACCTCGCCGGCTGCCAGGTCCGCGCGCTGCCCGCTCCTCATGCGGCGCCGCCAGGCCTCCCGGGTCGCAATCGCGGTCGCGGTGGATCCGCCAACCCCGACCACATAGACCGTCAGGAGGGCGACCGTGATGAGAAGGTTTGCCTGGTCGCCCACTCGCCGCATTGTAGTGAGCACAAGCCACACCGCTCAGATTTGTGGCCGGGACACTAACCAACACCCGCGACCAGACTTACGATCTGCTCACCACACCCTCTTCGCGGCACGAGCCTCCTATCGCTTGGTAGGGGGCTCGTGTCATTTAGTCGCAGGGGAGGACAGAAAGTCCTCCCCTACGGGAACCCCTCGCTGGTCGCAGGGGAGTACAGGCGTACTCCCCTACGGGAACCCCTCGCTCCTCGGCCACGCTTGGTGGCGCTTGGTAGGTGACAAGTCCGGTTCCGGCCGGAATGAATCCGGCCTCCAACTCCACCCGGAATTATTTCGGAATTGGGTTATGCGGCTTTTACGGCGGCTACCAGTTTGGTCAGGGAGTCTTTGGCGTCGCCGAAGAACATCACCGTCTTCGGTCCGAACATCAGGTCGTTGTCGATGCCGGCGAATCCGGGGCGCATCGAGCGCTTCATGAAGATGATGTTCTTGGCCTGGTCGGCGTTGAGGATGGGCATGCCGTAGATCGGGCTCCCCGGCGAGCTCCTGGCCGATGGGTTCACGACGTCGTTCGCGCCGACGATGAGCGCGACGTCTGCGTTCTTGAACTCGTCGTTGACCTCATCCATCTCCTTCAGCTGCTCGTAAGGCACGTTGGCTTCCGCCAGCAGGACGTTCATGTGGCCCGGCATCCGGCCGGCCACCGGATGGATCGCATAGGTCACCTCCACTCCCCGCTTCTCGAGCACGTCGGCCAGCTCGCGCGCCGCGTGCTGCGCCTGGGCGACGGCCAGGCCATAGCCGGGCACGATGATGACTCGCTGGGAATAGGCGAGCAGGGTCCCCAGGTCTTCCGCGGAAGCGGACCGAACACTCCGCGCGGGTCCTCCCCCAGCGGTCGCTGCGGCACCCGCGTGCGTCTGGCCGAAGGCCCCGAACAGAACGCTTGTCAGGGAGCGGCCCATGGCGTCGCTCATCATCTTGGTCAGCAAGCTTCCGGAGGCTCCGACCAGCGTGCCCGCGACGATCAATGCGAAGTTGTTCAGGGTGAAGCCGCTCGCGGCGACCGCGAGCCCGGTGAACGCGTTGAGGAGTGAGATGACCACCGGCATGTCCGCGCCGCCGATGGGCAGGACGAATGCAACACCCAGGACCAGCGCGAGAACCATCAGGGCGATGAAAGAAAACGGCACCGAGGCCACTGCGAGCACCGCGATGGCGAAGCCGACGATGGCCGCGGCCAGCAACCCGTTCACGATCTGCTGCCCGGGATAGGTGATCGGCGTGCCGGTCATCAGCTCCTGCAACTTGGCGAAAGCGACCATGCTGCCCGCGAAGGAAACAGAGCCGATCACGATGCTGAAGACGCTGGGAAAGGCTTCTGAGAATGCGGGGTGCGGGCCGAAGGTCAGCAGCTCGGACACCGCCACAAGCGCCGCCGCGCCCCCGCCCACGCCGTTGAACAGGGCGACCATCTGCGGGATGGCGGTCATCTTCACCATGCGAGCTCCGACGCTCCCGACCGCAGCACCGATGACCACGCCGATTGCGATGACGATCACGCCCGTGGTGGTGAAGTGCAGGAGCGGCAGGGTCGCGACCAGAGCGATCGCCATGCCGATCGCCGCGGTGAAGTTGCCGTTGCGCGCGCCCTTGGGAGAGCTGAGCTCCTTCAACCCGAGGATGAAGAGCACCGCCGCCACCAGGTAGGCGACCGCGATTGCGAAATTCACTTGGGCGCGGGGGTTTGCGAGGTGGGCTTGGGCTGCTGGCGCCCCTTGAACATCTCGAGCATGCGGTCGGTGACGACGAATCCGCCCACGACGTTGGTGGTGGCGAGCGTCACCGCGAGGAGGCCCAGGATGACGGTGACCGGGCTGTTCGCGCCGGCCGCAATCACTATCGCTCCCACCAGGATGATTCCGTGGATGGCGTTCGTCCCCGACATCAGGGGCGTGTGCAGGATCGTCGGCACCTTGGAGATGACCTCGATGCCGACAAAGATCGCCAGCACGAAGAACGTCACCTCGTTGAGGAGCTCGTTGTTCATGACGCCGAAACCGCCTGCTTGGCCCGTTCGTTGACGATCTCACCGCCGTGGGTTATGCAGCTTCCCTTCGTGATCTCGTCCGAGAAATCGAGATTGATCGCCCCGTCCTTGACGAGGTGCAGGAGCAGGTTGGCCACGTTGCGCGCGTAGAGCTGGCTCGCGTGGAGCGGCATCGTGGAGGGCACGTTTCGCGTCCCGATGATGGTCACGCCGTTCACGTCCACGTCCTTGCCGGCCTGGGTGAGCTCGACATTGCCTCCGGTCTCCGCCGCCAGGTCGACGATGACGGAGCCGGGGCGCATGCCCTTGACCATTTCCCCCGTGACCAGGAGAGGCGCGCGCCGGCCTGGCACCGCCGCGGTCGTGATCACCACATCGGACTTGGCCACGTGCTCACCGATGAGGTCCCGTTGCTTGCGAAGAAATTCCTCTGACTGCTCGCGTGCATAGCCGCCCTCGCCCTCCTGAGTCTCGAGCGGCAGCTCGATGAACGTGGCGCCGAGCGACTGCACCTCTTCCTTCACCGCCGGCCGCACGTCATAGGCCGACACGACCGCACCCAGGCGCCGCGCAGTCGCGATCGCTTGGAGGCCGGCCACCCCGGCGCCCATCACGAGCACACGGGCGGGGGCGACCGTCCCTGCCGCGGTCATCATCATCGGAAAGAACTTGCCGAGACGGCTTGCGGCCATGAGCACCGCCTTGTAGCCGGCGGCCGATGCCTGGGACGAGAGAGCGTCCATGGACTGGGCTCGCGAGATGCGAGGCACCAGCTCGAGGCTGAAGGCGGTCACGCCCTGTTTGGCCAGCGCTTTGACGGTGTCGCCCTGCGTCGCGGGCTGCAGAAAGCTGATGAGCACCGCGTCTTTCTTGAGAAGCCCGACCTCTTCGCCGCTCGGCGCCTGCACCTTCAGCACGACGTCCGCATCGTTGAGGAGAGCGGTCTCCGAGGCGATGACATGCACGCCGGCCAGCTCAAACGCTTCGTCGGGGAGGTACGCGGCGGCGCCGGCACCCGCCTCCATCGCCACGTCCAGCTTGGCGGCGATGAGCTTGGTCGCGGTGTCGGGGACGAGGGCGACCCTGTGCTCATCCGGGGCCCTCTCTTTGGGAATCGCGACCTTCACGTCGCTGACGACTCTAAGGAATCAAGGCTCTTTGCTGCAGGCGCGTAAAATCCGTACTCCCGCGGAAGTGACCGAACAAATCATCAACGACCTCACCATCCAGGCAGCCACCGTCAACGGTTCCGGAAGCCAGACGGCCAACCTCGTTTTGACGCGCGCGATCTTCCACATGGGCATCCCGGTGGCGCCCAAGAATGTCTTTCCCTCGAACATCGAAGGGCTGCCCACCTGGTATCAGCTTCGTGTCACGCCCGAGGGTCACATGGCGCGATCCGACAAGGTGGACGTGCTGATCGCGTTCAATGTCGCGACCTGGCAGGCGGACCTCAAGACGGTGCGGCCCGGCGGCGCCGTCATCCACGAGGAGGCCTTCTCGACCAACGAGACGCGGACCGACGTCACGTATTACCCGGTCCCGTTCTCCAAGCTCGCCAAGGCGAAGATCCAGAGCGACACGCTGCGCAAGCAGCTCGCCAACATGATCTACGTCGGCGTGGTGGCGGGTCAGCTGGGCATCCCGATGGAGGCGCTCGAGCACGGCGTCAGGCGACAGTTCCTGGCCAAGCCCAAAGCAGTCCAGGTCAACCTCGACGCGATCAAGGTGGGTCACGACTACTGGCAGGACAACTTCTCCAAGAAGGATCCGTACCGACTCGAGCCGATGACCGGGGTCGTCGAGGGGAAGGTGTTGGTCGAGGGCAACCAGGCCGCCGCGCTCGGGGCCTTGATGGGCGGCGTCACGGTCGCCGCCTGGTACCCGATCACTCCGTCGTCTTCGCTCTGCGAAAACCTCATCGCGTATGCCGACCGATTCCGCACCGATTCAGCCACGGGCGAGAAGCGGATTTCGGTCGTCCAGGCCGAGGACGAGCTGGCTGCCCTGGGCATGGCGATCGGGGCCGGCTGGGCGGGTGCCCGATCGATGACGTCGACATCTGGTCCGGGCATCTCGCTGATGGCTGAGTTCGCCGGGCTCGGCTATTACGCGGAGATCCCGGTGGTCATATTCGACATCCAGCGCATCGGTCCGTCGACAGGGCTGCCGACGCGAACCTCTCAGGGCGATGTGGGCTTCGCGTACACGCTCTCCCACGGCGACACCAAGCACATCGTGCTGCTCCCTGGAACCGTCGAGGAGTGTTATGAGTTCGCACGCGATGCGTTCGACTACGCGGACAGGTTCCAGACCCCGATCTTCGTCCTGTCCGACCTCGACCTGGGCATGAACCTGTGGATGACGCCGGAGTTCAAGTATCCGGACAAGCCGTTCGACCGCGGCAAGGTGCTCTCGAAGGCCGACCTGGACCGTCTGGCCGGCGAGTGGGGCCGCTACCGCGACGTCGATGCGGACGGCATCGCATACCGCACCCTGCCCGGGACGGACCACCCCGCGGCAGGCTTCTTCACGCGCGGTTCGGGCCACGACGAGCAGGCGCGGTATACAGAGAGCGCCGAGGCGTACGCGCGCAACATGGAGCGCTTGAGCCGCAAGCTCGAAACCGCACGGCACGAGCTGCCGGCCCCCATCGTCGATGAGTCGCCCCAGGCGTCCATCGGGCTGATCGCATTCGGGTCGACCCACCCCGCGGTGATCGAGGCGCGAGAGACGCTGGCCGCCGCCGGAAAGCCGGTCGACTACCTGAGGCTGCGGGCCCTTCCGCTGGCTGACGAGGTCCTGACATTCGTCTCGCGCCACGAGCACGTCTACGTTGTCGAACAGAATCGCGACGGGCAGGTTTACGACCTGGTTCGCCTGGCGCTTCCGGCCGAGCTCGTCGGAAGGGTTCGCTCGATCCGCCACTACAACGGCCAGCCCATCCCGGCTGTCGCCATCACCGAGCCGCTGCTGCAGCTGGAGGCCGTGCCCGCATGAGCACAACATTGAATCGGGTCGGCTTGCCTCGAGACGCCTATAAGGGCGCCGCCACGACGCTGTGCGCCGGCTGCGGCCACAACTCGATCACCAACCACATGATCAAGGCGCTGTACGAGCTCGGCGTCGAGCCCCATCGCCTGGCGAAGATGTCGGGCATCGGCTGCTCGTCCAAGACGCCGGCTTATTTCGTGGAGACGGCGCACGGGTTCAACGGCGTGCACGGCCGCATGCCCGCCCTGACGACGGGCGCACACCTGGCGAACCGCCAGATGATCATGCTCGGCGTGTCCGGCGACGGCGACACGGCGTCGATCGGCCTCGGCCAGTTCATGCACATGATCCGCCGCAACATCGATTGCACCTACATCATCGAAGACAACGGGACGTATGGCCTGACCAAGGGCCAGTTCTCGGCCACCGCGGACCTCGGGTCCGTGCAGAAGAAGGGCGCCGTCAACACGTTCCAGCCGATCGACCCATGCGCCGTGGCGCTCACCCTCGGCTGCTCTTTCGTGGCTCGCTCGTTCAGCGGCGATGGCAAGCAGGTGGTCCCGCTGATCAAGGCGGCTCTCGCGCACCGCGGGACCGCGATCCTGGACATCATCTCGCCGTGCGTGACGTTCAACGACCACGACGGATCAACCAAGAGCTACAGCTGGGTCAAGGATCACGAAGAGTCGATCGCCGACGTTTCGTTCATCCCATTCTTCGAGGAGGTCCACGTCGACTACGAGCCGGGCACCATCCGGGACGTGCAGCTTCATGACGGCTCGCACATCGTGCTCAAGAAGCTTGGCGAGGACCACGATCCATCCGACCGCCGCGCCGCCATGCGCGTGCTCGAAGAGGGACGCGCCGCGGGACATCTGGTCACCGGCCTGCTCTATCTCGACACCGCGATGGAGGACTTCGCCACCACGGAGCGGCTTCCCGAGCGGCCGCTGAAGGATTTCGGGGAGGCCGACCTTCGTATGTCGCGCGACGACTTCCACCAGTTCATGTCCGAGTTCGCCTGAAGACAGACCCTCCGGCAACCCTGGCGGAGGTGAAGCGAGGCACGCGCCTCGTGGCCCGACGGGACCCGGCGATGGCCGCCCTCATCAAGCGCGCGGGCGCGATGGAGCTGCGCGACCCGCTCGATGACAGC
This sequence comes from Candidatus Dormiibacterota bacterium, assembly GCA_036491755.1. GTDB lineage: Bacteria > Chloroflexota > Dormibacteria > Dormibacterales > Dormibacteraceae > DASXBJ01. The sequence continues at coordinate 36,898 of DASXBJ010000130.1, forward strand.
TTCGCTGCCCTGGTCCGCTCGATCATGTACCAGCAGCTCGCCGGCGCCGCCGCCGCCACGATCCACGGCCGTTTCCTGAACCTCTTCGCCGGCGGCCCCTCCCCTGCCTCCGTCCTCGCCCTGCCCGAAGGTGCTCTGCGTTCGGCGGGCCTCAGCGGATCCAAGGCCGCGGCCGTGCTCGATCTGGCGGCCAAGGTCGAGAATGGCACCGTCCCGCTGCACGACGTCGAAGACCTGTCCGATGACGATCTCGTCGCCCGGCTGGTCCAGGTGCGAGGCATCGGCCGCTGGACCGCTGAGATGTTCTTGATCTTCCAGCTCCGCCGCCTCGACGTCTGGCCGGTCGACGACTACGGCGTGCGCAAAGGCTGGACAATGGCGCACAGGTTGAAAGACCTGCCCGCGCCGAAGGCTCTGCAGCTCGAGGGCGATCGCTTCCGGCCATATCGAACCGTCGCCGCCTGGTACTGCTGGCGGGCCGTCGACACCGACCTCCCAGCCTAGAGACGCGCCGGCGCACGCCTCCGGCGCCTCAGCGACCGTATTTGCGGCGCAGCTTCTCGATCGCCTGGTCGGTCATCGGCGGCCAGCCGTAGGCGTCCAGGAACTCGCGGGCGAATCCCTTGCCGAAGTTGTAGTGGAGCGTCCAGACGCCGGCCGCGAGGTCAACCTCCGGATTGCCGAGGCCCGAGCCACCGACGTCGACGATCCCGCTCAGCTCGCCGGCGGTCACCAGCACGTTGGGCAGGCAGTAATCGCCGTGGATCAGAACGTTGCCGCGCTTGGGGACGCCAAACGGGCACCCCTGGGCGTCGGTCGCGTGGAGCCCGCGCAGGATCTCCCCGAACACCCGCGCGACCCGTGATGGCGTCCAATCCACGGCAGCCTTGTACAGAGGCGCTCCGGGCACCTCGCGGGTGACCAGCCAGTCATCGCCCGCCGCCTGGATGAGGCCGATCACAGAGGGCACCGGCCACCGGCCGGCCAGCCACAGCAAGCGCGAGCGCTCGCCGGCAAGTTCCGCCGCGCGTTTGACATAGACCGTGCCCGACCGGCCCGCCAGCCGCCAGACGGTGCCGGCCCAGCTGAGCCACGCCAGCTCTTCGACGCCCTCGTCCCCCGTCACCGCGAGAGCGGCCGCCCGGACCGCGGGCGGCAGGCGGAGAGGCGATCGTGATGATGATTCCATTCGTGCCCATCTGTACCATGTCGTCGGCTGGGGAAGCTTTTGCCAAAGGGGTGAGGTGTGGTGGTTACATTGCCGGACTCTCCGGATACTTTCCGCGACGCGACTTGGGCTGACATCGTTCCTTACTACGAGGAGCTCGCCTCGCGGCGACTTGACCGGGACAACGTCGAGGCGTGGCTCGCCGACTGGTCGGCGTTCGAGTCGATGCTCTCCGAGGCTGGGGCGCTGGCCTCCTTTGCCTACACCTGCGACACGACCGATCCTGGTCGGGAAGAGGCGCAGCTGCGCTTTGGCACCCAGATCTCGCCGAGGGCGCAGGAGCAGCGCGTGCGGCTGCAGACCCGGCTCGCCAAGCTCGGCTATGTCCGCCCAGGCCTCGAGATGGTCGTGCGGCGATTCCAGAACCAGACGCAGCTTTTCAGCGAGGACAACGTGCCTCTTTTCTCGCGCCTCTCGAAGCTGAACACCGAATGGTCGAAGGTCAACGGGGCCATGACCGTACAGTGGGATGGCGAGGAGAAGACCCCCGCGCAGCTGCTCCCCTACCTCCAGGACGCCGACCGCCAGGTCCGCGAGCGCGCATTCCGCGGACGCGCGCAACCGTACATCGAGCAGCGCAGGGTTCTGGCGGGCATCTTCGACGAGATGTACGACCTTCGCCAGCAGGTGGCCCGCAACGCGGGATTCGACAACTTCCGCGACTTCGCCCATCGAGAGAAGAACCGTTTCGAGTACACGCCGGATGACTGCATGCGCTTCCACGAGGCGGTCGAGAGCGCCGTCCTGCCCGCGGTCCGCCGCGTCATGGATCGACGGCGGCGACGAATGAAGGTGACCGAGCTGCGGCCGTGGGATCTCGACGCCGATCCTGAAGGCAGGCCGCCGCTGAAGCCTTTCCAGGACATCACCTCGTTCATCGAGCGCGCAGGCGACATCTTCATGAATGTCGACCCTCAGTTCCACGAGTACTACCGCCGGATGGCCGACGCCGGACTCCTCGACCTCGACAACAGGAAAGGCAAGGCGCCCGGCGGTTACTGCCAGACGCTCAACTTCCGAAAGATGCCCCTGATCTTCATGAACGCGGTCGGGGTCGATGATGACGTCCGCACCCTCTTGCACGAGTCGGGTCATGCCTTCCACTCCTTCGAGGCGTCGCGCATGCCCCTCCTGTTCCAGCGCCATCCGGGCTCTGAGATGGCAGAGGTCGCGTCGATGTCGATGGAGCTGCTCGCCTCACCGTTCCTCGACGAGGACCATGGGGGTTACTACTCGGATGAGGAGGCGCGCCGCTCGCGCACCGAGCTGCTCGAAGGCATCGTGCTGTTCTTTCCTCACTGCGCTTCGGTGGACGCCTTTCAGCACTGGATCTACCTGGACCCGGAAGGCCGGGATGCAGGGGCTCGCGACCACAAGTGGCTCGAGATGCGGCGGCGGTTCGAAGGTGATTCAGTCGACTGGTCGGGCCTGGACGGAGAGCGAGTTGCGCGGTGGTACCAGCAGCCGCACTTTTTCGGCAGCCCTTTCTACTACATCGAGTACGGCATCGCGCAGCTGGGGGCGCTTCAGGTTTGGCGTAACAGCCTCCACGACCGCGGCGAGGCAATCCGCAGCTATCGCAACGCGCTGGCCCTCGGAGCAACGCGCCCGCTGTCAGAGCTGTTCGAGGCCGCCGGGGCTCGTCTCGTTTTCGACCACGACGGCATGCACGAGCTCATCACGCTGGTGGAAGAGGAGCTCGCGAAGCTCGAGCGGGACTAGATGTGGGCGATGTCTCGCAGGGGCGCGTGGGGCCCATAGCGCGGCGCGCCGATGCCCGCCAGGGTGATCAGACGGATCACGCGAGCGCGATGTCCGCGGTAGGGGTCGAGCAGCTCCAGCATCCGCTCATCGGTCGAGCGCGGCGTGCCCTCCAGCGCGAACCCGATGGCGTGCGGCAGGTGGTAGTCGCCAACCGGGACTGAGTCCGCGTCGCCGAGGGCGACCAGGGCAACTTTGGCGGCCGTCCAGGGCCCGATGCCGGGGAACGCCTCCATTCGCCAGTAGGCGGCGGCACGATTCATGCCCACGATCTCCTCCAGGCGCTTGACGCTCCTGGCGGCGCGGATGATGACCTGCGCCCGGCGGCGCTCAATCCCGAAACGGTGATACGACCAGTAGGGCATGCTCGCGAGAACATCCGGTGGCGGTGGCAGGCGCATGACCATCGGGCCGGGCGCAGGCTCGCCGAGGGCGGTGACCAGGCCGCGGTACGAGGCGTGGGCTTCGATGGTGGTCACCAGCTGGCCGAGGATCACCGGCAGAGCCGCTTCGAACACCCTGTCGGTGCGGAGCACGCGCAGGCCGATGTGGGAGCGGTGCAGGCGCCGGAGCAGCGGATGGTCCGGCCGGAACCCGCTGTCATCGTCCGCCTGGCCGCACAGGAGCGGCGCCCGCTCGACCGCCCATTCCGCGCCCTGACCCCACGCCTCCGCCGCAACCGCACGCCCATCGTGCTTGAGGTGAATGGTCGCCGGCCCGAGCGGGGTGCGCGCCGCCCTCCACGCTTCGGCCGGGTCGGCGCGCAGCCACGGTCCAAAGCCGATGGGGCCAAGAGTCAGCGACAGGTTCAGGGGGCGGTCAAGCTCGAATCTCGACTGCGCGTCGGGGCGCATGCCGCTGAGATTAGTTCGTCGCAGGCACCGTGAACTCGAAGGTCGAACCCTGGCCGACAGCGGACTGCACCGTCAGGTCGCCGTCGTGCATGCGCGCGATCTCTCTCGACAACCACAGGCCGAGGCCTGTGCCGTGGACGTGCTGCGTCGACTTGAGGCGGGCAAAGCGCGTGAACAGGTGGGCCTGGTTCTCAGGCGAAATGCCGCCGCCGTGGTCCGTCACGGCCACGACCCCAGAGCCTCCATCGCGGCGGACCGCGACTTTGATCTCGGTGCCTGCAGGCGAATATTTGGAGGCGTTGGTCAGAAGGTTGCGGACAACGATCTGGAACCGATCGGGATCGACCTCCGCGTCCAGCCGGGCCTTGGGCAGGACGATGTTCAGGTCATGCCCGGTCACCAGCATCTTCACGCCCTCCGTGGCCGCTCGGACGAGATCCACTATGTCAAGGCGGCGCTTCTTCAGAGCCAGCCTGCCTTCCTCCAGACGCGAAGCCTCGACCATCTGCTCGAGCATCCAGTTCACCTCGTCGGACTTGGATATCAGTAGCGGAAGGACCGAACGCGCGCGGGCCGGAATATCGCCGAGGGAGCCTGCCTCGAGCATCGTCAGGTATCCCTTGATGACAGTCATCGGGCCCCGCAGCTCGTGCGAGGCGACGCTCAAAAACTCGCTCTTGGCTCGTTCCAACGCCTGCACGCGCGCAGTCAGTGCCACCCGCTCGAGCCCCGCGCTGATGCTGCTCGCGTACTGCTGCAGCCGGTTCATCTCATCGTCGCCGAACAGTGGGGTGATGCGGCCAGTGGCGATGACGATCGCGCCACGGCCCTCCTGGAGGTCGAGAGGCAGGACCACGGTCGAGCCCTTTCGCAGCGGCGCGTGGCCGTCGCCCGAGCGGTACAGCTCGCGCATCTCGGGCGCTTCGATCTCCGCCTCTTCGGCGGATATCTGCCTTGATGCCAGGATCGAGCCATCAGGGTCGATGACGTATCCGGCGTCGCCGCCGACGAGCCGTGCGGCCCAGCCCAGCGCCCGCTGGGCGAGCGTCCTGCGGTCGGGGCTGTAGAGGAGCAGGTCATGGAGCGCTCGGCGGAACTGATCTTCTTCCGGTTGCCACCAAATCCGCCGCAACCACACGGGTGGGAAGAAGGCTACGTAGAGCACCGGAAGCGTCACGAGCGTGACAAGGTCGATCAACAGCGTGGCGGTCTGACCTCCGGCCACGCTGGTCAACGACCCCACGACGACGACGCCAAGCAGGCCGGCGGTGCCGAGGGCGAGGGCCCGCAAGCGGGCGCTCTCCACTGCGGGCGTGCCTCTCGAAGCCAGCCAGAACGTGGCCATCGGTTCCAGCAGGCAGGCGGCCCACACAGCCACGACCGCGACCACCACCGCGTTCTGCAGAGCCGTGTGAGCCTGCGCGGGGCTGGCCGGCAGCTGCGACGCGATAGCCACGATTCCAACTGTCACGATCGCGGCCCGGATCAGCAGGCGGACCGGGGGTCGGAGGGGTACGAAGGTGTCGCGGAACATGATGAGGCCGTAGCCGCTGGCCAGGAAGAGAACGGCCATCACGTCGACCACCAGGCGGGACCTTGCGTCG